>JAJDNH010000181.1 GCA_022340775.1 Acidobacteriota bacterium
GGGCGCAGGAGGCTTGGCCCGATGTCGGAAGAGGGTAAGTCTCCGAGTACGGTTCCCCCGCCGTCTTCGGCGGGTGCAGCCGTGAGCCGACGCGCCGATTCGTCCCCGACCCGCCGGCCCGCGCAGCGGGCTGCGGGCAGCGCCCGCACGGGACATGCGGTCACGTGACGCCTATTGAAGCAGGATCGCGCAGGGCGTTCGCCTCACGCCTCGCCGCAAGCGAGCGAGGAGTCGCTGACCTCGTGGTCGCGACGACGAAGCGAGCGCAGCGGCGGGGGGCGAGAGGGCGCTCCTGCGCGATCCCTCTTCTCTCAAAGGGGAGGGGGGCCGCCTACTCCACCAGTTGACCCAGTAGGCAGATCCGAGCGCAGCGAGCCCTCGGGGCGGGAGGGCCGGGCCGAGGTCCTCCTCGAGAACGGGCTGACCGCCCCCGAGGGGTGCGGCCGCAGGCCGCGGATCTGCCGTATTGGGGATCAGCCTCGCGCGTGACGCCGCTGGCGCTGGAATACTGGAGGCCCTGGAACGCCTGATACAGTAGAATCCGAGGATCCCGAGGGGGGGGAGACCGCGATGCAATCACGCCACGAGCCGCCGGCAAGCATCCGCACGGCGCTGGATGAGATCCTGCCGCGGGTGCGCAAGCCGGCGCGCTACCTTGGCCTGGAGCGCAACCTGACGCGCAAGGAGTGGGACGCGGTGCCGCTGCACGTCGCGCTCGCCTTCCCCGATGCCTACGAGATCGGCATGTCGCACCAGGGCTCGCGAATCCTCTACCACCTAATCAACCGGCGCCCGGACGCCGTGGCCGAGCGAACGTACGCGCCATGGCCGGACATGGCGTCGATCATGCGGGAGCGGCGCCTGCCCCTGTACACCCTGGAGTCGTACACACCCGTCTCGCGGTTCGAGGTCGTCGGGATCACCCTCCAGTCCGAGCTCAACTACATCAACATCCCCTACCTGCTGGAGCTCGCCGGCATCACCCGCTGGGCCAGCGACCGTCGCCAGGCCGAGCCGCTCATCCTCGGTGGCGGGCCTTGCACCGCCAACCCCGAGCCGGTCGCCGACTTCTTCGACGCGCTGCTCATCGGCGACGGCGAGGCCGGCCTCGACGCCATCCTCGATGTCGTCCGCGACGCGCGCACCGAGGGCATTCCACGCCTCGACCTGCTACGGCGGCTGGCGTCGGTCCCCGGCGTCTACGTGCCGCAGCTGTACGGCTGGCGGCAGCCGGACGGTGACCAGGCGGGCGGATGGAGCGTCGCCGATCCGGCTGCACCGACGGTGGTGAAGCGCGCGTGGGTTGACAACCTCGACCCCGCCGACCAGCCGGAGAGCCCGATCGTACCGTTCGCCGAGGTCGTCCAGGACCGCCTCGGCATGGAGATCATGCGCGGCTGCACCCAGGGATGCCGGTTTTGTCAGGCAGGTTACTGGTACCGCCCGGTACGCGAGCATGATCCGGCGGTCGTTGCCGAGCGGATGGAACGCCAGGCCGAGGAGACAGGTTTCGAGCAGATCGGGCTGCTCAGCCTGTCGACGGCCGACTACTCACAGGTCGAACCGCTGGTCGGGCGGCTGGCAGAGACGCTGGCCGAGCGCCGCGTGTCGCTCAGCCTTCCCAGCCTGCGTGCCGACGCCTTCTCGGTCGGTCTGGCCGAGGCGGTCTCACGCGTCCGCAAGTCGGGTTTCACGTTCGCGCCCGAGACCGGATCCGACCGTCTCCGCCGGGTCATCAACAAGACCTTCACCAACGCCGACATGGTTCGCGCCGCCGAAGCCGCGTTCGCCAAGGGCTGGAACCTCATCAAGGTGTACTCCATGATCGGCCTGCCGACCGAGACCGACGCCGATCTGGCCGAGCTGGCGCAGCTGGCGGCGGACCTGGTGGCGGCTGGGCGGCGCATCCGCGGCCGACGGGTGGAGATCAAGGTATCAGTCGGTTGCTTCGTACCGAAGGCGTGGACCCCGTTCCAGTGGGAGGCGTTCTGCGGCGTGGACGAGCTCGGTCGCAGGATCCGGTTCCTCAGGGAGCGCTTCCGTAGGATCCGCGGCGCCCGGCTGACCTGGAACGAGCCCGAGGAGTCGGCACTCGAGGCGCTGCTTTCGAGAGGCGACCGGCGGCTCGCCGCGACGATCGCCCACGCCTTCGACCTCGGTGCCGTGTTCGACGGCTGGAGCGACCAGCTCAATCTCGAGGCGTGGAGACGAGCGATCGTGGACACCCGCATCGATCTCGCCGCCGAGCTCGGCGCTCGCGATCCGCGGGCCCCGCTGCCGTGGGACATCATCGATGCCGGGGTCCGCAAGGGATTCCTCCGCGCTGAGATGCGCCGCGCCCTGCGCGAGATCGAGACAGAGGATTGCAAGTGGGGGCACTGCTACCGCTGCGGCATCCCCGGCGACGGAGCGGACACCCGGCTGGCGCCACGCTCACTCCCGGTCCTGAGTGAACCGGCAGAAGCCGAATGGCTGCCGGCGGCACCCGCCTACCGCCGGCACGCCGAGCCCCGAACCTCGACCCGTCCGGCTGGGCCGCCACAGGAGCCGGTGCACCGCCGCTACCGGGTCGCGTTCTCGAAGACCGGTGACGCACGGTTCCTGTCGCACCGTCAGGTGATGGACACGCTCGAGCGCTCGCTCCGCGCCATCCGTGCACCGGCACGTTTCACGGAAGGCTTCAATCCGCACATCCGGCTCTCGATGGGCCCGGCCCTGCCGGTCGGCTACGAGGGCCTGGCCGAGGCGTTCGACGTCGATTGCACCGCGCCCCTGCGGCAGGGCCACCTCGAGGCGGCGAACCTCCGCCTCCCAGAAGGCCTGCAGCTGCTGGAAGCTCGCGACCTGCTGCCGGGCGCGCCGTCCCTGGGCAAGCTCGCCGCAACGGCCCGCTACCGGATCGGGCCGCTGGGCGGCTCTTGCCCGGAGCGCACGGACGCGGTGCCGGAACCGGTGCGAGGCGGAATTCGTTCCTGGGTTCCACTCTCTACCGGGATGCTCAGGGTCGAGCTCAACCTGCGACAGGACGAGGGGCCGACGCCCTCCGTCCATGACCTGCTGGCGGCCATCGGGGTACCGGAGGCGGAGATCCCCGTCGTCCGGGTGGCGCGCGAGAGGGTGGTGCTGCGCGCCCGCGAGCGCGTTGCCCAGGCCCCCACGAGGGTGTCATGAGCCGCTGGGTCATTCATGCCAGCGCGGATTTCACCGCCCGCCACGCCCTGGCCAGCTACCTGGGCAGCCCGGAGGAGCCCCACACCCACCTGTGGAAGGTGGCCGTGCGGGCCGCCGCCGACCGCCTGAACCGGGAAGGCTACTCACTCGACTTTCACGCCCTCCACCAGCTGCTCGACGAGGCCGTCGCACCGCTCGAGAACCGCGACCTGAGCCGGCATCCCCGCATCGGCTCGCCGACCCCGTCGGCCGAACGTCTGGCCGAGGTCCTGGCCGAGATCCTGGCACCACGGATCAACGAGCTGGGCGGCACCTTGATCTCGGTCTCCGTGTGGGAAGGCCCGGACAACCGGGTCGATCTCGAGCTGTGACCGCAGCCACACAGCCGAAGCGCTCCCCTTTCCTCTCTACATCGGGTTTGCTACCGTTGCCCAGCCCGATGGGACGCATCCGCCTTGACTCGCTCCAGCTCACCGGCTTCAAGTCCTTTGCCGACGGTGTCAAGCTCTCCTTCCCGGAGAACATCACGGCCATCATTGGACCCAACGGCTGCGGTAAGTCGAACATTGTCGACGCGATCCTGTGGGCGCTGGGCGAGCAAAGCCCTTCGCTGCTTCGCCTCAAGACAATGGCCGACCTCGTGTTCTCGGGAACCAGCCGCCGACAACCGGCGGGTGCTGCGGAAGCCGTGCTCACGTTGTCGAGCGACGATGGACGCTGGGAGGCCACCGAGGGACGCCTGGACATCAGCCGCCGCGTGCTCCGCAGCGGGCCATCCGAGTACCGGCTCAACGGCAAGACGGTCCGCCTGAAGGACGTCATCGACGAGCTCCTTGGCGTCGGGCTGGGAACCCGAAGCTACGCCATCATCGGCCAGGACCGCGTCAGCCAGGTGCTGACGGCGCGTCCGACGGACCGCCGCATCCTGCTCGAGGAGGCGGCCGGGATCACGCGCTACAAGGTTCACAAGCACGACGCCGAGCTCAAGCTCGAGCACACGCGCCAGAACCTGCAGCGCTTGGACGACGTGATCAGTGAGGTGGACCGGTCGCTGAGACAGCTGAAGCGCCAGTCCAAGCAGGCCGAGCGTTACACCCGCATCGAGGCCGAGCTGCGCGACGCCCTGAGGGCCCTGCTCACCTTCAAGACCCACCGCCTCGATGCGCAAAGGAACCGGCTCCGAGCGGACAGGATCGAGGTCGAGGACGCGACCGCGTCGTCGGCGTCGGGCCTGGCCGGTGCGGAGGCCGATCTCGCCACTGCCCGCCGGCAGCTCGACCAGGAGAGGGTCGAGGTCGAAAAGGCCCGCGCCGAGGTGGCCACTCTGCTGACCTCCCGAGAGCGGCTGGAGACCTTCCTCGAACGTTCCGCGGATCTCCTCGACAGCCTGCGAACGTCGCTCGAAAGGTCGCGCAACCAGGCCAAGAGCCTCGGGGACTCGCGACAGACCCTCGCCGAGAGCCTGGTCGAGGCGGGATCGAGACTCGACTCGCTGGGGACGGCGCTGGCGGATGTCGAAAAGCGCCGAGAGGCGGCAGCCCTTTCCGAGAAGGAGCTGCGGGAGGCCCTCGCCTCTGCGGAAGCGACTGCCGAGGGAAGCCGTCAGGAGCTGCTGCGGGTCATCTCCGCTCTCACCTCGAGCCGCAACCGCGTCCGCGACCTGGAGCGTGAGCAGGACCGTCTGGCCTACGCCAAACGACAGCTCGAGCAGGAGAACGAGCGCCAGCTGTCGCGCCGTTCCGAGGTTCGCGAGCGCCTGGCAACGGCGCGCGCCGAGAGCTCGGAAGCGGCGACAGCGGCTGCCGAGCTGGCACTGCAGCGGGACGACTTCGCCCACCGAAGGTCCGAGATCGCCGAAGCCGCGAGTGCGGCCGGAGCCGCTGCCGAGGACCTGGGCCACCGTGCCTGGGAAGCCCGGCACCGGCTCGCCGGGATCGACCGTGAGCTCGCCCGGCACACCGCCGTGCTCGAGCAGATCGATGCCGTCATCCCGGACGAGGCGCTCGCCGGGCAGGTCAGCGACTACCTGCAGCCGGAGCCGGGTGCGGCCCAGCTGCTCGACCGTGTGTGGCGGGAACGTCTCCAGCTCCCTGTCCTCCGCCTCGCCGACCTGCCCGAGGAGGTGCTTGAACGGGCGCGGGCTCTCGAGGCGCGCCTGCGTCTGGTTCTCGCCGCCGATCCGCCCGCAGCGCCCGCCGAGGTCGAGATTGCCGACGCACAGCCGTTGCTGCCGCTGGCCGGAATCCCGGACGAGGAGCGTGGCTGGCTCATGAGGGTGCTGCCGCCGGCCTACCGCTGCCGTGATGCGCAGGCGGCGCGGCGGCTCGCGGAGGCCCACCCCGAAGCCGTCTTCCTGGCTCCCAACGGCACCCTTTTCAGGGGCCGCTCGGTAGAGCCGGAGACCGGAGGCAGCCGGCTCAAGGGCTTCCTCGCCCTGCGCGAGGACAAGGAGACGCTGACAGCGGAGATTGCGTCACTGGGCGCCGAAGCAGACGAAGAACGTGCCCGCCAGACACGGCTGAAGGACGAGGCCGCCTCTCTCGACCAGGAAGCCGACGCCGTGGCGCAGTCACTGGTCGCCGCCGAGCAGGTGCGGGCACGCGCGGCCGCCGTCGAGCAGGCACTGGCCGAGGAGCTGCAGCGGCTGGAGCATGAGCTGGAGGCTCTCGAGTCCGAAGCCGGCCGCAACACCTCGGACCAGGAGGCCGCCACCGCTCGCAGGGATCAGCTGGAGGCCGAGGTAGAGCGCCTCGAGAAACGGAGCAGCGAGCTCGAGGCGGCCGTTGACCGCGCTTCCGAACAGGTTGATACGAAGCGGCACGAAGCCGGCGAAGCAGTGCGCGAGCTCGACCGCTGGCGAGCGGAAGAGCGCCTGGCCCGCGAGCGGGTCGAGGCCGCAGGCGCCGACCGCGGACGGCTCAGCGACGAGCAACTGGAGATCGACGCCCGCCTGGCATCATTTGCCGAGGAGATCGCTCGGCTCGAAGCGAAGCTCTCCGACACCGAGGGTGAGATCGTCTCCTCGCGCGCACGGCTGGCTGAGGAGCAAGGGCTGCTCGCGGCCGCCAAGAACCAGGAGCGCCACCTCGCATCCAAGGTCGAGGCGACGGTCGCACGAGTCGCACGGCTGGAAAAGGAGGTCGGGCGCCGCCGTTCGGAGCACGAGACCGTGCGTGCCAGGCTGCACGAGCTCGACGTCGAGCGGACTCGACTCGACGCCGAGTGGGAGCAGATCCACGAGACCGCTGCCGCCGAGCTCGGAGAGACGTTGCAGGCACTGCTCGAAACCGCTCACGCCGACGATGCCGACGAGCCCACCCTGCGCTCGAAGGTGGAGGACCTGCGCGCCCGTCTCGAGCGCCTCGGCCCGGTCAACCTGCTCGCGGTCCAGGAAACGGAGGAGCTCGGCGAGCGCTCGGCGTTCCTGCACGGGCAGCGCGAGGATCTGGTGAGCTCCCTGCGTTCCCTCGGGGCCACCATTCGCGAGATCGACGCCACCTGCATGGAGCGCTTCGTCGACACCTTCGTCGCGGTCAACACGGTGTTCGGGGAGACCTTCTGCTACCTGTTCGGCGGCGGCACCGCGCGCCTCGACCTCGCCGACGAGGACGACCCGCTGGAGTCAGGGATCCTGATCTCGGCCCAGCCGCCGGGCAAGAAGAACCAGTCGGTGCAGCTGCTGTCGGGCGGCGAGAAGGCGCTCACCGCCCTGTCCCTGCTGATCGCCCTGTTCCGCGTCAAGCCGTCGCCGGTCTGTATTCTCGACGAGGTCGACGCCCCGCTCGACGACGCCAACGTCGAGCGCCTGGCCGACCTGGTGCGCGACATGACCGAGCACACCCAGTTCGTGCTCATCACCCACAACCGCCGCACCATGACCCGGGCCAACATCCTCTACGGCGTCACCATGGAGGAGGCGGGCGTCTCCAAGGTCGTCTCCGTGCGTATGGAGGAAGAGTAAGCCGGAGGCCCGGGCGGACCTCGAGAAGCCCTGGACCTCCGGCGCCCGGACGTCTGCTCTGCAGACGCCCGCCGTCGCCTGCCCCGGAGCGGGCAAGGATCTCCAGCGGTACATCGCTCTCACGGCCCGCTCCGGGCAGGCAACGAGGCGCCTCCATCGCAGCTGAAGCCACACGGCCGATCTCTCTTCCCGCGGGTTGCCAAGCTCGAGGTTTTCCCCCGACCGGGTCGGCCATGTGACCGCGCTCCAGGAAAACCATCGAAGCATGGCACGCCCCGTCGAACGCATCATTCTCTGGAGCGCGCTACAGGTGGGTTCTCCGAGCGGGTAGGGGTCCTTTGTTCTAACTTCTTTCCTCTTTCCTCTCCGGGTGGGCGGGGGTCTCCGTCACTCCGTCACGTGATCGGCGGTTGTCACGTATCGACTCTGTGCGTCCGTGTGGTAGGATGAATGGGAGGATAAAAGGTATGCCGAGCTCTACTACCAAAGCCAAGCTCAGCGTGACCCTTTCCCGTGAGCTGCTCGCGGCTGTGGATCGCGAGGTGGTGCGCTCCCCGGGCAGCACCCGCAGCGGTGTGATCGAGGCCTGGCTGCGGCTCGGCTCGCGTGTGCGCGAGGAGCAACGGCTTGATCAAGAGACTGTTGCCTACTACGAGGCCCGGAGCCGGGAGGAACGGCTCGAGGACGAGGAGTGGGCGACCTTCGCCAGCGACGAGTTCGCTGCGGTTGCCGAAAGCGAGCCTCAGAGATACGGGGACGAACCCGCGCGCGAGGACGGGGAGCCGGGATGACGCCCCTTGCCCGGGGACGGTTCTATTGGGCGCGCCTCCCCGGAGACAAGCGACGTCCGGTCCTAGTCGTATCCCCCGAGACACGCAATGCTCTCGCGAGCGACGTCATCGTGGTCCCGGTCTCGTCCGTGCTGCACGAAGGCCCATGGCACGTTCGGCTCTCAAAGAGCGAGGGCGGCCTCCCGCGGGCGTCGGTGGTGAAGTGCGAGCAGATCACCACCCTGCGCAAAGACCGAATCCTCCCGGAGCCCCTCGGTCCCCCGCTCACACGTCGCCGGATGTCGGCAGTCGAGCGGGGGGTGCTGCGCGCCATCGGCGTACCGGTTCCCTTGGAGCCGGAGCAGGACGGGTGATCACAACCGCTCGTCATCCTCGCTCGGAGACGTCACGGCGGCCGGCTCTCACTCGACAGCAGGTGACTCGGTAGGACGCCCGCGGTCGCCCCACGCCGCCAGAAAGCGGGAGACGAACTCCAGCGGGTTGTGACCAGGACCCAGCTCGTGGGCGAGAGCGGTGGCGATGGCGGTAACCGCCCACAGCCGCTCGGCGGCCGGCCCCCGCACCCGCGCCTGCGCCGGATGGGCGCGGTTGAGGGCCAGCACACCGCCCTCCAGCCACGACATCTCCTCTCTCCTCGAGGGCTCATCGACCCACGCCAGCCTCAGCCCCGGCTTGCGGCGGCGCACGGCCCGCTCGGCGGCGCCGGCGTCACCCTCCGCCGACGGATCCGCGGTCGTCTCCGGACCCGTCGTCGGGGGCATCTCCGGGCCCTCTCCGGCACCGGGCTCGAGGCCGGGCAGCGGGCTCTGCTCGGGTGCGATGGCCTCGTCCACCCCACCCTCCCCCTGACCCGCGGACACCATGGCCGCCGCCTGCTCCCACCCCCGCCGCCTCTCGAGCAACGGCTCGAGCTCCGGGAAGCCGTCGAGGAGGCGGTCGAGCACGCGCCCCATCTCCCGCTCCACCGGGCGCAGGTCACGGGGACGCGCCTTGCGGCCGGGCAGCTCGCCGAGGTCCGAAAGAAGCCCGGAGATCGTCTCCTGGACCTGTTTGCGGAGCTTGTAGAACTTCTGCAGGCTCGCCCCGTCGCGCAGAAAGTCGGCCTTGTTGGTGGTCAGAAGGGACACCAGGGAGGGAACCTCGACGATTCCCGACACCAGCTCCGGGTGCTCCGGTGCGATCCCCAGCCACTCCCACCCGCGCTTGACGACCTTGCCCAGGACCGACACGCCCACGCCCCGCCGCTCCTCATCGAGCTCGGTCTCGGTGACGGTGAGCTTGGCGATCCCGAGCGCCTTGTGGCGGCCGCGGCGCACCTCCCCGGTCAGCGATTCGCCTCCCGCCGTCGCCGCAGGCGTGAGAGCCATGCCATCGATGGTGAAGCGCACCCCTCCGGGGTAGTAGAGGAAAAGGTAGCGACTGAGGTCGGGGTCGAGGAGGCTCTCGAAGTGGTCGCGGATGATGCGCGCCACCTCGGCGGTATCCAGCAACGGATCGTCGAGCCTGTGCGGATACAGGGCTACCGCCGTTCCGGAGGCGCCGTTCAGAAGGCCCGGCGACTCGATCTCGGTCCAGGGCGCCACATTTGCGGACTCCAGCCACCAACGGGTGGCGCCGCGAAATCCGCCGTGGCCGGTCTCGGTCACGACCTCCCGGCACAGCAGTAGGGACAGCTTGGCGCCGACGCCGGCGAAGCCGATCCCCTGCCCGCGCACCTTCGAGGTCGACGCGATGTCGTGGTAGGTCTCGAACGCCCGCCTCCCCATGCCGGACCCATCGTCGGCGAAGACCAGCCTCGGCGGGTCGAAGGCGACCTCGATGCTGATCCCCCCGGCGCCCGAGTCCAGAGCATTGGCCACCAGCTCGGTGATGACCGCCTCGTGCACCGCAAACGGATAGGAGTCGCGGATATCCTCGAGCAGGTGGCGGAGGTTGACGCGGGTTTGGCCCACTCAACGATGGTACAGGAGCCCGCAGAATGCGGGCGCGCGGCGCTCATGAGCTGTAACGGCCACTCATGAGCTGCAGCCGGCCTTCATGAGCTGGAACGGCCGTTCATGCCTTGTGGCGGGTCGTCCGAGCCGCCGAACCTGCCGAATGAGCGCCTTCGAGCCTCTTGGCCCAGCGCCGGACGCGCTCGCCCTACCGGCGGGCCACGGGGTCCCCCACGTCCATCTCGCGGATGAGACGGCGTAGCCGGACAAGGGCCGCGTTCGCGAGCCTGATACCGTCGGCAAGCGCCCTCGCGCGCCCGGCGTCGCCGTTCTGCTCCAACGTCGGCTCGACGAGGGCGCTCGTCAACGTGACGATCTGCAGCGCGTTGGCCAGCTCATCGACCAGGTGATGCACCGCAGCTGTCGGCCTCGCCTTTGGTGAAGCAGGCATCGATCTCAGTATAGCACTTATAGTGCTACTTCCTGTGCATTCCAGTCACTCATATGTGGTTCACATCTCACCGCGGCCCGCGATAATCGGTGCCCGGAGGACTGGTCCCTTGTCCGATCTACGGGTTCGCGTAGGGCGCCGGCTGCGCCGCCTGCGCCACCAGCGAAATCTCAGCCAGGAGCGGCTCGCCGAGCGCGCGGGCCTGTCGTACAAGTTCGTCGGCGAGATCGAGCGCGGCGTCGGCAACCCTACGATCCTCACGCTTGCCCGGCTCGCCACTGCTCTTGACGTCGACGTTGTGGAGCTTCTCGGGCCACCGCCCGACGAAGCCGCAGAGGAGAACCTCTACGCCATCTCCGAGCGCCACCTCCACACCGTCCGCGACGCCCTGGCCGCCGTCGAGACGGTGATTCGGGAGGTCGATCCTCCGCGCCGCCGCACGTCTCCCGGCAAACGGCGCAACGACCCCAAGACCCCCGACGGCGATCGGTGACGCGCCCGTCGTCACCTCCAATCTTGAGGCCGATGCTCCCAGGGCTGAGGGCCGAGGGAGCCCGGCATTCTCTGTAGATCCGGCGCCCGGACGCCTGCTCTGCAGCCGCCCGTCGTCACCTGCCTCGGAGCGGGCGATATCGGGGAACTACTACGAGGCTCCGGCGGCCGAGCGGTCGCTTGGCGACCGCCCGTCTCACGTCTCCGGCGGTCGCGAAGCAGCGAGTGAGGATGATCGACTTCGTGGCGACCGCCGGAAGCCGCTCGAGCCGCCTCTCTCAATCGTGAGGCCGATACTCTCAGCGCCAAGGGCCGAGGTTACCCCCCTTGACGTTTCTCGCCAGCGATTGCGCCTAGTGAGCGCCCTCCAGAGAAACATCAAGGACGGTACGCCCGTGTGAGCGCACCATTCTTCGGAGCGCGCTGCGGCCACGTTCTCCGGGTGGGTGGGGGAGCGTTTCCCGTTTTCCGTTTCCCGTCTTCCCGGGCGGGGCGGGCGGCAAGGCTTCTATCCCGCGGCGGATGCCGTGGAGCCGTGCGCTCTGATGAACGCCTCCTCGGCGCGGTAGGAGGAGCGGACGAACGGCCCGGCGAAGACGTCGAGCCCGAGGCGCGTTCCTTCGGCCTCGAGCGCGGCGAACTCCTCGGGCCGCCAGTAACGCTTGACCGCAACCTGCGCGGTGGTCGGCCGCAGGTACTGGCCGATGGTCACCACCTGGCAGCCGGCCCGGGCAAGGTTCTCGAGCACGGCCACGACCTCGTCGGGCTCCTCCCCCAGACCGACCATCATCCCCGACTTGCGTAAGATTGCGGTATCCCTCTCGGCCACCCTGGCGAGCACGTCGAGCGCCCACTGGTACCGCCCGGACCGGCGCACCTCCCGGTACAGCCGCGGCACCGTCTCGACGTTGTGGTTGTACACGTCGGGCCGGGCGGCGATGATCGCGTCGACGGCGCTCATCTGGCCGCGAAAATCGGGAGTCAGAACCTCGACCGTCGGCGAGCTCGGCAGGTCCCGCAGCCGCCGGATGCACTCGACGAACGCCGCCGCGCCGCCATCCGATAGGTCGTCGCGGTCGACCGACGTGATGACAACGTGCTTGAGGCCCATCTCCGTCGCCGCCCGCACCAGCTCGTCGGGCTCCCCCGGGTCGAGGGCCACCGGCCGCCCGTGCGCGATCGAGCAGTAGGCGCAGTTGCGGGTGCAGGTCCGCCCGTTGATGAGGAACGTCGCGGTGCCGCGGCTGAAGCACTCCGAGCGGTTCGGGCAGCGCGCCTCCTCGCACACCGTGTTGAGACCGCCGGCGCGCATCCGGCTCTTGATGCCGTGAAGCTCGCCCAGCTGCAGCCGGCGAGCTCGGATCCAGTCCGGCAGCCGCGCCGCCGGAACCGAGCCTCCGAAGCTCACGGCGTCACCACCCAGGCATCCGGGAAACCCTCTGCGTGCATTCGGACCTTGACCCTTTCCGCCGACTCTCGGTCGGGGAACGGTCCAACGCGGAGCTTGTACAGCACATTTCCGGTCGCGGTGTGGGAACGGACCACCCTCTGGTGGGTCGGTGGAAAGCCGAGCTTGGCCAGCCGCTGCTGAGCGGTCCGCAGGCCGTCACGGCGTCTGCCGGCCAGGATCTGCACCCAGAACCTCGCCTCGCCGGCGGCCGGCGTTGGGGTGGCGGCGGGACGCGCCGTTGGCGTCGGGCGCGCCGGCGGCACGGCGGTCGGCCGCGCCGGACGTTGCACAGCCGGCGTCGCGGTGGCCGCGATGGGAAGCGGCGTTGCCACGGAGAGCGCCGGCTCCGCGGTCGCAGTCGGAACGACGACCTCGGGAATCGCCGTCGCGGTCGGTGTCGTCGCCGCCGGAACCGCTGCCATGCCGTGTGCGCCTTCCGCTCTCAGCATCGACCAGGCGGCCGCGTAGCCGAGCGCGAAGGCGGCCACCATCAGCATCGCGATGATCACGAGGAGAACCGTCAGCTGCCGTGCCGACAGCTCGATCTGGTAGTAGGTCCGCGCCATGCCTCAGGCGCCGCTCGAGCCTATCAGCTTGTTCATGATCTCGAGCGGGATCGGGAAAACGATCGTGGAAGCGTTGTCGGTCGAGATCTCGGTCAGCGTCTGCAGGTAGCGCAGCTGCACCGAGACCGGCTCTTTCTGCATCACCGCCGCCGCCTCCGCCAGCTTCTTGGAAGCCTCCAGCTCACCCTCGGCGTGGATGATCTTGGCCCGCTTCTCGCGCTCCGCCTCGGCCTGCTTGGCCATCGCCCGCTGCATGTCCGGAGGCAGGTCGACGTGCTTGACCTCGACCATCGAGACCTTGACCCCCCACGGATCGGAGTGCTGGTCGATGATCGTCTGTAGGCGCAGGTTGAGCTTCTCCCGGTGTGACAGCAGCTCGTCCAGCTCGACCTCGCCGAGGACCGAGCGCAGCGTGGTCTGCGCCAGCTGCGAGGTGGCGTAGATGTAGTTCTCGACCTCGATCACCGCCCGCACCGGCCCCATGACGCGGAAGTAGACGACCGCGTTGACCTTGACCGAGACGTTGTCGCGAGTGATCACGTCCTGCGGCGGGATGTCGTGAACAACCGTCCGTAGGCTGACCTTGATCATGCGGTCGATCGGCCAGAAGACAAAGACGAAACCCGGCCCCTTGGGCTCGGGCAGAACCCGCCCGAGCCTGAAGATGACCGCCCGCTCGTACTCGTTGAGGATATTGATCCATTTGAAGAACAGGAAGATAGCTATGATGATCGCGATCCCAAGCCCAGAGCCTAACGGATTCATGTCGACCTCCCAGTCATCTCGGAGGACACCGCCTCCACCTCGAGCGTGCGGCCTCTGATCAGGAGCACGCGCACCGGCGTGCCGGCCTCGATGCGGCCGCTGCGGGACTCCGCATCCCAGTACTCACCGTGCACCAGCACACGGCCCTTGCCGTCGATCTCGGTGCGGGCCTCGCCGATCTCCCCCACCAGTCCCTCGCTCCCAGTCACCGGACGCCGCCGGTGGACGGCCAGCACGCGGGACAGCAGGAAGATCATGACCGCCGCAACCACCAGCGCGGTGGGAATGATCACCCCGAGGCTCACCCGCATGGCGGGAATCGGGGCGTTGAAGAGCATCATCGAACCGAGGACGAACGACACCAGACCGCCGACTGTCAACAGCCCGTAGCTCGTCACCTTGACCTCCAGGATGAACAGCACGAGCCCGACCACGATCAAGGCGGCGCCCGCCAGGTTCACGGGCAGGACCGACATCGAGTAGAGGAACAGCAGGATCGCTATGACCCCGACAACACCCGGCAGAACCGCACCGGGATGGGAGAGCTCGAGGTAGATCCCGAGCCCGCCCAGCGCCATCAGCAGGTACGCCACGTTGGGGTTCGCGAGCACCGACAGGAACTTCTCGGCCCCGGTGGGTGGCACCTCCTCCACCGTCGCGCCGGCAAGATCCAGCTTCTGCTTGGTACCGTCGAAGCGCTCGACCTCGGTCCCGTCAAGCCGGCTGATCAGCGTTGCCAGGTCGGGAACCACCATGTCGATGAGGCCGTCCTTGAGCGCCTCGTCGGCGGTGAACGAGAGGCTCTCCGTGACCGCCTTCGCCGCCAGTGCCGGGTCGCGGCCGCGCGGCTTTGTGAGCGCACGCAGCATCGCCGCCGCATCGTTGGTCGCCTTCTTGCGCACGTCGGTGGGCAGGTTCTCGCCCTGCCCGCCCACGGGGTGCGACGCTCCGGCGTTGGTGCCCGGCGCCATCGCCGCAACATCTGCCGCCATCAAGATGAAGAACCCGGCGGAGGCGGCCTGGGCGCCGGGCGGCGCCACGTAGACCACGACGGGTACCTTGGAGGAGGTGATTGCAGTCGTGATCTTGCGCATCGAGCTCATGAGCCCGCCCGGGGTGTCGAGCTGGAGCACGACCAGGCTGGCGCCGCGGGCCGCCGCCTCGCGCAGGCCACGCTCGACGTACCGCTGAGAGGCCGGTTGGATGGTATCATCCAGATGCATGTGAACGACCATACCGGCCCCCGCCGGCGTGGCCACGAGGAACGCAGCGAGCAACGAAGACACAGCGGCTATAGCAGTGCGCATCAGTCGTCCTTCCTTCATGATAGTTGGCTTCCCACGGAGCGGCAAGTGGAGCCTCGCGCCGGTCGAGCGCCTGCTCCTCGGGGCATACGTGTTTCTGCTGGCCCTGGCCATGAACCCGCGGGCGCCGACCCTGACCGTCGGCTCCCACCTGGCCGTCGGACTGGTCGTGCTGCTGGCCGGAACCGTCGTGCTCGACCCAGCCGCCGGCAACCTCCAGCGCTGGCTTCGCGAGCTCCTGCCGATCCCACTCCTGCTCAACATTTTCCAGAACCTCGGCGCGGTCATCGAGAGTCTGCGCGGGCGAACCTCCGACTCGTTGCTGATCGCCTGCGACCGGCGTCTGCTAGGAGCCCACCTGTACACGGCGCTGTGGACCGAGCACCCATCGTGGCCCATCACCGACCTCCTCACGCTCGGCTACACCAGCTTCTACTTCCTGCCGCTGGCGTTATTCCTGTGGATGGTCTGGACCCGCCACCCGCGACGCCAGTTCGTCATCACGGCGTTCGCCGCGACCTTCTTCGTGTCCTACGTCGGCTACTTCCTGATGCCGGCGCTCGGGCCCCGTCTGACCCTCGCCACCTCTTATTACCGGAACCTCCCGGCCGGTATCATCGGCGGGCACATACGGCACCTGCTGGACGCCCTCGAACGCACCAAGACCGATGCGTTCCCGTCCGGACACACGATGGTCACCCTCGTGGCTCTGTTCTTCGTCGCGCGCTACCGGCGCTCCTGGCTGGTTCTGTACGTGCCGTGCGCGGCCCTGCTGATCGCGGCCACCGTGCTGCTCGGCTACCACTATGTGACCGACGTGCTGGTGGGGATGGCGCTCACGCCGCTGGGGCCGTACCTGGCGCTCCGCCTCTTCCCACGCCTGAGCGAATCCGGCGCGCCAGCTCCCGAGCTCTCTGCCTACCCCGCAGCGACATCCCCTGCCGCGAGTACAGCTCCCTCTCGGCCAGCTCAACGAGCTCGTTGACCGCTGCGTCCGTTCCGTCCCATGAACGGGCCACCGCGGCGCCGATGGCACGGGGCGTCGCCGACGGTGGCACCTCGACGCCGCGCCGTCGCAACCGTGCAGCGAGCGCATCCACGGCTGCCGCCGCCGAATACGTGCCAACCCCCCACGGCAGCCACCGCCGCCGGCGAGACCGGCCCGCGACGAGCCACAGCAGGAGCACCGCGACCACCAGACAGGCCAGGGCCACGACGCCGTGGATCGGCCTCAGGTGGTGCAGCAGCCCGAGCATCCCCGACACCGTCTCGGCGGCCAGGTCCAGCTGTTCCTGGACTCCGAACGTGAGGACGTAGCGGTCCCAGACCACCTGCACCTTGTCGAACGCCCACCGCAGGCGAGCCAGGGCGGCCAGCCTCGACAGCCCCGGGATGCCCTCCGCCGGGGTCGGGTCAAACGTCCTCCAGCCGGCATCCGGTCCGAGCCACGCCTCGACCCAGGCGTGAGCGTTGGCCTGTCTCACGTGGAGGACGGCACCCGACGGCGACACGGTGCCGCCGCAGTAGCCCGCCACCATCCGCGCCGGTATGCCGATCGAGCGCAGGAGAAGCACCATCGAGCCCGCGAACAGCTCGCAGTGGCCCTCGCGCCGTCGAAACAGGAACTCCGACACCGGATCGCTGCTGAAACGCCCCGGACCACGCAGCGAGTAGCGGAAGTTCGTGCGCAGGTAACGCTCCACCGCGCGCGCGCTGGCGGCCCTCCCCTGGAGATCGCCCACGATCTGCCGCGCCAGGCCTTCGAGCGCCGCCCGCCGGCGGGGAACGAACAGATCACGGGCATCCGGCGCCTCCCAGGACCGGTGAGAGCCCGGCACCAGCCAGACCGTGTAGGTCACCGGTCTCCGGACTCTTCTCGACACCACGGCGCCACCCGCCGGGTCGAGGCCCAGCCGGTAGGGGCTGCGCACGGCGACCGACCCCTGGGGGAGAAACAGGTAGCCCTCCGGACGCAAGAGCTCGATCTCGAGCTGCGTGGCCCTCTCGAGGTCGCGCGGCCGCCCCTCGAGCCAGGTGATCTGCCCGCCGCCGCCGATCCACTCGACATGTCTCCGTTGCGGCTTCCACACTCCGGTATCGAGCAGATCGAAAGCGGTGGCCCGGAGGCGGACCTCATCGGCTTCGATCCGCCCCCGGACGGCGGTCACCACCATGGCGATCTTGCCCGAGGTCCGGATGTCGCCCATGTCGGACAGCTCGACCGCTGTCGTGAAGCCGGCAACGCTGCCCCTGCCCCTGCCGGCGGACAGCCACGGCGAGCGAAGCCGGGGCATCAGGAGGAACACCGGCACCGCGAGCAGCAGCACCACCACACCGGCCCACACCACGTGCTTGAGCCGCGGCAGCGGGGCGTGCATGGTGGCGCCGAGCTCGTCGGCACGAAGCATCAGCAGCGCCCGCATCCCGGCCCACCAGCCCGCCATCGCCGACGCCGCGAGGTAGCCAACGAGGGTGACGTGGGTCGACGACGCCACGGCGATCACCCACACCAGCGCCGTCGGACCCAGAGCGGCCACGAAGCTCCGCCGGTCCCTGACCGTCAGCACGCGCAGCCCGGCCAGCAGCAGCAGCAGGTGGCCGAGAGGACGCAACGGACCCACTCGCCAGCCGCCGGCTGCCAGAACCAGCACCAGGAACACGATGCCGAGGAGATTCAGCACCGTGCGGGAGGGCTCGAAGGAAGCCCGCCGGCGCAGGGCCACGAGCGCTGCGGCCGCAGCGGCGATCCAAAACGGCGGCGCCGCGATGCCGGTGAACGGGAGCGGGAGGAGCGCCCACAGCAGCAGCCCGGCGGCGAGAAGGCGGAAGCTCACGCCGCCTCCGTCGCGACCCTGAGCTCGAGCACCCAACGCCGCAGGACCGGCGGGGGTGGCGCGTCCGAGGCGCACAGCTCGACCTCGGCCAGAGGCTGCAACAGAGTTCCGAGCCGATCCAACCGCGCCACCGGCTCGACGATGCGGCGTCCAACCACGACCCCGACCGGCAGGCCCCGGGTGAGACGGTCGACGACGACGGTGGCGGCGCGGCTCACGACGACCTCGAACGCCTCGCGGACCTGCGGATCGTCCGGTTTGCGTGATCGCGGATCGACCACGACGTAGAGCGGCTCGGCCTGGCGCGCCTCCCGTTCGACCGAGATCAAGCGCTGCTGACGGGCGCTCTGCTTCCAGTGAATCTGACGGCGCTCGTCGCCGTCCCTGAACCCCCTCAGCTGGTGTACCTCGCCTTCCCGACCCCGCTCGCCCGTCGACCCGGGCCGGCGTCGGTCGCCGCCCGGCCGCAGGAGCGAAGCCAAGCTCGGCAGGAGACGCGGGTAGACCAGCAGGCGGTGAGCCGTGCCGACCCGCTTGCTCTTGAGGAAGAAGCCGAGGGGAAGCAGAACCTCGAGTCGCCACGGCCCGACGGTCTGCCAGCCGCGACAGGGAAACTGGGTCCGCGCGACCAGCCGCCGCCGCTCACCCGCGCGCAGCAGGGGTACGAACAGCAGCACCTCGCCCCGCTCGTCGCGCACCGCGAGACCGTAGGCGGGAAACAGGCGCGATCGGTTGGCCAGCTCGAGCTCGACCGTGACGAAGGAGCCGGCGTACGCCTGCCTCGGTGGATCGATGGAAACCTCGAGCTTGCCCAGCACCTGACGCGACCAGGTCCCGGAAAGCACGAAGCTTCCCATCGCCAGGCCGAGCATCATGACGAGTGCGTTGTTGCCGGTGTTGGCGGCCGCCAGCGCGAGCAGAACCATGGCCGCCAGGTAGACGGCGCCCCAGCGCGTCAGCCGCAGGCCGAACCCGGGGAACGAGCTCACCCAGCGCATCGCCTCGCACCACCTCCGGCGGCCGCCCGGGCCGCACCTCCGCCGCTCACCGTCACCCCTACCGGGGCACCGGGTGTGCGTCGATAATGGACCGGATTACGGCGCGCTCGCGCCGGCTCTTCTCCCATCCGTCGCCGAGCGCCGGATCGGCCAGCAACACCCGGTGCGCCAGCACGGCTTCCGCCGTGTCCTGGAGATCATCCGGGGTCACGAACGCACGCCGGCGCACCAGCGCCAGAGCCTGAGCGGAACGGTGCCACGCGATAGCGCCGCGCGTCGACACGCCCAGCGCCAGTGCCTCGTGGCCGCGCGTCCGTTCGACTACATCGAGCAGGTAGGCGACCAGCTTGTCGTCGACGTGGACCTCCCGCACCTTGCTCTGCAGGTCCAGTACCTCGGCGGTGGCCAGCACCGGCTGGAGGTTCTCGAGGAGCGGCTCGGCGCCGCCGGTACGCACCAGGGCGACCTCCTCCTCGCGCGCCGGATACCCCATCGAGAGGCGCATCAGGAAGCGGTCCATCTGTGACTCCGGCAGAGGGTAGGTCCCGGTCGACTCGACCGGGTTCTGGGTCGCCACGACAAGGAACGGCTCCGCCAGCCGGTAGCGGCTCCTCTCGACCGTCACGGCGTGCTCGCTCATCGCCTCGAGCAGGGCCGACTGGGTCCGCGGCGCTGCCCGGTTGATCTCGTCCGCGAGCACGATGTTGGCGAACAGGGGACCGGGAAGAAACTCGAACTCACCGCTCGCCTGCCGGTAGACCGAGATGCCGATGATGTCGGACGGCAGCGTGTCCGAGGTGAACTGGATGCGGTGAAACTCGAGCTGCAGCGAGCGCGCGAGCGCCTGCGCCAGGGTCGTCTTGCCGACGCCCGGCACATCCTCGAGCAGCACGTGCCCGCGCGCCAGCAACGCCGCCACGACCGCATCGACGATCTCCGCCTTGCCCCGGATGACGCCGACGATGGAGTCGTGCAGCCGCTCCAGAAGCTCGAGAACGGTCGGCGTCACCGGGTTCACTGCCCCACCCCCTGTGGGTCCAGGAGGCACCTGCAGCGGCCGTGAACGCTCTGCTTCAACACACCTCAAGTATACGGAACCCGTCGCAGCGCTGTCTCCCGGAAGCCGGTTCAGTCCCCGCTGCAGGCGCCTCCGTGGCGGACTCCAACCGAGCTCTACGAATGCCAGCCGGCGGTGTCCAAGGACTGCGCCGGCTCTGTGCCTGGACAGCCGACCCGATCAGTCCCCGCTCGGACCGCTGAAGGTGATCGCGATCTTGGTCTTGTTGTCCTCGCGCGTGACGCCCACCTGCACCGACCGCTTGGCGGCATCGTTGGTCGCCATCACCATGGCCGAGGTCTTGTCCGCCTCGCTCGAGCTGATCTTCCTGACCGAGTACCCCTCGGCCTCCAGCTTCTTGGCGAAGAACTCGACCACCTCGTCGGCAGAGGCGTCGGTCTCGGCAGAGGCCGCCGCTCGCTGGGTGTCGCCCTGGGTCATCGAGAAGCCGACCGTCGGCTCCGTACCCGGGTAGACCGGCACCCACTCGGGGAGCTTCGAGCCCTCCCCGGCGCCCGCCGAGAACGTGGTCTTCCCCTTCTCATCGGTAACCTGGAAGCTGCCGCCTTTTTCATCCGCATGAGCATTGATGTTGATCTCCTTGCCGCTGGTCAGGGACTTGAAGGAGACCTTGCCGTGCTTGACGTCCTCCAGGTTGACGGTCACGACCTCGCCGCTCTTCTTGTTTCGGATCGTAATGGTGCCAGCATCCTCGTCGACCTTCACCACCTCGAGATCCGGGTTCGCTGCGGTGATGACCTTGGCAGCCGCGACCGCGGGGTGCTTCGCCCACAGCGCGGGATCGAACCCCGCCTGCTTGGCCTTGTGGACTACAAAGAGGCTGCCGGCCACCAGGACGACGATCACGATCAGTACAACGACGCCGCAGCCGATGCCGACCCACGCCAGCGGGCTGAGGCCCTTCTTCTGAGGAGCTGCTTGAGGAGCTCCCTGAGGAGTTACCGTCCCCTGCTCACCGTTGGTCATTGCTTGTACCTCCTTCGCTCGGCCTTCGCGGCCACCTGCCAGTGAGAGCCAGGAGCTTAGCACAAGGTGACACGGTTGGACCGTTGCCGCGTGGTAGGATCGGCACATGGACGACCCGCCTCCGGGAGACCGATGCCGTGGGCACTGACATCGCGGCGATCGTTCTCTGCCTTCTCGGATCGGCCTTCTTCTCCGCCTCGGAGACCGCGCTCACCTCGCTGCCGCACACCCGCCTGGAAGCGCTGCGCGAGCGCTCCGGTCACCTGACCCGCCGGGGGCTCGACCGCTGGGCGGAGGCGCCGGCCGAGCTCCTGATCACGATCCTCATCGGCAACAACCTGGTCAACGTCCTGGCCTCGGCCATCGCCACCACGATCGCCTACCGTGTCACGAGCCACAGCGGCCTGGCGTCGGTCGTCGGCATCATGACCCTGGTCATCCTGGTCTTCGGCGAAATCACGCCCAAGTCGCTGGCCCAGATTCACGCCGAGTGGCTGTCGGCCCGCGTCGCCGCGCCCCTCTGGGCCCTGGACGTGGTACTTCGCCCCCTGACTTGGGTCCTCGGCTCGCTGGCACGCCTGTTCAGCGACCGGCGGCGCGCCGAGGTCCCGGTCACCGAGGAGGATCTGCTGTTCATGCTGCGCCTGGCCCACCGCCACGCCCAGCTGCCGCGAGGCGCCCGCTACATGATCGAGTCGGTCCTTCGCTTCAACGACACCATGGCGAGGGAGATCATGGTGCCGCGGCCGCTGGTCCACACCGTGGACAGGGCCTGGACCCGCGACGAGCTCGAGGCGGCGGTGTTGGCTTCCGGACACAGCCGCTTCCCGGTGGTCGACGGCTCGCCGGACGCCGTGACCGGCGTTCTCCACGCCAAGCTGCTGCTTGGCCTCGATCCATCGGTGCCCTGGCAGACGCTGGTCACGGAGGCTCTTTTCATTCCTGAGACCAAGCTACTACCAAAGTTATTACAGGACTTTCGCAACTCTGGACAGCACATGGCGATCGCGCTCGACGAGTTCGGCGGCTCGGCCGGGGTGGTCACGCTCGAGGACGCGCTCGAGATCGTCGTCGGTGAGATCGAGGACGAGTTCGATCGCAAACGACCGGAGGAGGTGATCGCTCTCGAGGACGGTTGGATCGTTCCCGGCCACCTGTCGCTGAGACGGCTGGAGCGGCTGCTCCACCGGCGGCTTCCGGTCCCCAAGGAGATCGACTCGGTGGGAGGGATGGCCGCATTCCTGAGAGATCAGAGCCCCTCGGCGCGGCTGGCGTGGGGAGGCCTCGAGCTCGAAGTGCTGGACGAGGACAACGGCCGTCCGAGCTCGATCAGGGTCCGCCACCTCCCGCCGCGGGCCTGACGTGGCGATCTTCCCGGTCACGTGCCGCGGCGTCGTCGTCCGCTTCGGCGCCACTCGCGCCCTCGACGGGCTCGACCTCGAGATCCCCGGAGGGCGGATCACCGCCCTCGTTGGTCCCAACGGGGCGGGCAAGACCACGACCCTGAGGCTTCTCGCCGGCCTGGTGCCGGCATCGCGCGGTGAGGCGCGCGTGCTCGGGCTCAATCCGTGGGCACAGCCGGTGGCGGTACGCCGCCGGCTCGGCCTGCTCCCCGATCGTCCCGTGCTGCCCGCTCACCTGAGCGTGCTCGAGCTGGTCCGTCTGCGCGCCGCGCTGTATGGCCTGACACGCACCGAGCTACCGCCGATAGTGACCGCCGCCCTCACCGAGCTGGCGGTGGACGACCTCTCCCAGGCCTGGTGCGGCGCCCTCTCCCACGGCCAGGCCCAGCGGGTCGCCCTGGCAGCGGTCCTGGCTCCAGGTCCCGAGGTCCTGCTGGTCGATGAGCCGATGACCGCGCTCGACCTCGAGGCGCAGGTCGCCGTGCGCGCGAGCCTTCGCCGGCGCGCCGATGACGGCGCGACGGTCGTGGTCACCACCCACACCATCGGTCACGTGGCCGCGCTCGCCGACCACGTCGTTCGTCTCGCAGCTGGGCGGGTGCTGGGTGAAAGAGAGGGTACCCGCGACGTCTCGGAGCTCGAGGAATGGATGCTCGCCTCGTCCTCCTGAGCCTGGCAACCGATTCGCGCCGAGCCTGGCGCAAGGTCGTGAGCCTCGGTCCGTTCCGGGCAGCGGGCACCGTCCTCGCGGTGGCCGCCCTGGCGGCGGCCGAGGTGTGGATCGTCGCCAGGGTCACGCACCACCTGCTGGTGCTGCCACCTCCGTTGGCAACTGCTGGACGCTGGCTTCTCGAGCGGGCCGTCGTCATCGTCGCCCAGCTCGCACTGGTCGTCGCCACCGCCTCGGCCGTCACCCTCGCGTTGCCCCAGCTCGAGGCCCTCGAAAGCGACCCCTGGTGGGGCGCCTGCCCGACGCCGCCCGCCAACCGTGCCCTGCAGGCGTGGTGGCGGGTTCTGGCCGGCGAGGCCTGGGTGGCGGTCCTCACCCTGCCACCCGCCCTGACCCTGGCGTACTCACTCCGTCACGAAGCGGCTGCGGCGGTGAAAATCATCTGCGGCATCGCCGCGCTGCTCGGCATCGCCGCGGCTGCCGGCGTCGTGGCCGCGATTCTGTTGGCGGCTCTGGTGCCGCGCCGTGTCCTCGTTCCACTGGCCTGGACGACGACAACCGCCGCCGTCGTCGGCACCGTCCTGTGGCTGCGGGCGCTCCGCCCCGAGCGCTTCGTGACCGCGACCGACCCCCTCGCCCTGCTCGGCTCTCTCTCCTCCTTGGCAACCCCCGTGATCGGCCCGATCCCGGCACGGTGGGCGGTGGGAGCGGCGACCGGCACTCGGGAATGGCCGATCGCGGTCGCCGTAGCCGTCAGCCTGCTGATCCTGATCGCCACGTGGAGCCTGCTGGCGCCGCGTGCCGGATCCCGGCTCGCGACCGGCTCCCCGGCTCATGCAGCTCCGGCAAGGCAGTGGCGGCTGGTCGACCGGCTCATCGGCGGCACCCCGGCGGGTGTGCTGATCTCCTCCCGCCTCCGACTGCTCGCCCGCGACGCGGCCCAGGCGGCGCAAACCCTCTACCTGATTGGTCTTGGCGTGGTCTATGTCGAGAATCTGCGGGCCCTCCCGACCTCCGATCCGCTGGCTCGCGAGCTGGCCGGCCTCGTCAACCTGTCCCTCGCCGGCCTGCTCGCCGCTGCCATGGCGCTGCGCTTCGCCTACCCGGCCCAGATCCTCGAGGGCCGCGCCGTGTGGTGGTGGACGACGGCGCCCGTGTCCCGGCGCCAGGCGCTGCTGGCCGCGTTCGTGGTCGCGACCCTCGCACCTCTCGCCCTCGCGGGTGCGCTCTTCGCCGCCTCGCAGCTCGTCGTTGGACCCACCCGCACCGCGTCCCCGGGTTGGTGGCTGGTGCCCTGGTACGCGCTCTGGATGAGCGCGCTCGGCGTCGCGATGGGTCCACGCCCGCAAGAGGGGGATGCGACCGAGTGGCTGGAGGCCGCGCTCGGCGCCGGCGGCATGGGTTTTCTCGCCATCGCGGCCGGCGGTGTCCTGTGGACCGTGATCTGCGCCGGACGCTCGGTCATCGCCGACACCGTCCGCGACCTCGGCGGAAGCTGGCAGCCGGGGGTGTTGACCGAGCGTCCCGAGATCGCCGCCGGCCTGCTCAGCGCGATCGCGGCCATCGCCCTTTGGAAACGCTCACTCAGCACCAAGCGCTGACAGGGAAGCTCCACCACGGAGGAGAAGTCTCACCACGGATGACACGGATTTCACGGATTCCAGAGGTTGGCGGCAGAGGCTTCTGTGGGGCTCGGCGTACTCCGAGCCGCCCGCCATCGGTTCCTCTCCGGACATACCAAACCCGTTGTTGGTTTTCCTCTTCTCATCTGTGTAATCAGTGGAATCCGTGGTTATTCTTTGGAATCCGCGGTCTTCTTCTTCATCACGGGCCGAGGCGGGTGAAGGCGCCCTCGGGGTGCAGCAGGTCCCGGCACTCGAGCACGCGTACCCGGCGCACGACGCGACCTCCTCGCCGGATCTCGATCGGCGGTTCGACGCTGACCGAAGCGAACAGGCGCTGTAGCGCCGGATCGACGTCGCTCTTCTCGGTCACGAACAGGACGTCGCGGCCGGCCAGCGATCTCGGCTCGTACCAGTAGAGCGACGCCAGCCCGTGCTTGCCCGAGCGGATGTTCGCGAGACGGGTCGGCAGCGCACCCTTCGACAGGAAGGCCAGCAGGTGGACCGTGCTGTAGCTCTCCGATGCCACCAGCTCGCCCGGCCGCAAGCGCCGCGCTACCTCGCGCTCGATCTCGCGGTTGCCAACCGCTGCCGCCAGCTTGGCGGTCGAGATCCGATGGGGGCTGCCGGCATAGGACCAGTGCAGGTCGAGCAACGGTTCCGGTACGGCCGCAACGGCGACCACCGCCAACGACAGCAGGAGGCCGAACACCATACCGGCCGCAACCAGGGCACGGCGCCCCCTGAAGTGCACGAGGGCCAGCGCGGCGACACCGAGCAGCAAGCCCGGCCCGCCCCAGTGAGCGCCGACCCGCTCCTTCAGCGCGACCGCGCCGAAGAGCGCGAACGGCACCGCCATCGCCACCGCCAGGACCGCCCACGCCGCATCCCGCCGCCGCCAGGCCAGGACCCAGGCGACCGCCAGTGCGATCGCCAGGAAGGGACTCGCCAGCAGCAGGTTGGCGCCGATGAACTCCCCGAGATAGCGCAGAGTCAGCCCGCCCGCGTCATGCCGCCCGGCGAGCTGGAAGACGATGTTGTCCCAATGGTGGCGGGCGCCCCAAACCCACACCGGCGTGGTCAAGAGGAACGCCAGGGCAGCCGCCAGGTAGGGCGTCGCTGAACGCAGGTGACGTCTCGCTTCGCGTCGCAGGAGCGCCGGCGCCAGGGCCGGCAGGACGAGCACGGCGGGGAACTTGGCGAGAAAGCCGAGGCCGATCGCAAGGCCGAAGCCCCACCATGCCCGACGCTCGCCCTGTGCGATGGCCACTGCCGCCCAGGTAGCGCCCAGGTAGGCCGTCGCCATCGCGACGTCCGTGGAGGCGTAGAACGCGCCGATGAAGTAGAGCGGCATCCCGTGCAGCACGACGTACGCCCAACCCGCCTCGCGCTCGCCGCCTCCCAGACGACGCACCAGGCCGAGTAGAAACACGCCGGCGAGCAGGCTGGCGATGACCGCCGGGGCCCGCACCGCCACACGTGTTTCGCCGAGAACCGCGCGGAACGGCACCATCGCCCAGATCACCAGAGGAGGCTGATCGAAGTAGCTCCAGTCGAGGTGACGCGAGCAGTCCCAGTAGTACGCCTCGTCGCCCGACAGCGGCAAAGCCGCAGCGAGCACGAGGTGGAGGAGCACAAACCCGAGGAGAAGGGCCCAGAACTGGCGCCGCGTCATGACCGAAGGGCGCGACGCAGCGCCATCAGCTCGCGCAGCGTCTCGGTGACGGTGGCCACGCGAACCGTCGAGCTGCCCTTCTCCCGGGGGCGATGAGTCACACCAACCTGGGCCCAGCGAAGGCCCGCGCGCTTGGCGCGCGCGTACAGCTCGGCGTCGATGAGAAAGCCGTCGCTCGCCAGCCTAATCCGCTCGAAGAACGACCTTCGGAACAGCTTGAAGGCGCAGTTCACGTCGCGGACGTTCAGTCCTAAGACAAGTGACTGCAGCATGTTGTACGACGCGGACGTGAGCAGGCGGATCCACGGATCCTGGCGCCCGATGCGGTAGCCGGCGACCATGTCCACCTCCGCCAGGTGCGGGTAGAGACGGTCGATCTCGGCGAGGTCGAACTGGGCATCCGCATCGGTGTAGAAGACGGCGGCGTATCCGGCGGCGCCGAAGCCGCGGATCAGGGCCTTCGAGTAGCCCTGGTTGGGAGTCTGGGTCAGGACCTTGACGCGCGGCTCACGCCGGTGCCAATCGGCCAGAATCTCCGGCGTTGAGTCGGTCGACCCGTCGTCGACGATGAGGATCTCCCACTGCTCGCACAGCCGCTCGACGGCCGCCTCGGCCTCGGCCAGCGCCATCGGGAGGATCGCCTCCTCGTTGTAGGCCGGCATCACCACAGAGAGCTCTGGGATCAGCTTCGCGGGTCCGGCGGAGGTCGACGAGGCCTCCTCGGAAGAGGCTTGGGGAGCCGTTTTGTCGGTGCTCACCGGCGCATTGTATCAGGGGTCCTCGCCAACCCTTGGCGTCAGGTTGTCTCCCTCCCCCGAGCAAAGAAGAAGACCACGGATGAAGAGGAAAACCACAGATTCCACGGATTACACAGATGGGGACAAGAGGCCCGACGGCGCGTTTGACGCCCCCTGACCCGAACCGATGTCAGGCTGTCCAGACTACCTTGAGCCCGACAGAAGCCTCTGCCGCCAACCTATTAGGATCCGTGAAATCCGTGGTCAAGCTCGTTCCTTCAGTCGCCCCGCACGACCGGGGTCGGCGGCTCGCGGCCGTCGAGCACCGCGACCGCGTTCTCGATCGCCAGTCCGGCCATCGCGGACCGGGTCTCCAGGGTCGCCGACCCGACGTGCGGCAGCAGCACCACGTTGGTGCGCCCCAGCAGACCCGGATGAACATCGGGCTCGGCCTCGTACACATCGAGACCGACACCCGCGAGACGGCCGGACTCGAGCGCGGCCACCAGGGCCTCCTCGTCGATCACCGGCCCGCGCGCGGTGTTGACGACGAACGCGCCGTCCGGCAGTAGTCTCAGGTTACGTACATCCAGAATATGGTGTGTCTCGGGTGTCAGCGGGCAGTGGATGCTCAACACGTGGCTGGCTGCGAGCAGTTGCTCGAGCGAAAGGCGGCGGGCCGAGACTCCCGGTTCAGGCCGCTCCTCCGAGTCGGAGTAGGCAACCTCCATCCCGAAGCCGGCGGCGCGGCGTGCAACCGCCCGCCCGATTCTCCCGTAGCCGACGATGCCCAGCGTCTTGCCCTGCAGGCCGGTGCCGAGAAGGAGGTCCGGGCGCCAGCCGTGAAAGCCCCCTTGACGGACCATCGCATCCCCCTCGACGACCCGTCGTGTCACGGCCAGAATCAGGGCCCAGGCAAGGTCCGCGGTGGCCTCGGTGAGGACGTCCGGAGTGTTGGTCACCCAGATTCCCCGCCGCCTGGCTGCCTCGAGGTCGATATTGTCGTAGCCGACGGCGCAGTTGGCGATGACCCGCAGGGACGGGCAGGCCGCCATCACGCGGTCGGTCATCGGGTCCGCCAGCAGCGTGACCACCGCTTCGGCGTTGCCTACGAACTCCGCCAGGCCCGCCTCGTCGAGTAGCTCGCCGCCCTCGCGGACGCGCACGGCGCGAACCTCGGCGAGACGCGCGATCTCATCTCCCGGCAGCGGCCACGTGAAGGCGATCGGGCTACTCATCGCCACCCCTCCTCGGGCGCCACGAGCTCGACCAGGAGCTGTTCCAAAGGCATCGGAGCAGTCTCCACGACCCGGCCCAGCTCCTGGCCGTCCCCATCGAGGACGATGATCGTGGGGACCCGTTCCGCCTTCTTGTTCTCGAGCAGGCCTTCCGGGAAATCCGGCGCCGTCACCACCAGGGTGTGATCCACACCGTACATCTCGTGGGTGAAGTGGTCGCCGCCGACCTGGTTCAGCACCTTGACGAGGCGCGGCACCTCGCGCCGCGAGTCCGAGCACCAGCTTCCCAGCACCGACAGGATCCGGTAGTGCCCGCGCGCGCCCCGCAGCTTCTTGATCGCCGTCCGGTCCGGCTGGTAGTCTTCGGCCTCTTTCTTCCAGCCGTCGATCGCGGCCAGCTCGCGCCACTCGACACGGCCGACGAGCACCGGGACCGGCGGCGGCGGCTCGGCGCCGGTGGCGCAGGAGATGCCACGGATCGTGTCGCCGACTTCGAGGCGGGTCAGAACATCGCGTCCGCTCGTCACCTCCGCGAAGTTGGTGTAGTGGCCGGTCAGATGGTCGGCGGGCAGCAGCGTCACGAACAGCTGACAGCCGCCGGTGTTGGGCCCCGAGGTGGCGATTCCGACCCGCCACGAGTCGAACGGCTCGAGGGACGGCTCATCGGCGAGCACGAAGCCCGGGCCGCCCCACCCGTCGCCGCGCGGATCGCCTCCCTGGACCACGAAGTCAGGCACCACCCTGTGGATCGTCAGGCCATCGTAGAAGCCGGCCTGCGCGAGGTCCCAGATCTCCTTCGCGGTGATCGGTGCCGCCGCCGTGTCGAGACGCAGGCGGAAGGTCCCGCGTACGGTGTCGACGTCCATCCAGTGACTCTCCCCGGCCCAAGCGACGAGGTCGAGGTACCACTTGTGCCCGTGTCGCGGCTCGCGCGCCGGCAGTGCGGCAGGCATCCCGGCTGCCCGCGCGGCCGCCACCACCGGCGCCGCCACGGCCCAGTCCGCTCCGCTCTGGGCCGCCTTCAGCACCTCACGCCGGCTGGCCTTGTCGGGCGCTGCCCCCAGGGCCATTCGCAGCGCGGTCGCACGCGCATCCCCGATGGTGTCCTTCCGCCACGCTGCGGCTCGCTGCAGCAGAGCTCTCCAGCCCGGCGCCGCGTGCTGACCCCCCAGAAGATCGAGCGCCTCGGCGCGCACCGCGGCGTCCGGGTTCTCGAGCAGGGGCCGCAGGAGGTCGGGCGCCGGCACACGATCGGCCGCCGCGGCGCCCTCGAGCCAGGCCAGGACCACCGCCGGCTCGGCGGCCAGGACCAGGCGTTGGCCCTTCGCGGCTTCCTGGCCGGCCAGGAACGGTACCGCCCGGGCTGCCGCCCGGCGCCGCTGAAGCTCGCTCGCCGCCAGCCAGGTCAAGACCCGAGCGCCTGCTCCGGCCTGGTTGCGCCGGGTGAGCGCGACCAGCGCCTCACCCGCCGGCCACGGGCTGGCGCCGGCGACGATCGCCTCCAGTGCGCCCGCCGCCGGTACCTCCGGGTGGGCGCCCGCTGCGTGGATGGCGCTCACCACGAGATCGGGCGCCGGGTCCTCCAAGGCCGTCGCCAGTGCGGCTCCGGCCTGCTGATCGAGCTGGATCTCAGGATGGGCGGCCAGAGCCTGGCAGGCCGCCGCCCGCACCCGCCAGTCGGCATCCCGGAGCGCGCTCGCCAGGGCGGCGGTGTCCGCCTCCCGCAGCCCGCCGCGCGCGAAACCGCGAACGGCCGTCGCCCGGATGACCGGCTCGGGGTCCGAGACCAGTCGCCGTAGCGCCGGGCGCACGTCCGGCGCCGGGCTGCGCGCCAGGGAGTAGACGGCGGCGCGCCGCAGCAAGGGATCCGCGTCGGCCGAGTGCCGCGCAGCCAGCGCTTCCCAGGTGCCGGGAGGCAGCCGCCAGAGGTTCGCCAGGCCGGTCTCCAGGACCGCCGGATCCCGCTCCTTGCGCAGCCGCTCGAGCAGTGGCGCCGTGAGGTCGCCGGCCAGCTGGGCGGCGGCCCACACCGCCGCCTGCCGGACCGGCGGCGACGGGGACGTCAACCCTCGCTCGATGAGTCGAGCCCCAGAGGTTCCCTCCCGTGCGGCTGCCACCATCACCTCCGACCGCACCCGCGGATCGGGATCGGAGAAGAAGCGGTTCAGCAGCACCGCCGGGCCCGGGTTGGCGCCGACGGCGAGAGCGCGAACCGCGAGCGCCCTCACCGACGGATCAGGGTAGGCGTACAGCCCGCCTCGAATGGAGGCCGGCAGGGTGCCCTGGTCCACCGCCTGCAGCAGCCTTGCCTTCAGCTCGGCCGACCCACCGGCTCGGCTCTGCGCCCCGAGCGAGAGGGCGGCGAGCAGGGCCACGCCCAGCGCCGCATATCTCAGCCGCATCGTCTTCCCCCCCTTCATGCACCGTACAGCAGGCGATCACCGAGCACCGGCGGCAGCCCCGCCTGGCGGATCTTGCGCCGCGCCAGATCGATCCGGTACGGCACCCGGTACTGGTAGAGGCGGCGAATCTCGTGGTCGTAGATCGCGTACGCCGCCCGCGGGTCGCGGTCCCGCGGCTGCCCGACCGAGCCGGGGTTGATCAGGTATCGGTTCGCGCCGTTGAGATCGAGGACGGTTCGCTTGCCGGAAAGGAGCCGCACCTGAACCATATGTCGCCCGTCCCCCTCGCTGGCGATGAAGGCCGACGGCACGTGCGTGTGCCCGAAGAGGATGACCTTCTCCTCGACCAGCTGGAACGCGGCCAGCGCGTCGTGTGCCGAGAAGACATAGGCGTCCTCGTCCACCGGTGAGCCGTGACAGATGAGGAGGCCGGGCTCGATCCTCGTCGGCCCGGTCGGCAGGGACCGCAGGCGCTCCAGGTGACGGCTCTCCAGGTGGTCGTGGGTCCAGTCCGCAGCCTGGCGCGCATAGCGGTTGAAGTACTCGGCGCTGTCAAGGCCGGCACACACCCGATCATGGTTGCCGCGCACGATCACGACCTGCGAGCCGAGCGAGGCCAGCCACTCCATCACCTGGTTCGGCGAGGCCCCGTAGCCGACCGCGTCTCCCAGGAACAGGATCTTGGAGTACCGCTTCCGCCGCGCATGGTGGAGGACCGCGGTGAGCGCTTCGAAGTTGGCGTGGATATCGCTGAGGATCAGGTAGCGCATGGGATCCCCGGCAAAGCTGCCACCACCAGGCGCGCCACTTCTTCCGGCGCCTCCTCGCCATTGAGCTCGAGATGAATGCGCGCCTTCCGGTAGGCGGGAAGACGTTCGTCGAACAGCCGCCGTGCGACGTTCTCGTTTCCGAACTTCGGCCGGTCGAGGTTCTTCCCGGGAAGGCGGCAGGAGATGATCCTCCAGGGCACGTCGAGGAACACCGAGATGCCACCCGCCTCATGGATTGCGGCACGGTTCGAGCGGTCGCAGAAGGTGCCGCCGCCCGTCGAAACGATGACCCGCAGGCGGTCCAGAGTCGTCCGCAAGAGACGGGCCTCCTC
>JAJDNH010000199.1 GCA_022340775.1 Acidobacteriota bacterium
CTTGGAGAGCGAGCCAGGGTTCGGGAGTCTCCTGCTCCCTGGCCGCATAGGCACCTCGTATAGGGCTTCCTACGGGTTGACCTGCATCCCGGGACCACGGTGATCTCCCATACCACCGCACCCGAGGACTGGGGTATCGTCAACGGTCGGGTGGAGCTCGACATAGGTGCCTTCAGCGGGGGCTTTCAGCGTCCCCCCAACTGTCTTACACAGGCCTCCGTTCGGATTCACTGAAAAAACAGTTGGTGCACTTGTCATCCGGTCGAAGGCATCTTGGTCGGGTGCTATCTCGACCGTTTCATCGGTGTCGTTCCAAAAGACAACTATATCCCCTTCCTTTACCGTGATCTCGTTGGGTTCTGCGCACACTCTGCGCTCCTGGGTTTTAAACGTAATGACATGACCTGCCATTGTCTGCTCCTCCACTGTGCCTTGTCAGGCGTCGCCCTAGCCGACCCTGTGGCTGGCGTCGGCTCTTCAGGCTTCTTGCGCCCTTGTATCTCGATGACGGTCGGTGCGGCGACGCAGAAGACGGGCGCGGGGACCAGCCGGCGCACGGTCCTCCTCCCCACTGCAGTGGTTCACTCCTATATCTCTTCCTCCTTTCGGAAGGCCTGCCGCCTCCCGTCCTTTAAGTTCGCCCTCAATCTCCTCGACCAGACGCTGGTTTCCTGCTCTGGCAGATCGGACCAGGAGGTGCAAGGCCTGACTGCTCAGTCGTTGACCTGCATCCCGGGCCCGTATTTGTCTTGAGGAAGGCCGGGGCAGCCTTCGGCCGTGTGGCCCATGTACTTTGTCTGGAGTCTTACTTGTCCGGTAGTCGCGGTCGACGAGACAGTCTTGGTGACCGTGCCCGGCCTTCCCTCCTCGCTCATTGGAGGAACATCGAAACTGCCGTTCTCGGGTACGTCAACGAAAACAAAATCGATCGTTGTGACGGTTACGGTGTTCCCCGTAAGGTTCTCGAACACCACCTTGTCCCTATTGTTCGGGGCATCCGGACGACGCTCCACGATGATGGAGGTTGGGGCAGGACACGCGAGTTCCTGCCTATCTTCGTTTCGCCACGGATAGAAGCCAATCCCGTGCGTAGCCTCGATGGTGAGGGGCACGGGCTGTTTCGCCTTGCAGCACCCTTGTAGCCCGACCACGGCTGGCATGGCGATGGAGAGGGCGACGACCACGACCGGCCAATGCACGCTTCTCCTACTCGCTGCCTTTCTTGAAACCAACATCTCCTCCTCCCTTCGAGAGGTCTGCTGCCTCCCGTCACTACGGTTTGGCCTCGAGCTCCTCGACGAGACTCTGGTTCCCTGCTGTCTCAGGTCGGAGCAAAGGGCGAGACCCGTAGTTGCTCAGGGGTTGACCTGCATTCCGGGCCCGTGCTGTCCTTGAGGAAGTACAGAACAACCATCCACCGCGTAGTCAGGCGGGAGTTCCATCGTGAGCTCGATGTTGTCGCCAACCGTAATTCCCTGCCAGATGGTCCTGGTCTCCGATGCTCCGGGGAGCACCTTGATAGGCGTGGTCGGGGTTACCCCTTCGAACGCCTGCTTGAGCGTCGTGATCGTCACGACGACGGGGGCGTTGTTCACGAACTGGACCTTGTCGGCGTGAGACAGAGAGACCTTGATCTCCGCCATATTGGGGCACACGAGGTTCCCGGTCTCGACAGCGAACGTGATGGTGTGCAGCGTCGACGTTGGAAGCGGCGGAGTCGGGGTCGGGGTCGGTTTGACCGGCGCGGTACCTCCGCCACACCCCTGCGTTGTCAACATGGCCGGTACGGCGATGCAGAGGACGAGGGCGGGGATCAGCCATCGGACGCTCCTCCTGCCCACTGCTGTCGTTGACGTGAACATCTCCTCCTCCTTTCGGGAGGCTCGTCGCCTCCCATCTCTACTCCTTGTTCTTGGACTCCTCCACCAGACGCTGGTAGCGCGGGTCGGCCACGAGATCACGCAGGGTCGGTCGCTTCTCGAAACGGCCTCGCTCAACGCCGGCGGCGAACGCCCGGTGCACCCACTCGAAGGCCCGAGAATGGTCACCGAGATCCCACAGGCATTCGGCGATGTCGGCGACCAGCTGCGGATCCTCAGGGTTGGCGGCGATCACCGGCTCTATGAGCTTGAGCCCGGCCTCCGGCTGGCCGAGCATCGCGTCGTAGTCGGCCAGATCGGTCGAGACTTGGAGATCGTTCGGCGACTGGGCCAGCTTGGCCTCGGCCAACTGGGCAGCTCGTCGGAACGTTACTTCTGCCTTTTCCGGGGCGACGCCGAACTTGTAGGCAAAAGCCAGGTTGCCCCAAGTCTTGTACGTGCAACCCGGCTCCTTGGTAGCGCGTTCGAGCATTGCCGCTGCGTCGGCGAAGCGTGCCTCGTTGAAGTACAGCGTTCCCAGGTTCGCCAGTGCGGTTTGGTCCGGCTCGATGGCGATAGAGCGCTCGAGCGCTTTCCGGGTCTCTTCGTATCGTCCGAGGGCGTAGTAGGCCACCGCCAGGTTGGTGTAGCCACTTGCCAGCTGTGGAGCGCAGGCGATCACCTGGCGCCACTGGGTCGCCGCCGCCTCGTACCTTCCCTGATGGAGGTAGAACAGGGCTAGCGCGTTGTGGTCGGGCCAGTAGCCGGGCCGCAGGAAGATCGTCCGCTGGTACTGGCGCTCCGCGTCGGCGAGGCGGCCCGCCGCCCTGTACGCCGCGGCGAGCTCCATGTGAAGCGCTGCCTCCGACGGAGAAAGGCTCTCCGCGTGCTCGAGCTCCGTGACTGCCTCGGGAAGGTGTCCGGCGGCCCTGTCGGCGGCGGCGAGCAGGCGGTAGCCCTCGGGTCGGCCGTTGCCTTTGACCATACGCTCCCCCTCGGCCGAGGCGCGGTCGAGCCAAATAGGATGTCGTGTCGTTTTGAACAGCTGCAGATAGGCTCGCCCCAGCTCGGCCCTTGCCGGGACGAAGAGGGGGTCCTGTTGAGTCGCCGCTACGAGCAGCCCAACCGCCTGCTTGGCGTTGTTGACGGTTTTCGGTGAAGACAGTGCGGAGACAGCCTTCAGGTATGCCTGGAACGCCTGGGACACGGTGGTCGCCGTGGCCGTCAGGCGCTTGGACATATCATTAGAGACGTCGATGTCGAGCATCCGGGCGACGCGCTGGACCAGACCGTTCTGGAACGACGACACGTTGCTTGTGCTGTCCTCGACCACCGCCGTCCGCAGCGTCTTCCCGGTCCCCGGCTCGAGCGCAGCGAGCGCCAGGTGGAGGCGGTTGCCGTTGCGCCCCACCCGGCCTGTGACGGCGACGGTCACGTTGAACGTACGGTATGCATCCTGCGGAGTCTTTACGCCACGATCCCGAGCTTCCGAAAGAGGCACCACCCAGAACTGTCCCGAGGCCTCCTGTTCGATAAGTGAGAGCCCGTCCGCTACCACCCGGGTCAGCCCGGTGGCGATCGGCATCAGGCCTGCCTCGTTGGCATCAGCTGTGAAACTCATGATCGCGACGTGCTTGACCTCGGGCATCGGTGGCACAGCGGTCCAGCGCCTCACCAGGTAGACGGCCGCTGCGGCGAGAAGCAGCATCACGACGATCGCGACGGCCTTGAGCGGCACGCGGACGGCGACCGAGCGGTCCGTCCGCTCGAGCTGGCGGACCGCGGCCGAGTCTCGCAGCGTGCTGCCGGCTGCCTGCAGGGCGAATGCGACGTCGCGGGCCGACTGGAAGCGGTCGTCGGGGCGCTTCTCGAGGCAGCGCTGGACGATGCGGTCGAGGGTGGGAGGGATCGCCCGCTCGGCACCGGTCAGCGAGGGTGGGTCCCGGGAGAGGATCGCCGCGGCGATGTCGGCGGGAGTGTCGGCAGTAAATGGACGGCGGCCCGCCAACATCTCGTACATCACGCAGCCGAGCGCGAAGATGTCCGCGCGGTGGTCGGCCGGCTTGCCCCGCACCTGTTCCGGGGACATGTAGCCGGTGGTGCCGATCGCGGCGCCGGTGCCGGTCGCCGGCTCCTCGGTCGGCGCCTCCGTGAGCTCCCCAGTGGCGAAGGCCGCCTCGGTCAGCTTGGCAAGCCCGAAGTCGAGGATTTTGACCACGCCGGCACGGGTGACCATGACGTTCGACGGCTTGAGGTCGCGGTGCACGACGCCGCGCTCATGAGCGGCGGCCAGGCCGTTGGCGATCTCGATGGCGAGCTCCACCGCCTTGCTGATCGTCAGCTTCTCGCGGATGAGCTCGCGCAGGGTCTGGCCTTCGAGCAGCTCGGTGACGATATAGGGCTGGCCTTCATTGGTGCCCACGTCGTAGATCGCGAGGACATTGGGGTGGACGAGGGCGGCGGCGGCCCGCGCCTCGCGCTCGAAGCGGCGCAGCCGGACGGTGTCGTGACTCAGTCGCTCCGGCAGGACCTTGACCGCCACCTCGCGGCCGAGACGGGCGTCATGCGCCCGGTACACCTCTCCCATGCCCCCGGCCCCGAGCGCGGAGACCACCTTGTACGGACCGATCATCGTCCCGGGCTGCAGCATCAGAGCCATCCCCCCCGTTCCGGTCCTCTACCCAGCGCCCGAGCGCACGAAGACAGCCACCAGGGCCTGCTCTCCTCGTGCCCGCGCGCCGACGAGAGGGCCGGAGCTGCGAGCGTCCGCACCTCTTGTCTGCACCCACACGAACAACACCCCTGGGGGTGTCACCCTGACAATTCATCGATTCGTTGAACATTATGAACCTTGCGGCGAGCGTCCGCAAGTCTCGGCTCCCCGGCATTGCCCCGATCGCCGGGGCCGAGGCAGCTGAGCAAGTCGCACACAGCCCCCTGTGAGGATGCAAGCCGACCTCATTCCGGCGTCTCGGCCGAGCCCGATCCTCGACTTGGCCCTCCGGAAACGGGCGAATCGACCTCGAGGCCGGGCCTCGCTACCGTTCTGCCGGCGCTCTCTTCGGTGGCCGCAGGTGCGCGAACTCGTCACCTGAGCGCCACTGGGGCTCAGAGCTGGCATCGGCGACCGCGAGCCCGGTGATGAAGCCGAGGCGCGCGTCCTGGACCAGGCCGTCCCAGTTCCAGTCGGGGGTGACCTCGTCGCTCGGCTGGTGGTAGTGCTGAGCCAGCCATGCGTCCTGCACCGTCTGGCCCCAGCCCGGCGGCCGGCCGATGTAGTCGGTGCCCGCCGAGAAGTAGAGCGAGGGGATGCCGACGTTGACCATCGACAGCTGGTCGGAGCGGTAGAACATGCCGCGGTCCGGGTGCGCCTCGTCGGTCACGGTGCGTCCCTGGAGCCCAGCCGCGGCGTCCAGCACGGCATCCAGGCTCGACTTGCCGCGCCCGACCTGTGAGACATCTTTGGTCCGCCCGAAGATGTTGCCGGCATCAAAGTTGATGTCGGCCACGATCGAGTCTACCGGGACCGGCGGGTGGGCCGCGAAGTATGCTGAGCCCAGCAGTCCCGATTCCTCGCCGGTGACGAACAGGAACATCACCGAGCGGCGCGGCGGCGTCTTCATGTGCGCGAAGGCGCGGGCGATTGCCATCACCATTCCGACCCCCGAGGCGTTGTCGCGGGCGCCGTTGTAGATGCGGTCGCCGGTCTTGTCCGGCTTGCCGACGCCGAGGTGGTCCTCGTGGGCCGAGAACACCACGTACTGGGAGGCGAGCTCGGGATCGCTGCCGGGGAGCACGCCGATCACGTTGCCCGTGTCGACGTGGCTGACCTTGGTCGTCAGGTGGATCGAGCTCGTGATGCCGAGAGGAACCGGTTTGAAGTCGCGCGAGTGCGCCATCTGGGTGAGCTTGTCGAGGTCGAAGCCGGCGGCAGAGAGCAGGCGGCGGGTTGCGGCTTCGGTCGTCCACGCCTTGACCTGGATAGTCGGCTCACCGGCGGCGGGAAGCTCGTACTGTGTCCCGGTCCAGGAGGTCTGGACGACCTGCCAGCGGTAGCCGGCCGACGGCGTGGTGTGAATGATGATCGCTCCGGCGGCGCCCTGGCGCGCGGCCTCCTCGTACTTGTAGGTCCAGCGGCCGTAGTACAGGCGGCGCTTGCCCGCGAACAGCGAGGCGTCCCAGTCGGGGTCGTTGTTGAGCATCACGAGCACCTTGCCCTTGAGGTCGGCGCCCTTGTAGTCGTCCCAGCGGTACTCAGGAGCGACGATCCCATAGCCGACGAAGACCAGCTCGGCGCCGTCGAAGCCGGCGGTGGGCGTTTGCACGCCGCTAGCGGCGATGAAGTCCTTCCAGAAGTCGAGCGTGACGTCGTGGCCGTTGGCGGCGAAGGTCCAGGTCGGTGGCGCCTGGGTCTTCAGCCCGACGAACTCGAAGTGCTGCTGCCAGTGGCCGCCTTGGGCCCCGGGCTTGAGCCCGAGCAGCTCGAGGCTGCTTGCGAGGTAGGCACGGGCGATCACCTCGCCGGGCGTACCGGGTGCGCGGCCCTCGAGCAGGTCGTTGGCCAGGAAGCGTGTCGGTCCTTCGATGGCGGAGGCGGTGACGCCGGCGGCGAGCTGCTTCGCGTGGGGCGGGATCACGGCGGGCGTCGCGGCGGCGGCCGCTGCCAGGACGAGCGACGAGAGGATCATGATGGGTCCCTCCATTCTCCGGCGGGATGGCCGGACGGTACACATGATGCCACGACCCGGGTCAGTCAATGTGTCTGGTTGCCGGGCTCAGCCCGGCCACGATCGTGGTCACGATCATCAAGGCACCCGCCCCCACGAACATCCCGGTGACATGCTGGTCGGCGACCAGCCCGGCCAGCATCAGCGAGACGGGCATCAACCCGAACGCCGCGAACATCACGACGCTCATCACGCGCCCCATCAGGGACTGCTCCACGTGACCCTGGATCCAGGCCACGATGGACACGTTGGCGATGCCGGCGCAGACCCCGATCAGCACCATGTCGATCGCGAGCGGAGGGAAAGCACGGATCAGCGGCATGACGGCGATGCCAACGCTCTCTGCGCACACGAAGGCGAGAAACAGGTAGCCGCGGCGCCGTCTGGGCTTCACGATGCCCGCCAGCGCCATCCCTGCCAGCGCTCCTCCGCCGAAGCACGACATCATCGTGCCGAAGGCCGCCGACGACCCGAAGCGGAGCTTTGCCAGCACCGGCATCCCGACCATAACCGGGCCCATGGCCCACAGGTTGAGCCCGGCAACGATCAGCACCAGCGAGCGCAGCGCCGGATCGTTCCACACGTACCGCAAGCCTTCCGCAATCGACTGCAGGACACTGCGGCGGGTCTCCTGGGCCCCGGTGGACGGTTGGGGTTTCGGCAGGCGTGAGAGGGGCACGATGGCGAAAAAGAAGCTGACCGCGTCCACGACGAACGCGGAGGCTACCCCCCAGGCACCGACCACCAGCCCGGCGGGCGCCGGCCCGAGGAGTGAGCTGGCCTGCATGCTGCCGGAAAACATGGCGTTCGCGGTGGTCAGCTGGTCCCGCTCGACCAGTGTCGGCAACAGCGCCTGGCCCGCCGGCAGGGCGAACGCATCGGCGGTCCCGAACAGTACCGACAGCCCGTACAGTTGCCACAGCTGGACCCAGTGCAGCCACGTCAGAAGAGCGACCACCGCAACCAGGGCGCTGCGTGTCCAGGTGGTGAGCAGAAGCACGTTGCGGGGAGCGAACCGGTCACTCGCCGCGCCGCCCATCAACATCAGCACCGCCCGCGGCAGCGCCGCCGACATCATCATGGTGCCGAGGGCCAGGCTGGACCCGGTGAGGCTCAAGACCAGCCATGGGAGCGCGACCAGGTAGAACTGGTCGCCGATCATCGACACCGTCGAGCCCAGCCACAGGTTGCGGAAGTGCGGGACGCGCAGTGGGCTTTGCGCCGGCTTCGTGCCGGGCTGCAGGGGGTCAACCGCGCCCAGCTCCGGTGTTGTCGCCTCCGCCATGGTCGCTCCACTCTACTTCACTGCCGCCGCTCCACGCTCGCATCCGTTGACTCGAGGAAAGGCAGCTGGATGCTCGTAAAGGTCGTATGAGGCTCCGGCTGCTCCTGTGGGTCACTCGGGCTCGTAGGAGAAGCGGAACGGGATGGCATCACGGCTGAAGTCGATCACGACAACCGTCCTGTGGTGATTGGTGATCAGGACGTCCGCGGACATCAGCTTGGTTCCCCAATTCACGGTCATCCGGTGCACCCCGGCAGGGAGGTAGGAGCGGTTGAAGATCGGGCTCGTCTTCGTCTCGAGCTTGCCCAGGAACTTGATTTTGCACACCTGTGGCGTCGAGATGACGCGGAGCGACCCTATGCCCTCGTACGAGACGTCCACCTTGCCGTTCAGGAGGTCGCCGTGGACCGTGACGTCGGCTCCGGGCTCCATGTCGACGACGGTGGAGATCGGGCTGTGCCCCCCTCCGGTGAAGGAGATGGAGTGCTTGCCCCGGAAGAGCGGCCCGATGGTCAAAAACGTGTCCTTCTTGGCGCGCGACTTGCCATCGATTGCTATGGCGCAGTACTGCGGGGCGGAGGTGATGACGAGCTTCCCGACCATCTCGCGCGCGTCGGCCGAGGGTGTGGGCTTGACAATGGAAGCACCATCCAGAATCTGCGTGAACCTCCCCACCGTGACCTGCGTGGGGAGCTTGGAGACCTCGACCTGAAAGCCCTGCGGGAAGCAGCCGGTCTTCTCGACCCGGATCGTGTGCTTGCCCTCCGGCACGTTCGTCAGGTGGAGCCCGTGCTCGCTCGCACTGGAGGTGCCCGCGAGCTGGTTGTCGAGGAAGACACGAAGTCCTGGCTCGCAGGTGACCTGGATGTCGCCGGCCATCGACACGGTGGCGAGGGTCAAAGCAAGAAGCAGGCAAACCAGGGGTGCGTGTCTCATTCGGCCTCCTCGGCAGCTTCCCGGCCTGTCTACTGGAGCGCTCTGCCCATGTCAAGCCGCCCGCGGGCTGTCGTCGGTGGGCGCCTACCAGGCTGCAGGCTCGCTCTGCGAAGGCTCGAGGTCGAACAGAACGGCGGCCTCACCATACTTTGCGACCAGGGCTGCGATGTGAGCGACCACGGCTTCCTTGCGCTTGACCACGGCGTCGATCTCCGCCCGCCCCAGAAACGGTTGCAGAGTAGTGCGCATCTCGTCGTCGCTGATCTCGTTGAGCCTCTTCCACAGGCGCCGCTCGCAGTTGGTCACGGTCTGTAGGGTGAGCGGCTTCGACAGCGTCACGAAGCAGCGGGAGCAGTCGATGAACCAGAGGTCCCAGTAGCGGTCGATGAGCGCGTTGCCGATGTTGGTGGTGTCGGTGTTGCCGGCGATGTTGTCGAAGATGTACATGATCTGCCGTTGGCTCAACAGGCGAGCCGGATCGGGTGGCCGCAGGTGGCGGTCGCGACGGTCCTTCTCCATGATCGTGTCCTCGAGCCACAGCTCGGCTGTTCCCTTCTGTTCGCCGATGGTGCGCGGTACGGCGGGGGGAAACCGGCCGATCCCGAGCAGCCGGTCGAGGTGGTACGCGGCACAGTCATTCAGGTAGTAGTCGTGGATTGACCTGAGCATGGTCTTTCGTCCGAGCACCTTCAACGACACATACGACTGTCTCTGGTCGATGGACTTGAAGGCTGCGTGCGCCCTGACGCCGTCCTTCGCGAGCACCACCTTGATGGGCTTGGTGATGCCGACCGGGATGTTCTCCTCGGACACAACCTCGGCCGTCGCGAGGAACCTCTCGATCGCGGCATCGCTCTGAAAGGGGAGGGGAGCTCCGTCGACGTCGAGCCATCGGTAGCGGGAACCGTTGTGCGGGGAGCTCGGGTTCGCTGCAGGTCCCTGTTCGGGGGGGTGGGGTGGCTTGTCGGGCCGGGGAATCGCGGTACCGGCCGCTGGCTGGATCGGGGGCGCCCTGGGAGGCGCCGCGTCCGGACCGACCAGCTGCTGCCTTTCGTCCGTGTAGATCGCGGTCACGATGTCGCCGCAGATCTCCAGCGCCGAGGGGCGGCCGTCGAACTCACTCTTCAGCATCCCGGTGTCGATCAGGAACACCCGGTTGCCAAAGCGCGGCTGGATGCTGCCGGTCTTCTGGACGGTGTGACCGACCACCATTCGACGGGCTCCGGCAGCCTCGATCAGGGCGTCCATCTCGGCACCGCGCTCGTCCTCGTTCCACTCGGCCGCATCGCGGGTCCAGAGCGGACCGTCATCGGCCGCCAGAATCCAACTCTTCCAGTTGCGGACCGCTTGCAGCGTCCGGATGTAGGCGGCCACTTTCCGCTTGGAGCGCTGGCGGTCGTTGAGCTCCTGCGACATCCGCGTGATCTCCTGGTCCGCCTCCAGCGCCACGACGCCGATCGGCGCCCACGGCTCGGCCAGCTTGCGCTTCACCAGTGCATCTCTGGCGGCCACGAACTCCGCCAGCTCGGGTGCGACCCGCCGGTTCATGTCCGCGGCGCTGAGCCCCTTCAGGGCGGGGCTGAGACCACCGTGGATGAACAGCGTGTCTCCGATCACGACGGCTACGGGCAACGAGCTCAGCCACTTCCCGTACCGGCCGTCCGGAGCGAGAGCCTCGCCGTACTCGAACGATCCGGGCGGGTAGGCCTCCTTCCACCTCGTCTTGGTCTCCTCTGGAATGTCGACCATGATCTTCCCGGCCCGCTTGACGCGCTTCTCCCAGACCCGGACCTGTTGCTTCCAGGCCGACTTCTGGCGCGCCTCCGACTTGCTGTCGGCGAATGTCGCGTAGGCCTGCTTGTTGACATAGCTGCGGATCCCGAACAGGTTCATCGCTTCGTGATTGCCGAGCAGGCAGATCACCTTTCCCCCGGCGGCCCGGCTTTCCCCCTGCAGCCGCATCAGGAGGTCCATCACCCGGCGGACGTCCGAACCACGGTCGAGAATGTCCCCCACCTGCACGAGCGTTGCGTTGCCGCCCGTCCAGTGGAGGTCATGATCGATGAGACCCGTGGTGGTGAGGATCTCGACCAGCCCGCTGAAGCTTCCGTGGACGTCGCCGACGGCCACGATACGGGCTGCACCGACGGTACCCGGGCATGGGTCCGCGCCGGTGGCGGCCCACGGTGCCAGCAGTAGGGCGCCGGCCAACGCGAGCAGCAGAGGCAACCGTCTCGACCTCTTCATCAGACCTCCACTCGGGCGGGCAATTGATGGCTGCAGATGAGCACCGGTGCTGTCTCGATCCGCACTCTTGAACCGCGCCGTTGATTGGTGCCACACATGATATCAGGGGTCTCACCTGGAGCATTCCCAAGTGTCGAGGAAGAGTGGCCTGCTCGGCCTAGGGGTTTGGGTGGCAGTGAGCGCGGCCTACAGCACCTTCAGGACTGCGGGGAGACGATCGCGGTACGGCGGCGGGATGACCTCAACCGGCAAGGTGCCGGCGAGCAGACGGACATCAGCCGCTCCAGGGGCTTTGTCCCTAGCCTCCGCACGCTGGTACTCACTGCCCATGAAACCCGCGCGGACCTTGTATGCGAATGAGTGCCGTTTGCCGATGCTGTGCGCGTAGGCGCCGCAGTCGGGGTGCGCCATGAGGATCGCTCTGCCTGTTGCGCGGGCCAGCAGAGCCTGCAGGACCTCCTTGGCCGCGAACGGAGGCGCTACCCGTGGTCGCCCGAAGGCGAAACCCGGGCCGGCCGGGTTGAAGGCGAGCGCATCTCCAGGAATGCCCATGACCGCGGTCCCGTCCTCGAGCAGGACTATCTGGATGACCCCGAGCTGGAGGCTGTCATGGACCAGCTCCTGGCCGACGGTCTCGAACGAAGGCGTGCTCTTGTTGTATCGCATGCAGACCTGGGTCGCGTCCGGCGGCGCGAGCTGCACGTGGCTCCCCAGCGCGTGCTCGCCCGAGGTGTACGCAACGTCGTAGCGTTCGCAGCCTGGCCCCAGGCTGGACACCGGGTACGCCGGGTCGACGCAGGTGATGATCAGAGTGCCAACGGCCTCGATGCCTGCATTGTCGAGAATCTCCTCCGGTGTGGCCATCCGTTCCTCGCCTCCCGTGCCCTTCGCGTCCCTCAGGAGAGCGTACCCTGTCCGCTCGCGGACGGCCTGCACCGCAGCCCGCCCGCGGTAGAATCCCGCGATGGCTGGTAGAAAGAACCGAGCTCTGAAGAGCCGGTGGGTCGTCATGCTCGTTACCGCGGCGGGCCTGGGCTGTGCGGCGCCCCATCCAAGCCCGTCCTCCGAGAGAGCCGTGTTCCGCTACGACACGGTCGTGGGAACGCAGACGATCCTCCCGGCGTACGGGTTTTCAAAGCAGGACCGTCTCGTGGAGACGGCGCACCGCATCCGTGACATGGGCTCGTCCACCATCAAGATGGCTCTGACCGCCCGCTACTGCACGGCGGACTATCACCTGCCCAGGGATCCCTCCATCCACTGCCTGTGCGACCTCGCCGAGCGCCAGCCGTCGGTAAAGGCCGTGCTGGACATGCGCTTCTCAAACTACATCTTCTGGGCCTATGCGTTTTCCCAGTACCGTGGCGGCGACTCCCAGCAGAGCCTTGCGAGCTTCCAGGACGGCCTGTCGGCCGGCGAGGCTTCCGAGGTCTACAGGGAGATCCACGACCTGGTGGCGTACCTGCTGAAGGCGTACAGCGGCACTGGCAAGACGTTCTACCTCGGGCACTGGGAGGGCGACTGGCACCTGCGGTGGGACTACGACCGCCAACGACCCCTCCGGAAAGAGGCTGTCGACGGGATGGTCCGCTGGCTCAACGTTCGTCAAGAGGCGATCGACGATGCCAAGCGGGAGACGCCTCACCACGACGTCGATGTCTTCGGTTACACCGAGGTCAACCTGGTCCAGCGCGGGTTGCACGGGCAACCGTGCGCGGTTACGGAGGTCCTCCCCAACGTGGATGTCGACTACGTTTCCTACTCGGCGTGGGACGCGACCAACAAACCGGCTTCGGCCGAAGCCCTTCGTCAGAAGCTCGTCGCAGGCCTCGACTTCATCGAGGGCCACCTGCGGCCGAGGCCCGACCTTCCCCCGGGGAAGAGAGTATGGATCGGCGAGTTCGGCTATCCAGCGATCTCTTACAGCGAGGCCGAGGCGGATCGGAACACCCGCTGGGTGCTCCGGACGGGTCTGGAGTGGGGGTGTCCCTTCGTGCTCTACTGGGAGCTCTACAACAACGAGGTCGAGCCGGGCGGGAGGCAACGTGGTTACTGGATGATCGATGACCACGGGCGCAAGACCCAGGTCTATCGGACCTACGCCGCCTTCTACCGTGAGGCCGGGGCTTTCCTGCGTTCCTTCGTGAGCCGGAACGGCCGCATTCCGACGCGGCGGGAGTTCGCCGCGGCGGCCTTGAGATTTCCGTCTCTCAGGCCCGGTTGAGTTCCACGGAGAGAGGAGGCGATGGGTTCCCGCGGGGGGTGCGGAAGCCAGTTCTCAGTAGCTTCGGCGCCCGGACGTCTGCCCGGCAGACGCCCGTCGTCACCTGCCTCGGAGCGGGCAACGGGCTCAGCCCCTGAACCGATTTCGAGGCCCGTTCCGGGCAGGCAACGAGGCGCCTCCATCGGAGCTGAGGCCACACGGGCGAACGCGCTTTCCGCGAATTGCCACTCATGACATTTCGCCTCAGCGCGATGAACTCGTGAAGTGCGTACAGCGAGAATGTCATGAATGGCACGTTCCATCGAGCGCATCCTTCTCTGGAGCGGGCTGCGGAAGGGTTCTTTGGGTGGGCGGGTAGCCTCACTCCTTACTCCTCACTCCTCACCGCCTTAGGTGGGTGCTTCGGTGCCCGGCTTGAAGTATCGAAGCCGTTGCCTTGGCCGAAACAGCGGTACGAGGGCCGCAAGGCGTCCGTGAAAGGCCGCTCCAGGCCACGAAAGCCGGTTGCAGCTCATGCGTGGCCATCTTGGGCGATGAGGGCGGTGTGGTTAGTGTGGGTAGCGTGGGGGAGGGTTTTCCGGGCTCCGGCGGCCGCGCGGTCACGTGGTGACCGCACGCCTCGCGTCTCCGGCGGTCGCAAGGCCACGAGAAGGGATCGGGGCCCTCACGGCGACCGCCGGAGACTGCTCGGGCCGCCTCCTCCAATCGTGAAGCCGATACTCCGTTCGCCAAGGGCCGAGGTTACCCCCCTTGAGGTTTCTCGCCAGAGCGTGCGGCCTGTGAGCGCGCTTCGGA
>JAJDNH010000241.1 GCA_022340775.1 Acidobacteriota bacterium
AATCCGCCAGCCCCTTCGCCGCCAACGTCTTCGTCATCGCCGCCGTCAACGTCGTCTTCCCGTGATCCACGTGCCCGATCGTCCCCACGTTCACGTGCGGCTTCGTCCGCTCAAACTTCTTCTTGGCCATTCCTGCCTCCCTCGTGTCTTGGCGTCGTTTCGGCCCGCGAGGTAACGAGCCCGCCGGTTGTCCTTATGATGAGATGGAGCCCACGACCAGACTTGAACTGGTGACCCCGTCCTTACCAAGGACGTGCTCTACCGGCTGAGCTACGTGGGCCTGCCTCCTTCTCTGTAATGCTCTTGGAGCGGGAGACGGGATTCGAACCCGCGACCAACAGCTTGGAAGGCTGTGACTCTACCCCTGAGTTACTCCCGCATCCCCCTCTCAAGCCAACTGGTGCAGGCGGATGGATTCGAACCACCGTAGGCATTACGCCGGCAGATTTACAGTCTGCTGCCATTGACCGCTCGGCCACACCTGCACACACAGCCCTCTCCTGAGACGAATCGGCAGGGAGCACGGGCCCCCTGCCACGGCTTCCAATCCGGGTCGGCCAGCTGGAGCTGGCGATGGGACTCGAACCCGTAACCTGCTGATTACAAATCAGCTGCTCTACCAATTGAGCTACGCCAGCCAACGGCGAACCTCGTTCCCTCTCGGTTGCAAAGAGCACACTCCACCACACTCGGCAGTGGGAGAGGGAAGGTAACACAGGCAACCGCGGGATGCAACCCCCGTTCCACCCCGAATCGAGGCGGCCGGAGCTGGGTGACGGCTCGCCCAGGACCAGCGGCTATTCCGGCTGCTCCCTTTCCAGCAAGGCATACGTCAGGACGGCGGCAGCGACCGACACGTTCAGCGATTCGACCTCTGGTCGTATCGGGACTGCCAGGAGCTCGTCCACGAACGCCCGCGTCTTCGCACGCAGGCCTCGTCCCTCGGAGCCGAGAGCCAGCACCCAGCGGTCAGAGGGGCGGACCGAAGCAACCGGGGCGCCGGCGGCATCCGCCCCAAAGCACCAATAGCCGGCCTCGCGCAGCCGGCGCAGGACATCTCCTGCGACCTTGCTTCGTGCCACCGGAAGCCTCTCCAGCTGGCCGGCGGCCGCGGCGGCGAGGGCACCACCCAGGGGCGGGGCGCCGGGCCCGGCCACGATGACCCCGTCGAGTCCGAAGGCCGCGGCTGTGCGGATCATCGCACCCACGTTGTGAGGATCGGTGATGCCATCAAGCAGCAGCACCCTCCCTCGCTGGCCCTGCGGCTGCACCAGAGATTCGATCGGGGAAAAGGACCGCGGCGCACCACGGGCAGCGATGCCGTTATGGGAGACTCCCGCGGCGATGCGCTCGAGGTTGGAGCGCGGCACGAAGCGGATCGGGACCTCGCTTGCCGCGGCCTGTTCGATCAACCCCTGGATCCGGCGATCCTGCCGACCCCGCTGGACCCAGACGAGATCCAGCGGCCTGCCCGCCTCGAGCGCCGCTCGGACCGCGTGGACACCGACGATCCAGCCGGACTCCGGAGTCATTGCGCTCCACCGGCTCCACGGGCTGCGAGCAGGACCACGGCCGTCGCCAGCAAGCCCTCGCCACGACCGATCCATCCCATGCCTTCGGCGGTTGTCGCCTTGATGCTCACGTTCGTCATCGGCACATCCAGGATCTCGGCCAGCGCCGCACGCAGGCGGTCACGGTGCGGTGCCAGGCGCGGACGCTCGCCCACGATCGTGAGATCGCAGTTGACGATCTCGAAGCCCTGGTCCGCTACGAGCTCGAGCGCGTGCAGAACGAACGCGGTCGAGTCGGCGTCCTTCCAGCGTGCGTCCGTCGGCGGGAAGTGCTCGCCAATGTCGCCCGCCGAGACCGCACCGAGGATGGCATCGGTCACCGCGTGGAGAGCAACGTCGGCGTCCGAGTGGCCTTCCAACCCGACCTCCCCGTCGAGCTCAACCCCGCACAGCTTCAAGGGCCGACCGGCCCGGAAACGGTGGATGTCGACGCCTTGGCCGACCCGGTAGCTCATGTGTGCCTCGCGGCGAGCAACGCCCGCACGATCGGCAGGTCAGCGGGAACCGTGACCTTCGGGTTGGGGTGGGACGCGTCCACAGTCGTCACGCGCATGCCGAGGCATTCCAGAAGAACACTCTCGTCGGTCACGTCCTCATCGTGACCGAGCTCGCGCCAGGCTCGCTGCAGCGCGCCAACCCGAAACACCTGCGGCGTCAATGCCAGCCGCAGCCGTTCACGATCGATCGTCGCCACCACCGCCCCAGTCGCGTCGACCTCCTTGACCGTCTCGGCAACACACCTGCTGAGAACCGCACCGTCCGCATCGGCCAAGGCATCGACGGCCCGGCGAACATCCTGCGGGTGCACGGCCGGGCGCGCTGCATCGTGAACCGCGACGACCGTGCAGCCAAGCTGCACCGCCGCCTCGACCCCGAGCTGAACCGAGTCCCGGCGGCGAGGCCCGCCGGCGACGAAGCCCACAGTTGGATGCCCTCCGGCGAGCTCTCGACGCCACCAGTCCAGCTTCTCCGGCGGCAGGACGGCCACCATCGGCACCGAAGGGAAGGCCTCGCGAAGAGCGTTCATCGAGTGCTCCAGCAACGTCCGGCCATCGGCGCGAGCAGCCAGCTTGTCGCCGCCGAACCGTTGGCCGGCTCCGCCACCCACGCAGACAAGACCGAGCTCGCTCACACCTCGAGGATTTCTTCTTCCTTGTGCTCGACGACGCTGCCGATCTTCCCGATGTAGGCGTCGGTCAGCTTCTGCACCTCGTCGAGCCCCCGGCGCATCTCGTCCTCCGAGATCTCCTTGCCCTTCTCCATCTTCTTGATCCGGTCGTTGCCGTCGCGCCGGATCTGTCGCACCTCGTTGCGGGCCTCTTCGGCATAGTCGTGGGCGACCTTCACCAGCTCGCGACGACGTTCCTCGGTCAGCGGAGGGATACCGAGCCGGATCACCTTGCCGTCGTTGTTGGGTGTCAGCCCGAGGTTGGACCTCAGAATCGCCCTCTCGACCTCGGCGACCATCTTCGGCTCCCACGGGGCGATCATGATCGTCGACGGCTCTGGCACCGACAACGACGCCACCTGGTGCAGGGGTGACGGTGTGCCGTAGTAGTCAACCGTAATCCCGTCCAGAAGGCCCAACGAGGCCCGGCCGGTCCGTAACCCCGCGAGCTCACCCTTGAGCGCGTCCAGAGCGCTCACCATCCGCCGCTCGAGGTCCTTTTGCAGCTCCCTCATGTCGCCTCCTCCGGCCCCACCAGGGAGCCCACAGCTTCTCCGAGCACCGCGCGCTTCAGCACGCCAGGCGTCTGGATATTGAAGATCTGCACCGGAGTTCCCGTTTCCATGCACAGTGAGATCGCCGCGGCATCCATGACCCGGAGACCACGCCGGAAAACCTCCCGATAGCTGAGTCTCGTCATCAGGACGGCAGTCGGATCGGTGGCCGGATCCGCCGTGTAGACGCCGTCCACCTTGGTCGCCTTCATCAGGATGTCGGCGCCGATCTCGTTGGCGCGAAGGGCGGCCGCCGAGTCGGTGGTGAAGAACGGGCTGCCCGTGCCGCCCGCGAACACTACCAGCCGACCCTTCTCGAGATGACGGATCGCCCGCCGGCGGATGAAGGGCTCCGCCACCTGATGCATCTCGACCGCAGTCTGGACCCGCGTCGGCACCCCGTGCCGCTCGACGGCGGAGGACAGCGCCAGCCCGTTGATCACCGTTGCCAGCATCCCCATCGCGTCACCGGTGATACGGTCAATCCCTTGTTCGTGAGCCGATACGCCGCGGATAATGTTGCCGCCCCCAACGACGACCGCCACCTGAACGCCGAGCTTGTGCACCGACACCAACTCCTCGGCGATCGTGCCCACGACAGCGGGCTCGATCCCGAACGGCTGGGAGCCCATCAGGGCCTCGCCGGACAGCTTGATCAGGATTCGGTGGTAGCGGGAGCGGTCGCCGCTCATGCGCTACTCGCCCGCGGCCTCACCCAGCCGGAACCTCGCGAACCGTGCGATCGTTGCATCCTTTCCACCGGCTTCCACCACGAAGTCGCCTACCGTCTTCAGCGTGTCCTTGGCGAACGGTTGCTCGAGGAGCACGCACTGCTCGAAATACTTCTCCATCTTACCCTGAACGATCCGCTCGGCGATGTGCTCCGGCTTGCCTTGGTCGATGGCCTGCTTGAGGGCGATCTCGCGCTCGGTCTGGAGCACCTCGTCGGTCACCTCCTCGCGACGAACAAACCTCGGATCCGTCGCCGCCACGTGCATCGCCACGTCCCGCAGCGCCTCCCGCGGAATGGACTCCGAACCCTCCACAACGACGCCGATCTTGCCGCCCATGTGGATGTACCAGGCAAGGTGATTCTGCGGCGCCGCCTCGAGCAACGCCAGACGGCTGAGCACGATGTTCTCGCCGATGGTAGCGATCTTCTGTGAGACTGCCTCCTCGACCGTGTGCTGCGGATCGGCGGCGAACGGCTTGCCCTTCAGCGCCTCCACATCACCGATGCCCTGACTCAAAGCCTGCTCTGCCAGCGTGTCCGCAAACTTCTGGAACTCATCGTTCCGGGCCACGAAGTCGGTCTCACAGTTGAGCTCCAACAGCGCCGCCCCACGATCTTCGCCAGCGACCACGACCAGGCCGTCGCTGGCGGTACGATGAGCCTTCTTGGCGGCGGCCGCCAGTCCTTTCGTACGCAGAACCTTGATCGCCTCGTCCATGTTGCCATCGGCCTCCACCAGGGCCTTCTTGCAGTCCATCATTCCCGCTCCGGTCCGCTGCCTGAGCTCCTTCACCGCAGATGCTGAAATCGCAACCATCGTTGCAGCCTCCTTAAAGCAAGGGCCAGGCGCGATTGCTCCTGGCCCCGGCGTGCTCTCCATGTTCGATCGTCAAGCCTGAGCCTTGGCCGCTTCCTCGTTCTCGGGCTCGTTCGTCTCGCTGTCGTCTTCGACCTCGTCCACCTCTGGCGTCTCGGCCTCCGCCTCGGACTCCGCCTCGGCGGCCTCGACAGGTTCCGCTGCTGCAGCCTCGTCGGCAGGCTCGCTGTCGCCCGCTCCCTCGGCGCCCACGTACCTCTCGTCGGCCATGTTCAACCCTTCGAGCACGTTGTCGGCCACCCTGGAGGAGAAGAGCCGGATGGCGCGGATCGCGTCATCGTTCCCGGGGATCGGGTAGTCGACCTCCTCCGGGTCACAGTTGGTGTCGACCACGGCGATTACCGGGATGCCGAGCCGGTTCGCCTCTCTCACCGCGATGTGCTCGTGCGTGGTGTCAATGACGAACAGGGCGTCGGGCAGCTCCTCCATCTCCTTGATGCCGCCCAGTGCCCGTTCCATCTTCCGCCGCTGCCGCTCGAGACGGATGCGCTCCTTCTTCGTCAGGAGCGACTCCTCGTTGCCGAGGGTTGCCTCGATCTCCTTGAAACGGTCGATCGAACGGCGGATGGTCTTGAAGTTGGTCATCGTCCCACCGAGCCACCGGTGGTTCACGTAGAACATCCCGCAGCGTGTCGCTTCCTCGCGAATGGCATCCTGAGCCTGCCGCTTGGTACCGACGAAGAGGATGTTGCGCCCGGCGGTCGCGAGGTCGCGCACGAACTCGCCAGCCTCCTGGAAATGCTGCAGCGTCTTCTGCAGATCGATGATGTGAATGCCGTTGCGCTTGCCGAAGATGTACGGCTTCATCTTGGGGTTCCAGCGCCGGGTCTGATGACCGAAGTGAACCCCTGCCTCGAGCAGCTCCTTCATCTGGATCGTAGCCACAAACCCTCTCCTTACCGCTTCGAGAACTGGAAGCGCTTGCGCGCCTTCGGTTGCCCGTACTTCTTGCGCTCGACCGTCCTGGCGTCTCGAGTCAGAAGGCCGGCCGACTTCAGACGGGGCCGCAGCTCGGGATTGAACTCGAGGAGCGCGCGCGCGATCCCGTGACGGATGGCGCCGGCCTGCCCGGCGGACCCGCCCCCGCGCACATTGACCAGGATGTCGAACTTCTCCGCCGTTTCGGTGAGAAGGAGAGGCTGCCGGATCACCATCTTCAGCACCTGGTTTGGGAAGTACTCCTCGAAGTCACGCCGGTTTACGGTTATCTGACCGTTCCCCGGACGGAGGTACACGCGGGCAACGGAGCTCTTCCGGCGCCCGGTCCCGTAGTACTGGATCTCTGCCACGACATCCCCCTCTTTCACGATGCCAGCGTGTGCGTCTTGGGCTGCTGAGCGGCGTGCGGATGCTCCGGTCCAGAGTAGATCTTGAGCTTCCGCAGGAGCCGCCTGCCGAGACGGTTCTTGGGCAGCATGCCCCAAACGGCCGCGCGAATCAGGCGCTCCGGGTGCTTGTTCAGCATCTCCCGTGCCGTCCTGACACGGAGGCCACCGGGATAGCCCGAGTGCCGGTAGTACTTTTTCTCGTCAAGCTTCTGACCGGTGAGCGCCACGCGCTCAGCGTTGACCACGACCACGAAGTCCCCGGTGTCCAGTGAGGGCGTGAAGGTGGCCTTGTGCTTCCCACGCAGCAGCCGGGCGATCTCGCTGGCGAGCCGGCCGAGCACCTGGTTGCTCGCGTCCACAACCAGCCACTGCCGGTCGATTTCGTCTTTCTTCGGGATGTAGGTCCGCATCTCACCCTCGCTTCATACAGCAATTCACCATCCCTACGGACGCAGGGGAGCAAGACTTTAGCGGACGACCCACGGGCTGTCAAGCCGTTCAGCCCACCCCGGACGGCCCATCTTCTGACTCGCCCTCGGGCCCGAGGACCGCCCTCTGTTCACCCGCCTCCAGCTGCAGCTCACGACGTGCGCTCGGCAGGCTCTCGAGATGGCCGGGTCCGAGCCAGAGGTGAACCCGATGGCGGGTCGCCTGAACGGTGATAACCGTAATGCTCGCCTCGGCAGGAAGCCACCGCCCGAGGTCGACGACAACGATACCCTGGCCGCGGATCACGGTCACGAGCTCGCTTTCGAGCGAGTCCAGCAACATCTCCACCGCCCCCCTCGGCAGGGGAACGCCACCCAACACCCGGAGGCGGCGGAGCCGGAAGCCCAGGTGACGGTGACGAAGGCGAATCTCACCCAGCCGGACTGCCGCCCGCGTCGTGACGCCCTTCCACACTACAGTGGCGCCGATCTCGAGAGCGTCGCCGGCGCCAACCAAGCTGACCTGACGGAGATAGGGGATGTCCTCGAGCCTGCGCCTGACGAGCCGCTCCACATGCTCGAGATCGATCACGAGGTGCAGGCCGTCCCAGCGGACCAGCGGCACGGGAGCGGTTGTCGTCACAGATCGAGTATAGGGGATAGTAAGGAGAACCCCCACCCACCCGGCAAGTGACAGAGTGACGAAGTGACGGAGACCCCTACCCGTCCGGAGAACGCAGACCCAACGCGCTCCGGGATTGCGCAGGAACGCATGCTCCTTCCGTCCTTCGCGTTTGCAGAGGTACTCCACCTTTGAGGGAGGCGGTTCGAGGGGGGTCCGGTGACTGCATGCATTGCGACCAACGAGCGCGGACGGGTACACTCGCCGCATGAGCCGCCGCCGGACCCTGCTCGCAATCCTCGACGGGATGTCGACCGCGAGGGTTGTCCTCTACGGCGACATGGTGCTCGACCGCTTCGTTCTCGGAACGCCGAAACGAATCTCGCGCGAGGCGCCAGTGATTATCCTCCGCTACGAAGGTCAGCAGGACATTCCCGGCGGGGGCGCGAACGCGCTCGCCAACCTCGCAGCACTCGACGTCGAGGTACTCCCGGTCGCCGCCGTCGGGGATGACGAGCCCGGCCGCGCCCTGCGCGCACAGCTCGATTCGAGGGGGATCGACACCTCTCACCTGCTGACGGTGCCCCAGCTCACCACGCCGATGAAGGTCCGCATCCTCGGAGGCGGTGCCTCTTCCCTCAAGCACCAGATGGCGCGTTACGACGTTGAGGGCCGGCTCGGCGATCACGGACCATGGATCGATCGACTCCGGGAGAGCCTTGGACAAGCAGCCGCCGGTGCGGGCGCGGTCGCAATCTCCGACTATGGCTATGGCACCGTGACAGCCGCAGCCATAGCGGGCCTGAGCGAACTACGCCCACGTCCGCCGTGGCTGTGCCTCGACTCACGGTACCGACTCCAGGACCTCGATGGAGTCGACGCCGCGACGCCCAACCTGCAGGAGCTGGAGGCGATCTCGGGACGCCGCCTGACCCAGGACTATGAGGTCGCTGACGAAGCAGAAGCCCTCAGACGCCTGCTCGCGGCCCGATTCGTGCTGACAACACGGGGTAACCGAGGAATGACCCTGATCGAGGAAGGCTCTTCGCCCGTTCACATTCCGGTGTACGGCACCGACGAGGTTGCCGATGTGACCGGAGCCGGAGACACGGTACTGGCCGTGCTGACAGCGGCTCTTGCCGCGGGCGCCTCGCCACAGGATGCAGCCGTCCTGGCAAACCTCGCCGGTGGCATCGTGGTCATGAAGCTGGGGACGGCGACGGTCTCCAGGGACGAACTGAGGACTGCTGTGCTGCGCAGCACACAGGAGCCTGCTCCGTGAGCAGACTGAGCAAGGTGTGCAGCCTGGACGACCTGCTCGTGGAGCGCGAGAGCTGGCGCGCAGCAGGGGAGATCGTGGTTCTTGCCAACGGCGCGTTCGACATGCTGCACGTCGGGCACGCCCGCTACCTGGAGGCCGCTCGGCGGCTCGGCGACCGGCTGGTGGTGGCGGTCAACTCCGATGCCTCGGTGCGCGCTGCCAAGGGACCAGGCCGGCCGATCGTGCCGGAAGGCGAGAGACTCGAGCTACTCGAGCACCTGTGGATGGTGGATCGTCTCGTCCTCTTCAGCTCGGCCACGGTCGCACCAATCCTCGGGCGCTTGCGCCCCGACGTCCACGCCAAGGGAACAGACTACAGCGAGGACACGGTGCCCGAGCGGGACGTCGTCGCCGCCTACGGTGGACGCACCGCCATCTGTGGAGACCCCAAGGACCACTCCACGACCGATGTCATCGGAGTCATCCTCGAGAGATTCGGCCGGCGGTGAGGGCGTGGTTGCCAACGCCACAGCCCGCATAGTGCTCGTCCGACTGTCAGCGCTCGGTGACATTGTCCACACCTGGCCCCTGGCCGAGGCCCTCAAGCGTCATCTCCCTGAGAGCCGTCTCATGTGGGTGGTGGAGGAGCAGCTGGCAGCAATGGTCGAGGGGCACCCGGCAGTCGACGAGGTCTTGACAGTGTCGACGAGGCGTTGGCGCCGCCGTCCCCTGGCGTCCGGCAGCCGCAAGGAGATGACCCGCGTCCGCGCCACGCTGCGAGGGTTCCAGCCGACGCACTGCCTGGATCCTCAGGGGGTCGCCAAGTCTGCCTTGGTCAGCTGGTGGTCGGGAGCGCCCGAGCGTACCGGGCTCGCTCGCCCCTGGCGTCGCGAGCTGCTCGCTGGTGCCGCCTATACACGGACCCTGGCGATCGACCCGGGTGCTCTGCACATCATCCGGACCAACCTCGAGTTCCTGCGGGTCTTCGGATGCGAGCCCCCACGGGCGCCTGTGCCGCCGAACGGCCGCTGGCTCGCCCGGCGGTGCCAGGGACCCGGGGGACCAGGTCTTGCGACACCGGGGCAGTATGCGGTTCTGCTCCCCGGCGCGGGCCGCTCATTCAAGCTGATACCTACAACCACCCTTGTCGAGGTGGCGCGCCGTCTGGCCGCCCACGGCCTCGGCGTGGTCGTGGCTTGGGGGCCGGGTGAACGGATGCGCGCCGCGGAAGTCGTCGGCGGCGGAGGGCAAGGTGTGGAGCTCTGTCCGCCGACTGACCTGGAGCAGCTGGTCGGGATTCTGGCCGCCGCCGCCGTGGTCATCGGCGGGGACACGGGCCCCGTCCACCTCGCAGCCAGTCTCGGAACACCCACTGTCGCCGTGTTTACTGCCACTGATCCGGTGAGGAACGCGCCGCTGGGCGAACGTGTGAGCATGCTCGCGACCGCCGGCCGGCGACCGCCCACCGCGACCGGCTCCGCGGCCGTTGCCGCGGGGCCACCGCCGCCGCCGGCGGTGATCGCCGAAGCCGCCATCGGCCTTCTCTCCGGGAACAGTTCGGTCGTCGGACCAGTCTGTTAGGATGAGCGCGTGTATCACCGTCTCGACCTCAGGATCCGCGACAGGGTACACGCCGTTGCACAGAGCGAGTCGCCGTCCCGGGATGGAGGCTCGCCGGCCGGCAACCGCTGGCCCGTTCACGATCAGGACACCGGGTTGCTGGGAACGCCTTCGAGCCCGGTGCTACAATCTGTCAGGCAATGCTTCGGAAACGGATGTGACGATTCATGGCGCTGAAACTCGGTGAGCTGCTGCTCAAAGCAAAGCTGCTGACGAAGGAACAGCTGGAAAAGGCCCTCGCTGACCAACAACAGCTCGGGGGTCGGCTCGGGGAGCACCTGCTGCGGCTCGGCTTAGTCAGCGAGGACGACATCCTCGACTGTCTGTCCCAGCAGTACGGGGTCCCGTCAATCAACCTGCGGCACTTTGACATCGACGATTCGATCGTTCGGTTGATCCCGGCCGATGTCGCGCGCAAGTACGAGTTCGTTCCGGTCTCCAAGAGCGGTGCGACCCTGACCGTTGCCATGGGCGACCCGACCAACGTGTTCGCCATGGACGACA
>JAJDNH010000004.1 GCA_022340775.1 Acidobacteriota bacterium
CCTGCTGCAGAAGACGCGCCGGTGCCAGCCCGACCGACGACAGAAAGAAAACGACTCCTTCGGGCGGCTCGTCCGGCAGCTGAGCGGCGTCATCGAACAGGATCAGGAACGGCGGTACCTCGAGACCGGTGGCCGTGAGACGTTGGTGAAGGTCGAGCGGCTCCATCGCCTTGAGCCCGGTGTGCACCATTGTGAGGGTCGGGTTCAGGCCGGCGGTGAAGCGCAGCGCCTCCTCGCCGTTGACGGCGTTGATGACCTCATACCCGCCCTCGTACAGGGCGAGCCCGAGCTGGCGACGCCTCTCATCCACACTGTCGGCAACGAGAACCGTTGGAGTCTCGGCCACATCTCCCTCCCCAACCGACACAGTATACATGGCGGAACAGTCAATCTGGCACGGCCGCATCGGCCTGCTGAAAGCCGCGTTTCGCAGGCCGCCCCCGACCTCCGTCAGGCGCCGCCGGGAACCACGGCGCCCCCCGGACGGGCGCCGACGAGGACGCGGTATCATGCCGTGACCTGGAGGTCTGGATGAGACTGAAGTTGGTACTCAGACTCGGCGTGGCACTCGTGCTTGCGCCACTGCTGGCGACAGCCACCGTTGCAGCACAGCCGGGGCCAGCCGCACATGCCCGCAGCATCGTTCTCTTCATCGGTGATGGCATGGGCCTCGGCCAGGTCAGCGCCGCGTCCGAGCTCCTGTACGGCGGCCAGGGCTCGCTCTTCCTCGAGAGCGCGCCGGTGATCGGTCTCGTTCGCACCTTCGCCGCTGACAACATGGTCACCGACTCCGCCGCCGCGGCCACCGCGATGGCCACCGGAACCCGGACCGACCGCCGGAGGGTCGGCCTCGAGCCGGACGGACGGCCGCTCCACAGCATCTTCGAGGCCGCGAGAAAGGGCGGCATGGCGACCGGCTTCGTGACGACCTCCGGCCTGGTCGGCGCCACGCCGGCCGGCTACCTGGCCCATGCCGAGAGCCGCTACGACTTCGCCTCGATCCTGCGCCAGATGCTGACCTCGAAGGTCGACGTCCTCATCGGCGGAGACTTCACCGGCTACCCACGGGCGGCGCACGACCCAGCCTACCGCGAGCTCCTGGCCGGCGCCGAGCAGCTGGCGGCGGCCGGCACCACGGTGGTCCGCTCCGCGGCGGCGTTGGCGACCGCCCGAACGCCGGTCGTGGCGCTGCTGCCGCCGCGCCCCACGATGCCGGAGCAGCACGGCCCGCCGCTCGAGGTCACGACCCGCCGGGCGCTCGAGCTCCTCTCCTCGCACCCCGGGGGCTTCCTCCTGGTCGTCGAGTGTGAGGTCACCGACGAGATGGGGCACGACAACAACGCCGACGGTGTCGCGAAGGGCGTCGCCGAGCTGGATCAGGCAGTGCGCCTAGCCGTCCACATGGCCAGGGCCCGCGGCAACGTCCTGGTGCTCGTGACTGCGGACCACGACACGGGCGGGCTCGCCGTCGTCGACCGCCCCCTCCCCAACGGCAAGGCGACCGTTGCCTGGGCCACGACGAACCACACGGCGCTGTGGGTTCCGCTGTTCGCGTTCGGTCCGGGCGCTGGCGGCTTCTCAGGGGTCCTGGACGACACCGAGCTCCCCGGCCGTATGGCCTCGCTCCTGGGCCTCCAACTGCCCAACTGACACGAGAACAAGAGAATAACCGCGGAGACACGCCCGTGAAGAGATCGTTTCACCACGGAGGAGGAGCTTGACCACTGATTTCACCGATCTCACAGATCTTCTCAGAGGGCAGCAGAAGCTCCTGTCGGGCGCGGGATAATCTGAGCCGTCCGACATGAGGCTGGCGGGCCTGGGGGCCGCACTCAGCCGGTCTGGCTTCTGCTTCTCACCCGTGTCATCCGTGAAATTCGTGGTTCCTTCTCTTGTGTCCCCGTGCTCTCTGCGACTCTGTGGTTCTCCGTTCCCGGGTAAACTCCGCGTGTGGGTGATCCGCTGCGCCGCGTTCGGCACGACCTGGTGTACTACCCGTTCCGGCTCCTGCTGGCGGGCGGTAGCCGTGTGCCGCTCGCGTTCACGAGGCCGCTCGGCATCTTGGCCGGACGTCTTGCGCTCGCGCTCGCGAGGACCGACCGCCGTCGCGCCCGCGAGCATCTCGCGATCGCTTTCCCCGAAAAGCCGGATGCCGACAGGGAGGTGCTCCTGAGGCACACGGCCCGGCATCTGGGGCTGATGCTGGCCGAGGTCCTGTGGCTGTGGCGAACGGACCCGCAGGAGGTTCGCGGTCAGGTCTCAATGGTTGGCGCCGAGCATCTCGAGGCGGCCCGGGCCCGCGGCCGTGGAGCGGTGCTGGTGACCGGACACTGCGGCAACTGGGAGCTCATGAACGCCCGCCTCGGCGCCGGCGGCATCCCTATGAGCATTGCGGTGCGGGAGGTCTACGACCCCCGGCTGCACGAGGTTGCCACCGCCCTGCGCGCCCGCTTCGGTGCCCAGGTCATCTCCCGTGGTCCCACGGCCGGTCGGCGCCTGGTGGCTTCCCTGCTTGCCAACCGCGTCGTGGGCCTGCTCATCGACCAGGATATACGGGACATCCCCGGCGTCTTTGTGCCATTCTTCGGCCATCCGGCATGGACTCCCTCGGGCGCGGCACAGCTCGCCCTCCGGGCCCGCGTCCCGGTCGTCCCCGCGTTCATCTCTCGCGCCGCCGACGGCACCCACAAGGTCGAGGTCCGTCCGCCGATCGAGCCTACCGGCGATGCCGGCGATCCGAATGCCGTGACCCGACTGACGGCGGAAGCGACCAACGCCATCGAGCAGCAGATCCGCGCCCACCCCGAGCAGTGGGTGTGGATGCACCGGCGCTGGAGAACAAGGCCGGAACCGGCTGTCCGGAACGACGATTGAACCCCCAAAATGCGAAGATCGGAAAGACCAGAAGAAGAATCTTCTTGGTGGACTTGGCGTGCTTGACGCCATCACGGTTTACAATCAAGCCTCAACCGCTCCCGAGCCGGTGCCTGATGGGAGCGAGGCTGCGCGAAAGCGATACCCAGGATCCGAGCAAGGAGGAGTCATGCAACACCGTTCAGTCAAGGACTTCCAGCGGGAGCGAGAAGAACTGAACCAGCTCGTGCTCGACAGTGCCAGCCTCGAGGTCAAGCGCTTCTTCAGCCTCGACTCGCAGACCTATCGCGAAGGCGCTCTGCCCGCCCGGACCAAGGAGATGCTCGGCTTGGTCGCGTCACTGGTGCTGCGCTGCGACGACTGCATTCTGTACCACCTCGGACGCTGCCGCGACGAAGGCGTGACCGATGAGGAGCTCAACGAGGCGCTCGGCGTCGGCCTGGTGATCGGCGGGTCGATCACGATCCCTCACCTGAGGCGAGCGATCAGGGCCTGGCAGGAGCTCTCCGGTCCTTCCAGCGCCACCACCTGAGGAGCTCGGGGTCCGGGTTCGGCTCACTCGCGAAGTAAACCGCACAACGGAAGACGTAGAGCACACAGCGGTCGACGTGGTGGCCGCGGACCACACACAGACGCTCGTACAGCCGCTCGGCGTCAACACCGGCCAGATCCCGAGCTCGATGGATACCGAGGTCCAGTAGATCGCGCGCGATCGACGGGCCTACGCCGGGGATTCTCTGGAGCTCCCGACCCTCCTCGGTGACAACCATGGCTGCCTCCTTCGCTCTCCAGGGCGCTCCCAGGGTACACTGAAGCATCAGCCACTCCGAGGCCAGGCAGCAGCGGCCGGAGCCGCGCCGCCACGAATAAGGAGCTCGCATGCAGTTCCTCGTCCTCCTTGCCCTCGCCATCCCAGCCAGCGCGCTGGTAGCCGTGGTGGTCGCCATCCTCGCCCTGCGCCGGGTCGGCAGACTCGAGCGCCGCCTGCGCGAGCTGGAGCTTGCCGGAGCGCCGGAAGCGGCCCCACCTGCCGTACCGAGCCCAACCGTGGGACCGGCCCGACCCCCGGCGCCGGCCCCGGCTCTCCCCGAGCCGGCGAGCTACCAACCTCCACCAGAGCCGCCCGAGCCGGTTCAGCCGCCGCACCCACCGTTGGCACCTACAGTCCCGCCGGCACCGGCACCACCGGCTACGAGCACCGCGAGGCCTCGAACCCCGGGTATCGAGTGGGAGCGGTGGATCGGCGTTCGCGGTGCGGCCGTGGTCGGCGGCGTGGTCCTCGCCCTTGCCGCCATCCTGCTGTTCAAGTACTCCATCGACCACGGACTGATCTCGCCCGCTGTCCGCGTCAGCCTGGGACTCGTCGGGGGCATCGTCTGCCTGGGCCTTTCCGAGCGTCTGAGCCGCCAATCCCAGCTCGCCGCCGCAAACGCACTCGCCGGCGGCGGGATCGTGGCCCTGTACGCCTCGGTGTGGGCCGCGCGAGCCCTGTATGCCCTGGTACCCACCCTCCTGGCCGGACTCCTGATGGTGCTAACCACGGTCGTCTGCGGCCTCCTGGCAGTGCGCCGAGACTCGCTGCTGGTGGCCGTCCTCGGCCTCGCCGGCGGCTTCGCGACGCCGCTGCTGATCAGCACCGGCGTCGACCGGCCGATCCCTCTCTTCACCTATGTCCTGCTGCTCGACGCCGGCCTCCTGTGGCTCGCTCAGCGACGGCGCTGGCCGGCACTGGCGCTGCTCTCGCTCGCTGCGACCGCGCTGTACGAGTCGCTGTGGATTACCGTCCGTCTCGATGCACCGCGCCTGTGGCTGGGTTTGACGATCCTGGCCGTCTTCGCCGTCCTGTTCCTGCTCGCGCGCCCCCGCGTTGCGAACGAGGAGCGCGCGTGGCGCCTGACCCAGGCCGGCGCGGTCCTGATTCCGCTCCTTCTCTGCTTCCACCTCGCGGCCTCGGTACGGCTCGGCCTACGTCCGGCATCGCTCGCCGCTCTCCTCGCTCTGCTGGCAGCGGCTAGCGTCTGGATCGCACGCACCCAGCAGCGCCCATGGCTCACATTGTCCTCCTCGGCGGCGACTCTCGGTGTGCTGCTCGCCTGGCTGGCCGGTCACCGCATCAACAGCCGACTGGCCTGGGAGCTCGCGCTCGCGGCTGCGGCCCTGGCGGCTCTGGTACACCTGGCGGCGGCCGCCCGTCGCCTGCCCGAGTCGCGAGCCGCCTCCCTCGCCGATGCCGTGCTCGCGACCGGGCTCATGCTGCTGCTGGTCGGTACGTCGCTCACAACCTCGCGCCCCGGGCTGTGGCCGTGGCTGATCGGCTGGCTGCTGCTATCCGCGGTTCTTTGGAGGCACGCGGCACGGCACCAGCGACCACGTCTGCTGCTCGCGGCAGCTCTCGGCCCGACCCTCGGCCTCAGCCTCTACCTCATGGCACGAAGCGCATCACGGCACGTGCCTCCAGAGATGGTGCTGCTGTCGTTGCTGGCCGCTCTCGCCCTGGTCCTTCAGGTCGTCGCTTTCTCCAGGCAACGGCGCTCAGACCACCGATGGGCCGAACGCGCCGCCGCCACGGGAGCGCTCGCCCTCCTGCTTGCAGCCATCGTGCTGATCGATCATGTCCCGGTCCACCCGGTGCCGGTCGCCGTCACCGTCTCGCTGCTCGGCGTTCTCGCCGCTCTCGCCGCCACCCGCATGAGGAGCGGCGGTTGGTACCTTGCGGCCGTGGCAGCGACGGCTGTGGCCAGCACCACGTGGCAGCCGAACGCTGTGCGGCCGGAAGCTGTTCCCTTGCTGCTGGTGCAGGGTCTGACGGTTGTCGTGCTGATGACATGGCCGGTAGTCTTTCATCCTGCGTTCGCAACGTCGCGGACGGCGTGGGCTGCCGCTGCGCTGGCCGGGCCGGCGTTCTTCTGGCCTCTGAAGGGCCTGTGGGAGGCCGGCCTCGGTGCCAGCGCCATCGGTCTTCTGCCACTGGCACTGTCCGCGCTCTGCCTGCTCACGATCCGCGCCGCCCAAGGCCGACTGGCCGGCTCCCCGGTGCGGGTCGGCGCCGTGGTCTGGCTGCTGGCAGTTGCCCTGTGCCTGGTCAGCGTCGCCATTCCCCTGCAGCTGGATAAGTCCTGGATCACCCTCGGTTGGGCGCTCAACGGCCTTGCCGTGCTGTGGCTGTGGAAGCGGTTCGACCAGGTCGGGCTGAAGTACTTCGGCCTCCTGCTGTTGGGCGCTGCCACCGTCCGCCTGGTAGCCAATCCCGCGCTTCTGACCTACTACCCGCGAGGCCCGTTGCCGGTGCTCAACTGGGTGCTCTACACGTACTGGGTGCCGGCGCTGGCCCTGCTCGGCGGGTGGGCCGTGCTGCGGCGCCTCGAGGCGGAGCGGCTGCGCGACTGGGAACGCCGCAGCATCTCCAGTCGTCCGTTTGCTGCTGCCTCCTGTGCGTTGGCCGCGGTGGTTGTCATCTTCGTCTGGCTCAACCTCGCCGTGACCGACGCCTTCTCCAGCGGACCAACGTTGGCGCTGAGCTTCACTCGGCTGCCCGCGCGCGACATGACGACCTCGATCGCGTGGGCGATCTACGCGCTCATCCTGCTCGCCATCGGGATGCGGCGGCGCAGCGTCGGCCTGCGTTGGCTGAGCCTCGGATTCCTGGTCGCTACGCTGGCCAAGGCCTTCCTCTACGATCTCGGCCATCTGCATGATCTGTACCGGGTGGCCTCCCTGGTAGGACTCGCGGTGTCCTTGATCCTTGTCTCTCTCGCCTACCAACGCTTCGTGCTGTCCACTGGCTCGACGGAGGAAACATGACCCCCTCGACACGCAGTCTCCCGGCCGTCCTGGCACTTTCGCTGTGGATCTTCATCGCCATGCCTGCGGTGGCCGGGGGCGACCTCCGGCAGCTGTTCCCCCGCACAGCCGCAATCGAGCTGGAAGGCAGCGGCCTCCACCGTCTTGACCTTCCGGAAACGGTTCTGGCCGCCTGCTCATCAGATCTCGCGGACCTCCGTATCCTGACCGCCGACGGCCGTGAGGTGCCGTTCGCCCTCGTCCCGGCCTCTGTTGCGAGCGGTGACGACGAGGTCATCGCGCGCCTGCCCGTTCACATCCGGGAGGTCGAGCGTCACGAGCAACGCCGGCCGGACGGGCCGCCGCTGTTCCACGAGCGCTACCTGCTCAAGGTGCCACCGCTCCCCGCAGGCGCCGGCGGCTGGCAGCTCGTCCTCGACCCGCGACCGGCCCAGTTCGTGTGCAGAATCGAGCTCACGGCCGCCGGAGATCGCGGGCGCCCTGCCAGGATGGTGAGCACAGCCTCCGCGTTTCGGCTGCACGCGCCACCCGCCGAGCACCTGCGTTTCAGCCTGCCGGAGGGAAACCTGGAGACGCTTGAGGTCCGTCTCGCTGGAGAGAACAGCAGCTACATCGAGCCGGCCTTCGAGCTGGAGGCTTTGCGGCGGCCGCCCTCTCCGCAGCCACTGGTCGTGCCGCTGACCCTGCTCGCGGTCCAGCAGGGAGAGGGACGGACCCTCGCCATCTTCCGCCGCCCGCGCGGGGTTGTTCCCGCCCGCCTGCGGCTCTCCACCGCCACGGGCGCATTCCACCGCGTCGTCCGGGCCTGGGACGAGGGTCCGGGCGGACACGGTGAGATCGCCCGCGGGACAGTCTATCGGGTCAACGCCTTTGCCCCCGTCGAAAACCTCGACCTCGCGGTCCGGCCGGCGGCCGGCGACCGCATCCGGCTCGAGATCGACGATCGCGACAGCCCGCCGCTGCAGGCGCTGGCGTGTTCGGCCCTGGTGCCGGCACCGGCGCTCGTCTTCTCGCCCCCTCCCGGAGGCGGTGCACTCGCCCTGTTCTTCGGCGGTAGACGGGCCCACCATCCCGATTACGACCTTGCCGCCTTCACAACCGCGCTCACCAGGCGAAAAACCTGGACACCATCCAGTATGCTCGACGCGCACCTCCAGGCGCCGTTTGCGAATCCACGCTTCGATCCCGCTCCCGCTCTCGCTTTCGTCATGCACGCCGGAGCCGAGATGGACCGTGCACCGTACTCACACCTTCGCCGCCTCGATGTCCGTCCATCCGCAGAAGGGTTGGCGCGGCTCGAGTTGCTGCCGCGGGACCTGGCACTCCTCCGTCCAGACCTCGCGGACCTGCGCGTGGTCGACGGCAGCGACCACCAATGGGCTTACCTGCTGACGGGCCGGCACGCGTTCTCCCCTGAGGCAGTGCAGATCGACCGAAAGCCCGCCCGCCGCAACGCCTCACGCTACGTGCTCTCGCTGCCGGCATCTCCGATCGAGGCCGCGGGCCTGACGGTCGACAGCACGTCTCCCTTCTTCGACCGCAGCTACTCGCTCGTCGGCACGCTGGCCGACGGCAGTCGCCGCACTCTTGCCACAGGTCGGTTGGCACGCCACCGCGGCCGGCACCGGCCGATCCGCATCTCCTTCCCGGGCGTACGCGTCACCGGTCTCGAGTTGGTGGTGCAAAACGGTGACGATGCACCCCTCGAGCTGGTGCGGGCCGAGGTGGGTGTTCAGCACCCGGTGCTCTTTCTGCCCGCTCCCGCCGGCGCCTACACGCTGCTGCTCGGCGACCCCGCTGCCGCGCCACCGCGGTACGAGCTGACCTCGGCGAGGTCCACGATCCTGGCGGTTCCTGCGGCCGTCATCACGGCGGGTCCGGTCGAGAGCAACCCCAACTACAGCGCACGCGCCCGGATCGCGGGGGCCACGTCGCTGCGCCGGCTCCTGCTGTGGGCCGCCCTGGTCCTCGCCGTTCTGGTCCTCGCCGTGCTCACGTTGCGCCTGGCACGCCAGGAAGGACGGACACCGACCGAGCCCTGAGCAACCGCCGCCGCTCCGTCCGCAGAACCTAGCGTGCGTCCTTGGCCTTTCTCCGGTGGCCTCCGAACGAGCCCTCCTTCCAGGCGGCGTCCCACGCCTCCGGCTGCTGCCGCAGGTAGCGGTCGAAAAAGTCGAGCATCAGGGTCCGGTGTCCGACCCAGTTCTTCCAGGTGCCGGCAATGCCGTGATCCTCACCCGGAAAGGTGACGAGCTCAACGTCGCGGCCGAGGGTGCGGAGGGCGGTGTAGAGCTCCTCGGACTCCGATTCTGGCACGTTGACATCGGCCTCGCCGTGGAGCAGCAGCAGCGGCGTGTGGATGCGGTCCGCATGGTAGATCGGCGAGTGGCCGGCAAACAGCTTCTCCGCGTTCCACGGGAACGACCCAGCCAAGGCCATGTCGCCGTAAGTGTAGCCCCACATTCCGGCCCCCCAGTAGGGGGTGATGTCGCTGATCCCGTACATCGCCACCGCGGCGGCGAAGCGGTCGCTGGTGCTGATGAGGTACTCGGTCATGAAACCGCCGTAGGATCCGCCGTAGATGCCGACGTGCTTGCCATCGATCTGGGGGTGATCGGCGAGGAATGCGTCGATCCCGGCCTGGATGTCGGCCGCCGCCTTCGGACCCCAGTCGTTGACGTGGGCATCGGCAAACCTCAGACCGTAGCCGTAGGCACCGTGCGGGTTGATGACGAGCACAGCGTAGCCGTTAGCCGCCAACACCTGATGCGTCGTGTTGAAGCGCCGGGTCGTCGGCGTTGCGCCGCCGTAGTAGTAGACGATGAGCGGGGTCTTGCCGTTGTCGACCTTGACCGTTGGTGGATACCACCAGGCGTCGATCAGGCGCCCGTCGGGCGCCTTGAACGGCGCCTTCTCCGGCACCGAGATCCGCCAGCTGGTGGCCAGGTCCTGGTTGGGGCGCTCGAGCACGCGCTCCTTGCCGGAGTCGACCTCCATCACCTGGAGCTCTGGCAGGACACCGCGGTTGGAGGCGACGTACGCCGCCACCAGCCGATCCGGCGAGAGTGTTGGATAGGAGATCGTCTCCGCAATCGTTCCCAGGCGCTCGGCATGCCACGGGGTGGTGCCCTCATCGAGACGCACGAGGCGTGTGACCGAGCCGTCGGTCGCGGAGGCGATCAGGCCGTGCCCGTTGTGGATCCAGCTCAGCAGATCGCCGCGACCGATCGTGTACGCCGGTCCCTCGGACTTCGTGACCCGCTCCAGCTTCTTGGTTTCCAGATCGAGAACCCAGATTTCCCTGTTGTAGACGTTGTGCTCATCGTGCCCGGCTCCCACCTGCTCCGGAGGACCGAAGAACGCCAGCCGTCTGCCGTCCAGGGAGGGGGTCAGGTTTGCCGGGCGGCTCTCCCACCCAGCCACAAACGTCTTCACCAGTGTGTCGGTGTTCTTGATCAGGTCGATCCAACGGATCTCGGTCGCGAACCATGGGCGGTCCTGGCGCGGCACGGTGCGCGCGTAGACGATGGCCCGCTTGGCAGGTACGAACGCTGCATCGTCCAGCACCCAGTCCCCCGGCGCGGTGAGGCTTCGCCTGGCGCCGGTCGCGACCTCGACCAACCACAGGTGGCGTCGCGTCTCGTAGTCCCGCAGCTTCTCACGCAGGGCACGCCGCAGGCGCGCCGCTTTGGGATCTCGCTTCTCGACCTTCACGCCCCGCGCCGATGAGATCAGAAGGTGGGTGCCTCCGGGACCGAAGTGGATGAAACCGAGGTCGGGTTCGTCGCGGACGAGGGTATGGAGCGACCTGCTGGCGGCGTCGTAGAGCACGAGGTTGGTACCGTGCTTCCCCTTCTCCCGCAGCAGCAGGAGGTCGTTCTTCGAGTCCGGCGAGAACGCGACCGGGGATGCCGACGCATCGCCAATCGAGGAGGCAACGACATTGCCCTCGGAGTCGAGGAGCTCGACCGAGGAGTGGATTCTCCCACCGGTACGGCCTCGGTAGCGGACGCGGCGGGCGATCAGACGCCCCTCGTAGGCCACGGCAACCGGGCCGATCGACACGATCGCACGCATCTGGTCGAAGCTCGCCGGCACGACCGGGCCGGGGGCATTCCAGGCGATCCCCGCCTGCGGCTGGCAGGATACGGCGAGCTGCACCTTGGGAGCCTCGCCACCACTCGAGCGACGCTCGACTCGCGCGAGCACCAGGTGTCGACCGCGGGCGAGACCCACGGTCGCCTTCAAAGAACCACCCGGTCCCTCATCGAGGCCAGCCTCCAGCTTGCCATCGACGTACAGCGCCCTCGAGTCGGCTCCCTCGAGCCCGAGCTCGAGATGAGTCCACCGGTCCAGGGTCGGCCGCACCGCCAGCCAGTACACGCCCTGCCGCGGAAGCGAGATCGGCTCGCCGGGGCCAGGCTTGACCTCGCGCCAGGCCACCGCGCCGGCCGGATCGAGGACCACCTCGTCCCCCGCCTGCGGGTCGGCTGTCACCGTATCGATCTCAGCAACCGGCTCTGTTCTGGGCACGAGCGGGCCGCTTTCGGTCGCCGCCGCCGGCAGCGGGAGCGGCCCCAGCACCAACAGGCTGTCCGGCGCCGTGGATGCCGGCCCTGCAGCGGCCGAGGCCACGGCGGACGCCAGAAGCAGACTCACGGCAAGCAGGAGCCTCTTCGAGGATTTCAGCCATGTCGTCCCCCGCATCGTATCCTCCCTGCTCTCGACCGCCTGTGGCGGCCGAACGAACGATAGAAGACGGTACCACAGAGAGCCCGGCCCGGATCGTTCACTGCCGGAGCGTGTTCCGCCCGCGTTTCTTGGGTGGACAGGGGAACCTCATCACCTGACTGTCTGGCCGGCACCTGTGACGTCCTCGGTTGTCCACCTCCTCCTCCGCCACTTGACTTCTTATTATTTGTATGTTACAACTATTGTCATGAACAAGACGACCACGGCGCACTTGCACACCGAGGAGCCCGCCAGTCGTCTTCAGCGGCTGGTGCAGGCACTCGTCCGCCGCTTCGCAGTGGCCGAGCGCGCGGAGATCAGCTGCTGCGGCACGACGGTGGCGCAGGCGACCGCTCTGGCGGCGCTCAGCCTGGGCGGGCCAGCGCGTGCCGGTGACCTCGGGCGCCGTCTCGGCATCGATGCCTCGACCCTCAGCCGCAACCTCGACCGTCTGGAGGCTCGCGGCCTGGTCACACGGGTGGCTGACAGCGGGGACGCCCGTGTCCGCCTCGTCGAGCTGACGGTTCCCGGCCGAGATGCCGCAGCCGCAGTTGCAGAGCAGGAAGAGGCTTTCGCGCGCTCGATCCTCGACTATTTACCTGATGGAGAAGAGGCTCTTGTGCTGACCGCCCTCGAACGCCTGCTCGACGCGGTCCGCGCCGCTACCACGGACTGCTGCCCGGGCGTCTACGACCACCTGTTCAACCGGCAAGAAGACGGGAGGCAATCATGAAGAAACGGCCCACGGAGAGCAAGACCGAGAACATGGTCGCCAAAGTGCGGGAGCGCTACGGACGAATCGCGGCCGATGCCGGCAGCTGCTGCTCCACGTGTGCAGGCGCGCCTCTTCCCCCTTCGACCGTGCTCGGGTACGACCGCGCCGAGCTCGACTTGCTCCCCGGCAGCGCCGACCTCGGCCTCGGCTGCGGAGCTCCTCTCGCAGCGCTCGATCTCGCCCCCGGTGAGACGGTCCTCGACCTCGGCTCCGGCCCCGGTCTCGACGCCCTTCTGGCCGGCCGTCGCGTCGGCCCGGGGGGCCACGTGATCGGCGTCGACATGACGCCCGAGATGCTGCAGCGAGCGCGGGCAGCCGCCAAGGCAGCAGGCGCCGTCAACGTCGAGTTCCGTGCCGGTCGGCTCGAGGAGCTGCCGGTCGACGATGCCTCCATCGATGCCGTGACCTCCAACTGCGTCATCAACCTGGTACCGGACAAGGCCGCCGTCTTCCTCGAAATGGCACGTGTGCTGCGGCCCGGTGGACGGGCAGTGATTTCGGACATCGTGCTCGATGCCCCGCTGCCGGACGCCGTGCGGGCCGACGTCCTCGCCTACGTCGGCTGCGTCGCGGGGGCGATGGAGCGCGGACCGTACTTCGACCTCCTCCGCACCGCCGGCCTGGCGGACATCGAGGTACTGCGAGACATCGACTACCTCGGGATGGTCGGCGACGAGGTCCCAGCGGAGATCGCCAGCCTGCTGGAGAGGACCGGCGTCACGATCGAGCAGGTGCGCGGTCGGGTTCGCGCCGTCACCTACCGCGCACGCCCTGGAGACCGGGCGCCACGAAGCATTCGTTGACGCCGGTCGGCAGCGGCCACACAATTGCAGAAGGTCAACGCGCCGGTGGGGGTGTTGGTGGTACACCAGGTCATGGGAACGACCGCCTACCTGATCTTCGTGGCAGTCATCGTCGGCCTCTTCGTCTGGTTCTTCCTACGCTACGTCGTCGGCAAGCGGCGCCTGTCGACAGGCACACGGACCGTCGGCACGGTGATCTTCGAATCGTTCCGGAACGCCGATGGGCAGGAGGCGATCGAGGAGATCATGTACATCAAGGAGTCGTGGCAGAAGGAGGACGGCGAGGGCGACGACATCGACCGCCATCAGGGCAAGCCCGGGTCGACATCGGTCGACAGCTGAGTGGAAACGCGGCTCTCGCGTGCTACTCGTTGAGCGTGTGGACCGCCTTGCCGAGAGCGGCCTCGACGGCCTCCTGCAGCGCCTCCGACATTGTCGGATGAGGATGGATGCTGGCCGCTAGGTCCTCGAGAAAGGCGCCCATCTCCAACGCCAAGGTGGCCTCCCCCATCAGCTCTGAGACGCCGGGGCCAATCGCCGTGATGCCAAGCAGCTGCTTGGTCGTAGCATCGGCAACCACCTTGATGAAGCCTTCGGCAGCGTTCAGCGTCATCGCCCGCCCATGCGACCGCAGGGGGTAGGTGCCGGTCACGACCTCCAACCCCTGCTCCCGCGCTTCACGCTCGGTGAGCCCCGACCAGGCGATCTCGGGGTCGGTGTAGACGACCGCGGGTACGGCGACGTTGTCAAAAGCCGCCGGCTCTCCGGCAATCACCTCCGCCGCCACCTTGGCTTCCTGGTACGCCTTGTGCGCCAGCAAGGCGCCGCCGGCGACGTCGCCGATCGCGTAGATTCCCGGCGCGGTGGTCTGCTGTCGCTCGTCGACCTTGATGAAACCCTTGTCGTCGAACTGAACGCCGATTGCCTCGAGGCCCAGACCGGCGCTGTTCGGGACCCGCCCCACCGACACCAGGACCTTGTCCGCTCCCAGCTTGAGCTCCTTGTCGTCCGGGCCGAGGGCGGTGACGATCGACGGCTCGCCGGGCTCGAAGGCATGCGCGCGGTGGCTCAGGTGAAGCTCGATGCCGAGCTGTTTGAGCCGGCGCTTCATTGCTTGGGCAACTTCGGGCTCGAGGGTGGGGAAGAGATCCGGAAGGAACTCGACGACCGACACCTTCGAACCGAGCTTGCTGTACACCATCCCGAGCTCAAGCCCGATATAGCCGGCTCCGATAACCACCAGCCATTCGGGAACCGCTTCCAGCGACAGCGCCTCCCGAGCGCCGATGACTCGCTCACCGTCGATCGGGAAGCCGGGCAGCGCCATCGGCGACGAGCCGGTGGCGATGACCGCCTGTTCGAACTCGATCTCCGACCGGTCGTCGCCGGTCGTCACCACGATCTTGCGCTCCGACTCGAAGACCGCCCCGCCGCCGATCAGCTCGACGCCGTTCTTTTCGCACAGGAACTTCACCCCGCCGGTCAGACGCCGTACGATACCGTCCTTCCACTTGACCACCTTGGTCATGTCGACTACGAGGCCGTTGGCCGAGATTCCGAGAGCGGCGGCGTGCTCGACCTCGTACTTGAGGTCCGCGGCGTGGATCAACGCCTTCGAGGGAATGCAGCCCTCGTTAAGGCAGACACCGCCGAGCGTCGGCGCCATCTCGACCAGCACGACGTCCTTGCCGAGCTGGGCGAGACGGATCGCGGCAACGTACCCACCCGGGCCCGCACCGATCACGACCACCTGACACCCTCGCGAAACGGATCCTACGACCATGGTTCACCTACCCCTCGGCGAGCGCCGCAGACGGCCCCGCCGTTGTAGATCAGTAGAGTACCAGACGCGATCTCGCTCTCTCTTTCCGCATCCGTGAACCCCAGTCACCATGCCATCGACGGAATCCAGCCTCTTGAGCGCACGTTGGGATGTTCGGAGGAATTCCGATCATGAGATACTACGTGCCTGTGGGCCTGTCCATCGCACTCTTAGTCGGCACTGCAACAGCACATCCCTGCAACTGGCCGCAGTTCAACCTCGACGCCGGCCATAGTGGCAACAACACGACGGAGGTCTTTCTCACAGGGGCCAACGCCCCGAGGCTCACGAGCCTCTTCCAGGTCTCACTGCCGGCAGTTGCCGATGGCGCCCCGGCGTTCCTCGGTCGGGTGCAGACTCTGGACGGGGTCCGCGACCTGTTGTTCGTCACCACCAAGGCCGGGCACTGTGTCGCGCTCGATGCCCACAGCGGCGCACAGATCTGGTCGCAGCAGCCCGCGACCGGCCCGAACTACACGACCTCCTCTCCGGCCGTCGATCCGAACGGTCAGTACGTGTACTCGTACGGCCTTGACGGATATGTCCACAAGTACGCGGTGGGCGACGGCACAGAGGTGACAACGGGCGGTTGGCCCGAGCTCGCAACTCTCAAGCCATCGGTTGAAAAAGGCTCCTCAGCCCTCTCGATCGTCACCACCGCCTCGGGGGTTTCCTACCTGTACGTCGCGAACGGCGGTTATCCGGGCGACCAAGGCGATTATCAGGGTCACGTCACGGCGATCCGGCTGTCGGACGGCAGCCAGCACGTGTTCAACGCGGACTGCAGCGACAACCCGGTTCACTTCGTCCTCAACGGGACCCCGGATTGCGCGAATGTTCAGTCGGCAATCTGGGCTCGAGTCGGCGTCGTCTACGACCCTGAAACAAACCGCATCTTCATGGCTACTGGTAACGGCGTGTTCGATGCCAACAGTGGAGGCTACAACTGGGGGGACAGCGTCTTTGCTCTGAACCCAGACGGCACCGGTAGCGCGGGCTGGCCACTCGACAGCTACACGCCGACCAACTACGCACAACTCAATGCCGCCGATCTGGACCTGGGCAGCACCGCACCAGCCATCCTCCCGGCCCCGTCCTACCCCGGTGTGCTTGCGGTCCAGAGCGGCAAGGACAGCCAGCTCCGCATCCTCGATCTCACTGATCTGAGTGGCCAGGGCGGGCCGGGACATGTCGGTGGCGAGCTCAGCATAACCGCCGTTCCCCAGGGACGAGGGGTGCTCACAGCGCCGGCGGTCTGGGTCAACCCGGCCGATGACTCGACCTGGATCTTCGTCGCCAACAACAATGGCCTTTCCGGCCTGCGATTGGTACTCGCGCCACCCGCTCCTCCATCGCTTCAGGTCGAGTGGCAGAAGTCCGGAGCTCGGACATCTCCGGTAATCGGCAACAACGTCCTCTACACGGAAGGCTCGGGCACCTTGGAGGCGCTAGCGCCGACGACAGGGAACGTTCTCTGGAGCACTTCATGGCCCAGCGTCCACTGGGAGAGCCCGATCGTGATCGAGGGGATCCTGTATGCCACCGATGAGTCCGGACATCTGTCCGCCTACACGGTGTCCGGTGGCTACACCGACGTGCCTGAGAGCGACCCCCGTCACGTGTGGGTGGACTTGGTGGGACGTCACGCCATCTCGGCAGGCTGCGGCGGCGGCAGCTTCTGCCCCGCCAAGCAGGCCTCGAGGGCACAAATGGCCGTTCTGCTTCTGCGTGCTGAGCACGGCGGTTGCTACACCCCGCCACCCGCCACCGGAACGGTCTTCGACGACGTCCCGGTTGATGCTTTCGCCGCCGCCTGGATCGAGCAGCTGCACAACGAGGGGCTCACAAACGGATGCAGCCCAACTTCGTTCTGCCCGAATGCTGGCACATCGCGTGCCCAGGCAGCGGTCTTCGTGCTTCGCACCAAGCACGGTCCAAGCTACCAGCCGCCGGCCGCGACCGGAATCTTCGCCGACGTGCCGGTGGGCAGTTTTGCCGCCGCCTGGATAGACCAGATCTACCGGGAAGGGATAACCGCCGGCTGCGGGACCGACGCCGACGGGCACCTTCTGTTCTGTCCAGACGCCCCGATCCAGCGTTGGCAGGCATCCTCGTTTCTGTCGAAGGCAGTTGCACTGCAGTGACCTGTACCTGAGCCGGCCCGCACCGGTCGAGAGCGCCAGCTACAGCCTGGCCATGAGCAGGCCCGGCTTCTCCACCAGCTTCACCAGATCGGTCATGAAACGCGCACCCTCTGCGCCGTCGATCCAGCGGTGATCGAACGAGACGCTGAGGTACATCATGCTGCGCACCACGATCTCGCCGTCGACAACGACGGGACGCTCCGTGATCTTGTGCAGGCCGATGATCGCGAGTTCAGGCTGGCGGATGATCGGGGTCGCGAACACCCCGCCCAGGGGACCGATGTTGGTGATCGTGCAGGTCCCGCCGCGCAGCTCCTCGAGGGCCAGTCGCCGCTCGCGCGCGCGCTGGGCGAGGTCGACGATCTCGGCCGCCAGCTGCACCATGTCCTTGCCGTCGGCGTTCCTCACTACCGGTACGATCAGCCCCTCTGGCGTGTCCACGGCAATGCCGATGTTGTAGAAGCTCTTGAGGAGGATCTCGCCCGCCGACTCGTCGATCTCGGCGTTGAACATCGGGTGGTCCTTCAGCACCGTCACCAGCGCCTTGACGAACAGCGGCAGCAGCGTGAACCGGATCCCGAAACGCTCCTCGATCTCGGGCTTCATGGCCCTGTACTGGGCCATCAGCTCGGTGACATCGGCCTCGTCGACGTGGGTCACGTGGGCCGCCGTGTGCTTGGAGTCGCGCATCGACTCCGCGATCACCTTGCGCAAATGGCTGATCGAGACCCTTTCGACAGCACCGTCGGCAGTATGACCAGGGGTTCCGGACGAGATCCGTACGGCGGGCTGCGCCGGCCGCGCAGGTGCCGCAGCGGGCGCCTGGGCGGCGCGCTCCACGTCATCGTCGGTGATGCGTCCCCCGGACCCCGTTCCCTCGATTCCGGCGAGGTCGACGCCGAGCCGGCGAGCGAGCGCACGCGTCCTGGGAGTCGCCAGTGGCCGCCGTGGCTGCGCCTGCTCCCCAACCGCCTGGACGGTTGGCTTCGGCGCATCGGCTGCCGGCTCGCTTGCTGTGGCCGGCGGTGCGGCCTTCGCCGGAGCCGGCGCCGCCTCTTCTCCCTCCTCACCGATGGTCACCAGTGGGTCGCCGACATGGATGTCTGCGCCGGCCTCCACATGCAACTGGAGAACCGTTCCCGCCTTCGGCGCCGGAAGCTCGACCACCGCCTTGTCGGTCTCGACCTTGACCAGAGGCTGATCCGCTCCGACCTTGTCGCCGCCCGCGACCAGCCACTCCACCACCCGGCCCTCGTGGATCCCTTCGCCGACATCGGGAAACTCGAACACGTACGCCATCTCTCGTCCCTTCTCGAAGAACCGCTGCTTGGCTCAGAAGTCCAGGATAGCGCGAACCGCCTTGACCACGCGCTCCCGCGTTGGCAGGTAGTGCTTCTCGAGTCTTGCGTAGGGGAAGACGGTGTCAAAACCGGTCACCCGCTGCACCGGCGCCTCGAGGTGGAGCAATGCGTGCTCGTTGATGAGCGCAACGATCTCGGCCCCGAAACCGGCGGTTCGCGGCGCCTCGTGGACGATGACGGCGCGCCCCGTCTTGACCACCGACGCGAGCAGGGCATCGCGGTCGAGCGGGTTGAGCGTACGCAGGTCGACGACCTCGGCCGAGATGCCGTCACCCGCCAGCTCCTGGGCGGCGTCCAGGCACACTCGGACCATCGCTCCCCAGGAGATCAGGCTCACGTCCTCGCCAGCACGAGGAACCGCCGCCCGGCCCAAGGGCACCGTGTAGTCGTCGGTGGGCACGGCCTCTCGAAAGGCGCGGTAGATCCTCTTCGGTTCGAGGAACACCACCGGGTCTTCGTCACGGATCGCCGACGCCAGCAAGCCCTTGGTGTCATGCGGGTTGGACGGGATGACGACCTTGATTCCGGGGGTGTGTACGAACAGCGCCTCGTATGACTCGGAGTGGCTCTCCGGCGCGTGGATGCCACCGCCGAACGGCATACGGATCACCATCGGCACGTGAAAGCGGCCGCGTGTGCGCACACGCATGCGGGCAGCGTGGGCGAAGATCTGGTTGAGAGCGGGGTAGACGAAGCCCATGAACTGAATCTCGGCGATCGGCCGCAGGCCGCTCATGGCCATGCCGATCGCAGTGGCCACGATGCCGTCCTCGGCCAAGGGAGTGTCGATCACCCGCTGCGGACCGAAGCGCTCGATGAGCCCGTCGGTGGCGCGGAAGACACCGCCGTCGACGCCAACGTCCTCGCCCATCACGATCACGCGCTCGTCGCGCGCCATCTCGGCCGCCAGGCCGTCCCGCACCGCCTGGGCGATGGTCAGCTTCGCGGTGCTGGTCGTGGGAACCGCCCGCAGCCCGCCTTCGCCGTCCTCGCTGGGGTTGGCCCGCTGCGCCGTCATGACGCCACCTCTTCGATCAGCGACCGCATCTGCTCCTCCAGGTTCGCTGGCATCTCCGCGTACATATAGCGGAAGATGTCGGCCGGGTCGGGCGGCGTCATCGCCTCGAGTGCCTCGATCTGTGAGGAGACCCACTTCGCCGCCTCCTCGGCCAACATCTCCTCCCGCGCGTCGTCCCACAGGCCCCGAGCCTGCAGGTAGCGGCCGAGCCGCAGGATCGGATCGCGCTCTTTCCAGGCTTCGACCTCTTCTTCGGTCCGGTAACGGCCGGCGTCATCGGCCGTGGTGTGGTCGCCGAGACGGTAGGTGACCGCCTCGATCAGCGTCGGTCCATCGCCGGACCTCGCGCGTTCGAGCGCCTCCATCGTGGCTGCATAGACCGCAAAGACGTCGTTGCCGTCGACCTGGACTCCGGGAATCCCGTAGGCCAGCGCCTTCTGGGCAAGGGTCGCGGACGCCGTCTGGCCCGAGCGTGGAACCGAGATCGCCCAGCCGTTGTTCTGGATCACGAACACCGTTCGAGCCTTGAAGACCCCCGCGAAGTTGAGGGCCTCGTGGAAGTCTCCTTCCGAGGTGGCGCCGTCGCCGCCGAAGGTCACCGCCACCGCCTGCTCGCCACGCAGGCCGAGCGACATTCCGAGCCCCGCCCCGTGGCCGAACTGGCTGCCGACCGGGACCGCGATCGGGAAGCAGCGCACGCCGTCGGGAAACGCCGAGCCGCGCTCGTCGCCCGCCCAGTACGCGAGGACCAGGTGCCCCGGGACGCCACGCAGGATCATGATCCCGTGCTCCCGGAACGCCGGCACCAGCCAGTCGTCATCGCTCATGGCGAGCGCGACGCCGGCCTGTGCCGCTTCCTGGCCCTTCAGCGGCGGCCACGTTCCCATCCTCCCCTGACGCTGGAGCTTGACCGCCTTCTCGTCGAAGACCCGCATCCGCACCATGTTGCGGTACAGCTCGAGGACCTGGTCGTCGTTCAGGCCGGGCATCAACCCCTCGTCCACGACTCCGTCCGGCGCCAGGATCTCGAGGCGCTCGATCACCGACTCGAAGACTGTTGTTCGTGGCATGCGGGACCCCTCCCTGATCTGCAGCGCATCAATGAAAACAGGTACGGGCGATGGTCTATTTCGGATGTGGCCCCCACCCACCCAGGAGGGTGAGGAGTGAAGAGTAAGGAGTGAGGGGACCCCCTTCCCGCCCGGGGACCGGATAGAGGTTAGAGGTTAGAGGAAAGACCCCCATCCACCCGCGGAACCCTCCCCAACGCGCCCCAGAGAATGGTGCGCTCGGCGGGGCGTGCCATGCTTCGAGGTTTCCTGGAGTGTGCCCTCAATGCAGGCGCGGCGGCAGGAAACCTCGAGCTTGGCAACCCGCGGGGAGGGCGGTCGGCCGTGTGGCCTCAGCTTCGATGGAGGCGCCTCGTTGCCTGCCCGGAGCGGGCCTTGAGGGCAATGAACCGTTGGAGATCTTCGCCCGCTCCGAGGCAGGCGACGACGGGCGTCTGCAGAGCAGACGTCCGGGCGCCGGAGCTGCAGAGAACCGCTAGCGAATCGATTCGGGTACCGGTGCCCAGCGCAGCTCAGCGTAGCGGTCGAGGAGCGGTGCCGGAATCTCGGGAGAGTCCGCACGCTGTACTTCGAGCTCCAGCGCGGCTGCAAACCGGACGGCCAGCTCGCTCGCAAGCACCTCGGGCGGGACTGCGGCGGCCGGAGACAGTGCGGCCAGCACCCGCGACGTCGGAACTCTGAAGACCTCGGCATAGAGGGTGGCGTCGAGGCCGAGCAGGACGGCAGCATGGACCAGCACCGCCCGCCGGCGCCGGGCCTGGGCACAGCCGACCGCTTTCTTGCCGTTCACGGCCAACGTGTCCGCGAGCTGGTCCTCGAAGCAGATCGGCGAGCGGACGCGAGTCGCACGGCGCGGCCTCTCGAGGCGTTCGACCGCGGCTCCGACGGCCGCTAAAGTAGGCCCGAGAACGTCCAGAAAACGGCTGTACAGCCCGATCACGCCCGCTGCCCAGGGATGATCCGCAGGCAGAGCCAACGCCACCCCAAGGTCTCTGCTATGGACCACACCGGTACCGCCCGTGATGCGGCGCAGCACCGGGATTCCCCTCGCCCGGCAGAGCTCGAGATCGACATCTTCGGCCGGCTGACCGTATCCGAGGACGACCACCGGGCCCGGCCACGAGGTCATGAGCAACGACGGTCGGCCGCCAGCGGCGAGCGCGATCAGGACCTCTTCGAGGGCGAGGTCGGCCGACGGTCTCGCCCCGAGCCGCTCATACACGAGCAGATTCCCGGCGGACACGGCCTGGTTCTCAGCCATCAGCTCGCCGGATGATGTCCTCCAGGGCCCGTTCCTGAAGAGGCCACCCGGCCGGCAGCAGCTCACGGAAACCGTCCGACGAGAACCACTCCGCATCACCGGTGTACGCGGGGACAATGAGGCGGGGAAAGCGCGCCAGAATCTCGCGGTCCGGAATGCGCCGCACATCTTCCAGCTCGCGCCGACGCACGGTGGTTCGGTCGAGGCCCTGGAGAAAACCTTCCGCCGCCTGCAGCTGCATCAACAGCAGGCCGTCGTCCAGGCATGGCTCACCCTCTCGCGGACTCCGGGTCACCCGCGAGATCAGGTGCCGAAGAGCCCCGCCGACGCCCCGCCGGTTGACCTCCCTCCGGCGCTCTCCGTGCCCAGGCTTCCCACCGACGTCGCCGCGGAAGGGCTCCCCAAGGACCCCCGCCATCGCAGGATCTGCGGCCGCGAACGCCGCCAGGCGATGGAGGAAGGTTACCAGCACGGCGGCGCCGAGAGCCGCCCGATGCTCGTCGTCCGCGCAGGCGAAGAACACGCGCAGCGCGTTGCGTTCGAAGAGCACGCCCCGCCGGTAGTTGCCGAAGGCATTCGAGGTCGTCATGCCGCGGTGCCGGGCAATGGCGGAGGGGGCGGCGATCACCGGACGGCCCGCCGCCCACAGCCGCCAACCGAGCTCCACGTCCTCGAAGTAGGCGAACAGATTCGGATCGAAGCCACCGACCAGATCCCAGTCGGCACGCCGCACGGCCAGGTTCCCGCCGCAGGCGAACGGCAGCGGCTCACCGACTTCGGGAACGGCAACGTCCTCGATGTGTCGCCCCTGGCCGAGCTGGAAGGCGTGCGCGTCGAAGGTCACCACGCCGCGAACGAAGTCGTTCCGACTGCCGTCCCAGCTCACGAGCCGGCCCGCGGACGCGGCCGCTTCGGGGCGGCTCGCCAGCGCGTCGAGATGGGCGTCGAGCCACTCCGGCGCGGCCGCGGCATCGTCGTTGAGCAGGAGCAGCACCTCGCCGCTCGCTACTTCCACACCTCGGCAGACACCGCCGGCAAAGCCCAGGTTGGTTTCCTCTCGCACCACATGCACCCACGGGAACCGCCGCCGCGCCTCCTCGCCAAGAGCCTCGGACGAGCCGTTGTCGACCACGATGACCTCGGTGTCAGCCCGCCGCTCGAGGCCGGCGAGCGAGGCCACGCTGTCGTCGAGACGCTCTCGGCCGGCGTGCACGACGATGATCACCGACGCCTTCACGGCCGCCGCCACGCCCGACGCGCCCACCGCCGCAGCCGCACCGACAACGGCTCGACGATCGCGGGCGGCCCGAGCTCGACGCCGCTTGCCCCCCGATGCCGGTCACGCCACGGCTGCGCTGCGAACTCCAGCAACGGGCGCGCCACCCGTTCCCAGGTCCGGTCCGCCGCCCACCGTCGACCGGCCTCGCCCGCCTGCGCCCGGCGCCCGCCATCCCCGAGAACCGCGTTGATAGCGGTGGCCAGCGCCGCCGGGTCGTGAGGAGGTACCACCTCGCCGGCGCCGGTCTCCCTCACCACGCGCGACATCGTGCCACCCTCGCTCACTACCAGCGGCAGACCCAGCCAGAGCAGGTCGACGAGCCTCGTGCGCAGGCTGAGCATTGTCTCGAGGCCGGGTCGGTGGGTGACCACGGCGAGGTCGCACACCTGCGGCAGCGAGAAACGGTCCGCTGGCGAGCGCCACGATGTGAATACCACGTGGCTTCCCAGCCAACCCCGTCGCGTCGCCTCGGCCCGCGTTCGCGCCGCGACTGACTGCGGCGTGAGCTCCGGGTGCGGGTGGTCCACGAACACCACGCACGCCGCCGGATGACGCTCGAGCACCGCCGGCAGAGCTTCGAGCACGACCAGCGGATCGTACCAGTCGTAGATGCCTCCGAAGTACAGCAGCTCGGCTGAGCCAGCGCGATCAGGAAGCACTGCCGCCCGCGCTGGAATCGGCGGTGGCTCGCCGCTCGGCACCCCGAACGGTACCTCGACAATCAGGCGCTCGAGGCCGGGGTCGCCGGCGACGACCGGCGGGCTGACCCGGCCGAGCGCGGTCAGCCACCCGAGGTAGTAGCCCCGCTGCTCCGCTGAAGAGCACAGGAACAGATCGCCGCACGCCATCTGTAGCCGCCAGGTGGCATGGTCTGTCGCGAAGGGCTCGAGCCCGAGCTCGGGGTAGTAGTGCAGGTTGTCGATCAGGAACGGATCGTACAGGTCGACCACGACCGGCAGGTCGTCGCGCTGCTCCAGGTAGTGGTTGCCGAGGTGGCCGTGCAGTAGCACGAGATCGTGACCATCCGCCTGACGACCGAGGCGCTCGGGCTCCGCCCTGATGACGCTCACGCCGTCGGAAACGCCGACCGCCTCCTGAGGATCGTTGGGAACCGCCAGCGTGACCGGATGGCCGGCTCCGGCGAGCACTCCGGCGAGGCTGGTCATCCGGGTCCCGACGCCGGCCGTGACGTTGCGGACCGGTTCGGGACAGATGGCGAAGACTCGGCTCACTCCTCGGGCTCTCCGCGGCCGCGCTCGAGGAGCCGGTGCAGCTTCCAGGTCCTGGAGGAGTAGATCTGATCGAGGATGCCGTTGAGCCGGTCGACCTCGGCCTGCAGTGCCTCGCAGTCGGTCCCCTCGCCACCCATTCGAACGACCCGGGCCCGCAAACCGTCGCGCTCCCCGGTGACCTCGACCAAGCGCTCGTCGAGGCCTCGCGCCGTTTCGGCCTGGCGGTCACGCTCCGCCACCAGCGACATCACCGCGCGCGCCAACGCGACCTCGTCCTCAAACAGCCCATTGCGCCGCCACACCGCTGCAAGCGCCGCCAGCTGACCGGACGAACCCGGCGGGTTAGCGGCGGTGATGGCCCCGGTACCGGCCAGTACCCGGTACTCGCAGGTCACCACCGGCAGGTGCACGAGCGGCGTCCGCTCGGCAAGACGCAGTAGCAGGTCCCAATCTTCGTAGAGGTCCATCGCGGTGTCGAAGCCGCCGACCTCGAGGACGAGCTCGCGCGGGAGGGCCACCGTCGGCAGCGGAATGAAGTTCACGAGCCGCAGGCGGTCGCGGTCGAAGTCGCCGCCGAAGGTGCGGTGCCGGGCCAGAAGCCGCCAGCCTCCCTCGCCGTCAGGCTGCCACACGCCCTGGACAGCATCCGTGTACGGAGCCGTCACGCCCCGGGTGACTGCGCGTCCGAGCACCAGCAGGTGCTCGGGGAGAAAACGGTCGTCATCATCGAGGAAGACCACATGTGACGCGGACGACTTCTCCAGCCCACGCTGAGCCGCCGCCGCCCGCCCCTCGCTCTCCACCCTCTCCATAACCTCGAGAGGTAGGCGATCGGCGAACGCAGAGCAGACCTCCCCTACCGGAAGTCCGCCATCGTTGACCACGATGATACGAGCCGGGCTCACCAGCTGGGCAGTCAAGGAGTCGAGGGCTTGGGCCAGCAGCTGGGGCCGGTCCTTGGTTCGCACGACGACATCGAGAGGCGTTGACCCCGCGCTCTCTTCGAGCTGGGCGGTTGGCCCCTGGGCGGCGGCCCACTCGGCCGCGCTGTGGGTGCGAATGTAGCGGAGGTCGGCGACGTAGTAGGCCTCGGCCCGCCTGACTCCAGCCGGCAGCGTCAGCCGCCGTGCCGCCGCCAGCCCCTCCATCACCTCGACGTATGGCAGCACTCCGACCTGGGAGGCGTAGGCCTTGGCAGCCGCGAGCACGTCCTCCCAGACATCGCTGACATCGACCAACAGGTTGGGGCGCAGCACCGCCGACACCTCGTACGCCGCCAGCCGCACCGCCTGCACGGCTGCGTGCAACTCGCTGCCCGGCGCCGCCCGCTGCAGCACGCGGTACACCGCCAGAGCCAGCGCCCGGTGGTCGGGGTGTATCTCGGCCGGCGACGGCGCCAGCAACACCGCCGGTCGCACCTCGAGCAGCAACGCCCGCAACCGCTCGGCGAGCGCCTCGTCGGCCGGCTCGAGCGAGCGGTCGGCGAGCACCCACCGCTCGGGGTCGGGAACGCCGAGACGGCTCGCGGCCTCAGAGGCCTCGCGCCGCCGCTCCTCGGGATCGCCCTGTGCCCCGCCATCGGTCAGGGTCACGACCCGGACCTCGGCACCCGAACGGACGGCCTGCACGAGAACGCCCCCGCACCCGAAGACCTCGTCGTCGGGGTGGGGCGCAAGGACCAGAACCGGGGAGCCGTCCAGCCTGCCGGATGCGTACGGCACCAGGTCCGTCTCGCTTTGCATGCTGAGATGGTACCAAAAGCGGTTTGCATCGGGGATTGCATGAACCGATGGGTTCGTTCAAAGCAAGGTCCTCACCCCGCCGAGGGTCCGCAGGATGGGTCCCGGCCGAGCATCCACGTGTCGCGACCACGGGCTCCCCGCTCTGGCAGGAAGCACCGCAACGAAGAGTAAGATGAAACGGTGGATCGCAACGCGCGGAGGCAGTTCGGACGTTCCGCACACTCTTCGAGTTCGACGAGAATCGGGAGGCAGCCGAGCATGGTTCAGCCCAAGAGCACAAACATCACACGGTCGGAGCTCAAGGTCACACGCTCGGAACGCGAGCTCAGAATGGGTCACCGCGGCGTCACGGTATGGCTGACAGGTTTACCTGCGTCCGGCAAGTCGACCATCGCCGCGCTGGTCGACGGCGTGCTCACGGAACGAGGCGTGCACTGTGCCGTGCTCGACGGCGACAACGTTCGCTTCGGCCTCAACAGCGACCTCGGCTTCAGCCCCGAGGACCGCAACGAGAACATCCGCCGCGTCGGCGAGGTCGCCAAGCTCTTTACCCAGGCCGGCATCGTCAACCTGGTGGCGTTCATCTCGCCCTATCGTCACGATCGCGATCGCAGCCGCCAAATCCAGGAGCCAAGGGACTTCATCGAGGCGTACGTGGAGTGTCCGCTTGACGTGTGCGAGTCACGCGATCCGAAGGGCCTCTACGCTCGGGCCCGCGCCGGACAGATCCCGGAGTTCACTGGCGTGAGCGCCCCCTACGAGTCGCCCCTGCGGCCCGAGCTGGTCCTACACACCAACCGGGAGACCGCGCAAGAGAGTGCCGAGCGGGTCGTTGCGCTGCTCGAGAGCAGGGGCTATCTCGGCACCTCTCCTGAGGAGAACGAGCCGGACGCCAACGAAACACTGGAAGCGTGACCGAGGTCCTCTTCTGGAACGCGCTACATCCGCGTTCTTTGGGTGGGTGGGGGGTAGCGTCTAGCGTCTTGCGTCTTGCGTCTTGCGTCTTGCGTCTAGCGTCTAGCGATCTGCCCGGGTGGGCTGGGGAACCCAATCACCTAATATATTGATAACTTAATCACCTTGGGTGGGCGGGAGGCTCCCGCAATCCAGCACCAGCGCGCCCTCGACGTCACCGGCCCGCAACCGGTCGAGGGCCGTATTGGCCTCGCTCAGCGGCAGCACCTCGGTGCGGGTGCGAATCGGCACCCGCGGCGCCAGAGCCAGAAGCTCCTCGCCGTCTCGGCGAGTCAGGTTGGCGACCGACCGCACGACCCGCTCTTGCCACAGTATGCGGTACGGAAATGAAGGGATGTCGCTCATGTGAATCCCTCCGCTGACGACCACGCCACCCGGGCGGACGGAGCGCAGGGCGGCCGGAATCAGCGGTCCGACCGGGGCAAAGATCAGCGCCGCATCAAGCTCTTCCGGGGGGCTCTGGTCCGAGCCGCCGGCCCATGCAGCGCCCATCCCACGCGCAAACTCCTGCGCCGCCGTATCGCCGGGACGGGTGAAGGCGAACACCTTGTGACCCTGGTAGACCGCGATCTGGGCGACGATGTGGGCGGCCGCGCCGAAGCCGTACAGCCCGAGCCTGTCGATCTCTTCGCCTGCCATGCGGTAGGTGCGGTAGCCGATCAAGCCGGCGCACAGCAAAGGTGCTGCCGCCACGTCGGTGTACTCGTCCGGTAGCGGGAAGGCGTAGCGCTGATCTGCCACCGTGAGCTCAGCGAACCCGCCGTCGAGGGTGTAGCCATGAAAGCGCGCGTTTTCGCACAGGTTCTCATGGCCTGCACGGCAGTGGGAGCATTCCCCGCACGTCCAGCCCAGCCACGGCAAGCCGACGCGTTGCCCGGCGCTGAAGCGCTCCACTCCCTCGCCGGCGGCAACCACCTCACCGACGATCTCGTGCCCCGGAATCACCGGCAGCTTCGGGTCCGGAAGCTCTCCGTCCACCAGATGCAGGTCGGTTCTGCACACCGCGCAGCACCGCACGCGCACCAACAGCTGGCCCGGCTCCGGGTCCGGAACGGGGAGCTCGCGCGGTTCGAGGGGGTTCCCAGGTCGCGCCAGGACCATCGCTCGCATCGTCTGAGGAATCGTCATCGTCGACCTCCAGCCGCCGCCTCCTCCGACCCAGTGTACCCACCACCCACTCGGATCCTCCCACCGACCACGTACAATGGCGACCGATGGGCACCTACCACCTGACCCTGGGAGCCAACCTGCTGCTGTGGGTCTTTCCCCTTGTGCTGACGGTCGTCGTCATCGTGCTGGCATTCACCGACCGCACAAGAGATGAGAAGGACGTCGGGTGAGCCCGTTGTCCACCTCCACCTTGCTGACCGTGGTGTTGATGATGGCGCTCTACCTCGGAGCGTTGCTCTACATCGGCTGGCGCGCTGCACGCCGCACCCACGGCGGCGAGGATTTTCACCTTGCCGGCCGCTCGCTCGGCGCGTGGGCGGCGGGAATCTCGTCCACGGCGAGCTCGGAGTCCGGCTGGGTCACGCTCGGTGCGGTCGGCATGACCTACACACACGGCGTCTCCGGTCTGTGGTTCGCTCCGGGTTGCCTGGCCGGCTACCTTCTCAATCTCTTCGTGGTGGCGCCACGGCTGCGAAGGGTGTCCGAGGAACAGGGATCCCTCACGCTGTCCGACGTTCTCACGCGGCGCTGGGGCGATCCCAGACACGTGCTCAGGATTACCTCAGTGGTGATCATCCTGCTCTGCATGATGGGCTACGTGGCAGCGCAGATGACGGCCGCCGGCAAGGCCTTCTCGTCGACCCTTGGCATCGCAGGACCGAGCGGGTACCTTCTCGGCGTCCTCATCGGCGCCGCCGTCATCACCGCGGTGACCTCCTTCGGCGGCTTCCGCGGCGTGGCCTGGACCGACCTCTTCCAGGGCCTTCTGATGGCGGCCGCCCTGATCGGCCTGCCCCTGTACGCGGTGGCGAAGCTGGGCGGCTTCGAGGCCCTGGTCAACGGTCTCGGCGCTATCGATCCTCACCTACTGAGCGCGACCGGTGACCGGGTCGGCCCTGCACTGTGGGGGTTCATCGTCGGCGAGCTCGGCATCGGTCTCGGCTACCCCGGGATGCCGCACGTGATCACGCGCTACATGGCCGCCAGGGACCAGCGTGAGGTGCGCCGTCTGCGCGTGATCGCGCTCCTGTGGGGGGTGGCCGTCTTCTACGGTGCAGGCGTCGTGGGGCTCGCTGGCCGGGTGATGTTCCCGGCCCTCGCAGACGGCGAGCAGACCCTGATGGTGATGGCGCTCAAGCTGCTTCACCCCGTGCTCGCCGGGGTCATGCTGGCGGCTGTGATCTCCGCCATCCTGTCGACCGTCTCTTCACAGCTCCTTGTGGCGGCTTCGGCTGTCTCCTACGACGTGGTCGAGGAGGTCATGGATCGCACTGCAGACGATCACCGAAGCCTCGTGCTCGGCCGCTGGACAGTAGCTGTGGTCGGCGTGGTCGGTGTCCTGCTCGCCCTCTCCGGGGTACGCCTGGTGTTCTGGTTCGTGCTCTTCGCCTGGTCCGGGCTGGGTGCGAGCTTCGGTCCTCTCGTCCTCTTGGCGCTGCACAGAAACGCAGTCAGCCGCCACGGCGCACTGGCCGGAATGCTGACTGGCTTCGGCGTCACGGTGGCGTGGAAGCTCGGGCGCGACGCCGCTTCAGACCCGGTGGCGTTCTCACGTGTGCCGTTCTTCACTCTCGCGGTGGCCGCCGTGATCCTGATTCTGGGGCGCATCTCCGAGCGCATGGAGGTCGGCGACATGGCCGCGGTTCTCGCTGCCACTGCAGTCACCCTCGCCTCGTGGTGGCTGGTGCAACGCGGCGGTCTCCACAACCTCTACGAGCTGGTGCCGGCCTTCCTGCTCGCCGGCTGCGCAGCGCTCGGGGTGAGCAGGGCGTTTCCGGCCGTACACACGACCGCTGAGGAACCCTGAGCTACGCCGCCGGGGGCGGTGTCATCCCGAACGAGAGCCTGACGTACCGCTGCACCTCCCGCTGGAAGGCAGCCAGGCGCGCCTCGTCCTGGTTGGCGACCAGGCCATGCCGCGTCAGGTTGGGGTTGCCGCAGAAGCCTGCCAGGGGCACACCACCGATGCCGGTCTCGAAATAGAGCGCTACGGTCGGCGAAACGCCATGGCGGGCCGCCGCCTCGAGGCAACGGTCGGAGAGCCGAAGCACGGCGTACATCGAGCCTTCCCAGTCAAACCCCTCAGGATCTGGCAGCAACGGTTGCGAGGCGTCGAGCAGCTCCCCGTGACGTGCGAATGCGCGGCCGAGAATGAGCCGCCGCCGGCGCCGCAGGTGACGGCCGATCCGCAGCTGCAGGCGTAGGCGAGCGCGCTTGAGGTCCTTGTCCCCGGTCACGTATGGTGCCAGCAACGCCAACGTCATCGCCTGCATCATGTTCGACGGGCCGGCCATCACGTTCTGCGCGTAGCGCGTGATTCCACCCACGAACGGCGTTGCCCGGCTCAGAATCGCGCCCGCACGCAAGCCCGTCACGCCGTGGGTCTTTGACAGCGAATCGATGAACACCACGCGCTCGGCAAAGCGCGGGTCCTCCCCGAACCAGCTCAGCAGCTGCCGGTGCTGCGGATGCAGGCGGACGTACACCGAGTCGAGGATGATCCCGGCATGGGGCCAGCGGTCCAGGAAAGCCGCCAGGAACGCCCGCAGCTGCTCGGGTGGAAGGGTGCGTCCGGTGGGGTTGTTGATCGGCATCAGGTACAGGCCGTCGATCTCCTGACCATCTCCGATGGTGGTGAGGTCGTCCGGATCGGGGTCCATATCCGGCCGGGAAGGCGCCAGCAGGTGAACCCGCATCCCCTGCAGTGCCATCTGGTCGAGCGGGCACGAGAAAGTGGGGAGCGGCACCAGCATGGTCGCTGGGCTGGCACAGCCCTCGCGCTCCCGCTTCGCCTCCGAAACCCCCATGAGGGCGGCCTGCAGGCACTGATTCCCGCCGTGGAAGACGAACACCTGCGGCAGCGTCCCGGGGCTGTTCGCGAACTCGAGCCCCACCTGGTGCCTCCACACCTCGCTCCATGCTCTGGTGACCGCGGGGTACCCGATCGAATCGAGGTTGTAGCCCATAGGGTGCTCGGAGAGCTGGCTCAACCACCCATCCACGTGGGTGGCCGCGCATTTCAGGAGATCACCCCAGTCCTGGCGCAGCTGCGGATCCTCGGGGTCGTTCGTTGGAACGGTTCGCCAGTCGAGGTCCCCTATCGCAGTCGCCAGGTCGCCGAACCCGCGGCTGCGCATCGAGCTTACGACCCGGCTCATGAGACGGATCGGCGCACTGGAGAACACATCCCGATACCGCTGGTACGTTTCGATGCGAGTGGAAAGCTCATCGGAAGGGTGCTCGGAATCCACGGGTCACCTCCTACTTCGAGCCCCCGCATGGTATCCGCGCCACTTCCCCACGTACAGCCCTCACCGGGACCGACCACTCCCGGTCGCGCGGGAGACGAGCAGATGGACCAGAGCCCAGGCCGACCGTCCAGTTGACATTGTCGTGCCCGCGGTGGAAGAATGAATGAGGATTCATTCACCGGGAGGCCTCATGCCTGAAGGTCAAACAGCACACCAGCTCTCCCAGCGTGAGCTTAAGCGACAGAGAATCATCCGTGCAGCCATCGACGTGTTTGCTGAGAAAGGCTACTTCGGCGCCCGCATGACCGACGTTGCCCACGCGGCAGAGGTTGCCGACGGCACCTTGTACCTGTACTTCGACGGCAAGGAGGACCTGCTCCTCAGCCTGTTTGACCACGTTCTGACACGGTTCGTGGAGCAGCTCAAAGCCGAGATCGCCGACATCGACGACCCGCTCGACAAGCTGCGCGTCATGGTGCGGCTCCATCTGGAGAAGCTCGGCCGTGACCGCGCTCTGGCGCACGTCCTGCAGATCGAGACACGCCACTCGCGGCGGTTCATGAGCCTGTTCACGCGTGGTAAGCTTGCGGAGTATCTCAGTCTGCTGCGAGGGATTATCGAGGAGGGGCAGGAGATGGGGCGGTTCCGCCGCGATATCAGCGCCGGTCTCGCCACCAACGTCGTCTTCGGCGCCGTCGACGAGTTGGTCATGAGCTGGTTGCTCGCAGACCAGCCCGGGGACCTGACCCGCCACCTGCGACCACTCCTCCACATTCTGGCCGAGGGCCTGGCGACCAACGGCGAGCCCCGGGAGGTGGAGTCATGACCGATCTGACGACGCTCGACCTGTACCGGCACGAGGTCGACAACCCGCGCCCCGCGCACTACCTGCACTATGTCCCCGGAGGCCGGCGCGAGCTCAGCACCGAGGAGTTCTTCGCCCGCACCGCGGCACTGGCAACAGCGCTGGAAGAGCTCGGGGTGGGGCACGGCGACCGCGTGATGCTGCTGGCCGACAACCGGCCCGAGTGGCATGTCGTGGACCTCGCCACCGCCGACTTGGGAGCCATCCTGGTGCCGGTCTACAGCACCCTGACGCCCACCCAGGTGGAGTATCAGGCCAAGGACTCCGGCGCCGTGATCGCAGTCGCCGAGAGCCCCGAGCACATGGCCAAGTTCAGGGAGGTGGTCAAGACCTGTCCGTCCCTTGCCCATTTGATTCAGATCGAAGGCCAGCCGATCGAAGGTGCCAAGGCGCTGGACGACATCATCGCGGGCACCGACGGGGACAAGAACGGCGATCTGTTCTGGCAGCGCGCCGCCAAAGTCACCGAGGACGATCTCCTGACCCTGATCTACACCTCGGGTACGACCGGGAACCCCAAGGGGGTCATGCTGACCCACCGGAACCTGGTCCAGAATGTCCTCGCTTCGGCCGAGCGAGCCCCCGTCGACCCCGACGCTCTGGCTCTCGAGTTCCTGCCTCTATGCCACGTGTTCGAGCGCATGGTCGGCTACATCTTCATGTACCGCTCCGTTCGCAAGGCCTACTGCTCCGTCTACCACGTCGGCGACCTGGTAGCCGAGATCGCTCCCAACGCCTTCGCGGGAGTCCCCAGGTTCTATGAAAAGGTGCACGACAAGATCATGGACATGGTCGGTTCGGCGCCCGCCATCAGGCGCGCTCTCTTCAACTGGGCGCTAGGCGTGGGCCAACGTGCGATCCCGGCGCGGCTCGCAGGCCGTCAGCCCTCGGGGCTCGCCTTTGCGCTCGCTGACAAGCTCGTCCTGTCGAAGGTCAGAATGGGCCTCGGTGGGCGGGTCAAGTTCTGCATCTCTGGCGGAGCTCCCCTGCCGCTCTTCGTGAACGAGTTCTTCCACGCCATCGGCATCGACCTAATCGAGGGCTACGGGCTGACGGAGACCTCTCCGGTGATCGCGGTCAACGGCACGGCAGCGAACGAGTGTCAGCTGGGCACGGTCGGTCGGGCACTGTCGAATCTGGAGGTCGCAACAGCCGATGATGGTGAGCTCATGGTCAAGGGGCCGAGCGTGATGAAGGGGTACTGGAACCTCCCCGAGAAGACCGCTGAGGTCTTCGACGAGAACGGCTTCTTTCACACCGGGGACATCGCCGAGATCCAGACTGACGGCTTCATTCGGATCACGGACCGAAAGAAGGACCTCATTGTCACCGGCGGCGGCAAGAACATCGCCCCGCAGCCGATCGAGAATGAGCTCAAGCGCTCGCAGTACATCGACAACGCGGTCCTGATCGGCGACCGGCGCCCGTTCGTCGTGGCGCTGCTGAGCCCGAACACCGAGGCGCTCGAGAAGTGGGCCGGCCAACACGGCGCCGGCGGGTCGACAGTAGCCGAGCTCTCAGGCGACCCCCGGGTGGTGGCTCTCTTCCAGGAAACCGTCGACCAGGTCAACGCCGGCCTCGCCCGCTACGAGCAGATCAAGAAGTTCGCGGTGCTGCCCTTGATGCTGTCGATGGAGGGGGGCCACCTCACTCCGACCCTCAAGGTCAAGAGACGTGTGGTCGAGAAGGAGTACGCCGACCTGATCGACGGGTTGTACTCCGAGTAAGGCGCGATCCGACGACCCCGAGCTCGCGCCGAAGTACACTCGGCAGGTGAACGGCCGGCCACTCGAACCTCTGTTTCCCCCTCAGTCGGCGGTCCGCTTCGCGCTCATCGCGCTCGTGTTCGTGGTCGCCATGTCCCGTCTGGCGGCGATCCCGGGCCAGCCTTGGGAGCAGGACGAGGCGCTTTTTGCTGCCGCGGCCTTCAACACCAACATCATCGAGCACCGTCCCCACCCCCCCGGCTTTCCGCTCTGGGTCGCCGCCGCCAAGGCCAGCAACATGGTCCTCGGTGATCCCCTCCTCGGCCTGCAGCTTCTCTCGGCCCTTTCCTCGATCGCTCTCCTACCACTGCTGGCCCTGCTGTGGGGTCGCCTGCTCGGCCCCGAGCTCGGCCTCGCTGCCTCCGCTCTCTTCGCGTTCCTCCCCGGGGTGTGGTTCCACGCGCCACGCGCGTTCTCGACCACCCCGGCGGTCGCCATCGCGGCGCTGGCTGGGCTGCTGTGGCTCGCTCCAGGGAGAGGGCGCCTCCTCGCCGGCTCGGTCGCCATGGCATGTGCGGTGCTAGTCCGGCCAGTGCTGGCACCGCCGCTCGTGGTCGCCGGCATCGCCGCTGCCTGGTTGAGGAGGGATCGGATACGTGACGTTGTGCTCTCCGGTGTGTTGGCGGCCGGAGTTATCCTCGCCGGCTTCCTGCCGCTCATCATCGACACCGGAGGCCTTGGACCTTTCCTCGACGCACTGGCCGCGCACGGAACATACCAGGAGAGAAACGTCGGCCTGGTGACGTGGACGGCGGGCCGGCTGGGGATCGTTCGCGCTGTCGGCGGCCCGCCCGCCGCCGTCCTCGCTCTCGCGCTCGGCGTTCTCGGCTGGCTCGGCCTCGTCCGGCGCCACCGCCGAGTTGCGTGGGGGCTCGCGCTGGTCACGATCGTGGCCGCGGCCTGGCTTCTCCTCGCACACAACCGAACCTACACCCGGTACACCGTGCCGTGGCTGGCGTTGTGGGTCGGGCTCGCGGTGCTCGGTATCGTTCGCCTGGTCGGCTCGAGGCGTTACGCGCTGATCGCGGTCGCCGTCCTTACCACAGCAGCGGCGGCATGGACACTGCCGGCCATCGCCAGCCAGGCGACCGCACCGTTCCCGCCGCTCGCGGCGCTGTCAGCTGCGCAGACCTCCGGTTCGGCGCGATCGATCATCACGGACGGAGGCATCAGTCCGTTCGTTGACCTGCTGAGCCTGGCCCGGCGGGGGTCGCGACCGACCTACTGGCGGCCACTGCTACTCGACGGACGGCAGGATGCTCGTTCGATCCGCGGACCGTGGACCTACACCTGGGCCGAGGGGACGCGGCCGGCGCTGGTACCGGCGCCCGCGCCCCCGCCGCGGGTCTTCCAGTGTCGGGAAACGCGGCTCGTGTACCTGTCGCAGCAACGCTACCTAACCGCGTGGTCGGCCTCTCGCGGCGCCATCGTGCTGGGCCCCGCCCACCTTCTTCCTGCCGCTGGGGGAAGATTGGCGATCAAAGGGAAGGTCGACCTCCTCGCCCAGCCTACCCCTCCGGGCAGCTGGCTCGGTGCAGTTTTCTCGGTCCGAGGGCGTCCGGCCTCCGTCAGCCTGGAGCTGGACCAAAGAGAGATCCTGTCGACAGAGTTACCCCCCGGCACTCATGTCTACCGGATCCCCCTCCGAGACCACGTCGTGAGCGACGCGAAGCGGACGGCGATCGTCAGCATCCTCCGCCATGGGGACGACGGTGGAGATCTCGAGCTCCGCCACCTCTGGATCGATGCTCCTGGACGGCCGGTGGGCCCGCGCATGATCCCGGCCACAGCACTCCCAAACGGGCTCTCAGGGTTGATCGACGGGGACGGCCTGTACGGCCTCGAGCAACTGGGCGAACCCCCACGTCCGGCGCGGTGGACCGGGCCGCGGGCATGGCTGTCGATCCCTGCGGGCTTCCCCCGCATCAGTATCGCTCTGTGCGCACCTCGGCCCGGCGGCGCCCGTGTCCGCCTTCGAACCGAGCCACTCGGGTCGGAGATCACCGTGGTGGTGGGCCCCCAGTGGACAACGGCAGAGCTGTCGCTACCGCGCGCTGCCGGCCGTTGCGTCCTGAGCCTGGAAGTTCTGGATCCCTTCGTGCCGGCAAAGGCCGATCCGTCGAGCACGGACCATCGCCGCCTCGGAGTGGTCCTCGGCAACATCCGCTTCGACGAGGTTCGGTGAAGAGAACAAAGGCCCGGGACTCAGGCGCCCCGGGCCCGCTGATCGACAGGACAGGTGCTACTTCACCGAAACTTTGATCGAGCGGGGCTTGCTCTCCTCTCGCTTCGGCAGGCTCACGTACAGGACGCCGCTGTCGAAACGCGCGTCGATCTTCGCGGGGTCGACGTTGTTGGGAACCTGGAACGAGCGCTCGAACGAGCCGTACGTCCGCTCGACCCGGTGGCAGGTCTCCCCCTCGGCCGCTTCCTCGAAGCTCCTCTCGCCTGAGATCGTGAGCATGGAGTTTTCCAGCGTGACGTCGACGTTGTCGGAGCTGAAACCCGGGAGCTCGATCTCGAGCTTGATCGCGTCCGCAGTCTCGCGGACGTCTACCGGCGGAGTCCAGCTGCCACGCACGGACTCTCTGCCGCTCCGTCCACTGAAGACCTCGTTCATGAGCCTGGTCATGTCATCGGCGAAACGCGCCATCTCACGCGGCTGTTGCCAGATCGTCATACGTGCCATTGTTCTGTTCCTCCTTTCGCTTCTCCCCGGGGGTTCCCCGGCACGATCAATATATGACCTGACCGACCACTTGTCAAGTCCTAATTCTAGATACTATCTGAATCTTAGTGTATAAGACTCATGTATGGCCGACGGGGATCGATGTCAACCCGCACCAAGCATCGATCGTCCCTCCCATGCAAACGGGAAGGAGGGACCACGGAATGAACGCCACGAGAAGCTCGAGACCGTTCGCTTCGGCTGTCTTGATCCTCGCCCTCACGGTGCCCGCAAGCTGGGCGTGTGTCTCGCCTCGCAGAACCGTTCTGGTGCGCGTTCCGCCGCCTGCGGCGCGCGTCGAGGTGCGGCCAGCTCGACCCGGCCCCGGCCACGTGTGGGTCGCTGGTCACTGGCGGTGGAGCGGCCGGCGATACGTTTGGGCCAGCGGCCACTGGGCACGGCCACCGCACGCCGGCGCGGTTTGGGCCGCCGGCCACTGGGCACGGCGTGGCGGCGGCTGGCTGTGGGTTGCCGGTCACTGGAAGCGGTAGGAGCAAGAGGGGCCTCTCCGCGTCCACCACCCCACGGGAGTTTGTCGATGAGGTTCTTCGAACCTTGTCTTCGGCGACAAAGATCCCTGGGACGCGACATGCTCCGGTTTGGGCTTTGCCCACGTCACTTGGGGAGGTGGGTGACGTCTCGCGCTTTCCCTCTGCCGTCTTGCGGTACTACTGGGTGGCTCGGGGAACCGAATCACTTAATGAGCCAATAACTCTGTCACTTCTCCGTCCCGTTGGCGGTACCTCCCGGCCTTCTCACTTCCTCACCTTCTGACCTCCCTGCATCCTCGCTCTCGATCTCCGCTACAATGGCGACGGAGTCACCATGGCCAACATCCCGGTCTTCTTCACCGCCGACCTGGCGGCCGTGGCCGGTGTGGCGGGCGTGATCGAGAGCCTGACAGAGGCTCCTGAGCCGGCCGTCGTTGTCGCCTCGGCCCCGGCTTGCGCCGGCGTCCCGGTTCCGCTCGACGGCAACAGGGTACTCGTTGTTCTCGGAGAGGCGCCTCATGGCCTGCGCCCGTTTCTGAGCCTTCCCGCCGAGCCGTCTTCCGGCCACCTCGACAGCGCCGTGGCGGCGGCTCGGGTCGCCCTCGAGAACGCCATGGAGGTCGAGCGTCTCCGCCGCACGTTGACGGCTCACCGAGCCCTCGAGCGCGAGCTGCTGGAGATCGGCACGGCGCTGTCGGCGGAGAACGATCTCAGGCGCCTCCTGGACCGCATCCTGACGTCGGCCCGCACGCTGGTCAACGCAGACGCCGGATCGCTGTACCTGGTCGACCAGGGCGGTGGTGAGGAGCCCCGGTTGCGATTCGTCCTGGCCCAGAACGCGTCGAGGGAAATGGCGTGGAGCGAGGTGACGCTCGCAATCGATCACAGCAGCATCGCCGGCATGGTTGCGAGCACCGCGAACCCGCTGCGGATCGACGATGCCTACACGCTGCCGGAGGACTCGCCGTTCGGGTTCAACCGCAGCTTCGACGAGGAGACCGGCTACCGCTCGCGCAGCCTGCTCGCGGTCCCGATGCTGACCCGCGCCGGAGAGCTCGTGGGCGTGGTCCAGCTGCTCAACCGAAAACGGGACCCGGAGGCCCTGTTGCGGACCGAGGACGACGTCGAGAGGCTGGTCTTGCCCTTCACCTCGCAGGATGAGGACCTGCTGCGTGCCCTCGCCTCGCAAGCCGCTGTTGCGCTCGAGAACACACGGCTGGTGGAGGAGATCCAGGCGCTGTTCGAGTCTTTTGTTCGCGCCTCGGTAACCGCAATCGAGCAACGAGATCCGCCGACCTCGGGTCACTCGTTTCGGGTTGCGGGATACACGATCGGTCTGGCACAGGCGCTCGAGAAGACCCCGCCGCCCAGCTACCGCGGAATCAGGTTCTCCCGTGACGAGGTGCGGCAGCTGAGGTACGCCGCCCTCCTCCACGACGTCGGCAAGGTCGGCGTTCGCGAAGCGGTCCTGACCAAGGCACGCAAGCTGTACCCGTACCAGGAGCTTCTCGTCCGTGAGCGGTTCGAACGGGCCCGCCACGCGCTCAAGCTCGAGCGTACCCGAGCCCTCATCGAGGACCTGACGCGCCGCGGAACCACGCCCTCGGCGGGGAATCTGGAACGGCTCTCGGAGGAACTGCTGGCGATCGACGCCGAGCTCGACGATGCCCTGGAGGTCATCGACCGCGCCGGCAGGCCGAACATCACCGACCGTGAGGTCACACGGGTATTGGAGGAGATCGGGCGCCGCCAATTCCCAGGCCGTCACGGGGAGCCGGTTCGCCTTCTCCAGCAGGAGGAGCTCCACTTCCTCCACCTTTCGCGCGGCAACCTCGACGAGCGCGAGCGCGAGGAGATCCAGTCCCACGTCGTACACTCTTTCCAGTTCCTCAACACCCTGCCGTGGCCGAGCCACCTGCGACGGGTGCCGGAGATCGCGGCGCTGCACCACGAAAAGCTCAACGGCCATGGATACCCCTCGCGCGTGTCCGCGCCGGACATTCCGGTCGAGGTACGCATGCTCACGATTTCCGACATCTACGACGCGTTGACCGCCGGAGACCGCCCCTACAAGCGTTCGGTGGACTCGACCCGAGCGCTCGAGATCCTCGAGCAGGAGGTCAGGGAGGGTGCCCTCGACGCAGCGCTCTTCAGGGTGTTCGTCGAGGCCCAGGTGTACCGGTACCCCGCCGCGCCTCCCCCGGCGTAGCGCTGGCCATCAGCGCCAGCCGTGTACAGGTCCGCGGCCGGGCATCCACCGCTGTCTCACATTAGAGGAACCAGGTCGACCGGCGGCTCGAGAGGAATGTGCCATCGTTTGAGGCAGCGAGCGCAGCCGGCCGGGGGATCCACGAACGTCAGCCGGCGCCGGAACGCGCGGCTCTCGGTGGTGCGCCAGGCAGCGCCGACTCCAGCGGGAGACGCTTGCCCGTAAGAGTACTGGTACCGCGGCTCGACACCGCTCCAACCGAAGGAGGCGAGCGGCTCAGCCACGGGAATACCGGTCATCACGCACGGGTGAACGCGGCCGTCCGCCCCGACGAATACCGACGTCTCCGGATTCTCCGGACACTCCCCGGGCTCGTTGAACGGCGACAGGAGATGCCAGTGGATGCCCACTCCGCGCCGTCGGACCTCCCTGCCGACATCTGCAAGCCGCCTCCTGAGAGCCTCCATCCTCGCCGCGTCGGGAGCCAGCACGGCCTCGGCCAGCAGCTCACGACGGGCCACCAACGACAGCGAGCTCACCACAACCTCGTCGACGCCTGCCGCGCACGCCAGTTCCGGCAGCCGCTCGATCGACGCCAGACCCGAGCGTAGCAGCAGGTATGCCAGGTGGATGCGAGGCCGCGCTCTGCCATGGCGCTCCTCTGCAAGGGTCCGGGCCGCTGTTATGACGCGTGCGAGGGGCGCGCCCCGGCGGACAGCATCGTTGGTCTCCTCGTCCGCACCGGCAACGGACAGGGCGACGACCTCGACCCCGGCCGCAACGAGGGCGCGGGCGCAGTTCCGGTCGAGCAGGAGGCCATTGCTGGTCGTACCGACCCTTCGCCCCGCGGCGCGCAGCCGGGCGACCATCTCCAGAAACTGGGAGTTGAGAAGGGGCTCGCCCCAACCCTGCAGATGAACGTAGGCAGTCCTCGCCAGCGACGGTGTCAGCTCCTGGAGGAGCTGCAACGGCATGTCTCGGCCGCTCCAGCGGGCTCCCGACGCAGCTCGCGGGCAGTAGGCACAGCTCGCGTTGCAACGTGACGTGATCTCCAGCTGCACCCAGTCCAGGCGTGGCGGCCGCCGACCAAGGTAGGTACGGACACGTGCTAGGACGTTCATCGCTTCACCTTACCGCCGCACACCGATTACGGAGCTTGTTCCCCGGGACCACCGTCTGCCGTTGACGAGGTTCCCACCACGCACAACCACAGGGAGGGGCATCCACGATGCCCCTCCCTAGTGAAACCTCATGGCCTCAGCTCTCGGTCTCCCTGGTGTCCTCCTTGGCCACCGGGTTGCCGTCACCGTCCAGCACGGGCAGGTCGGGCGAGTTGCCCCAGCCGATCATCGACGAGTCGAAGATGTGCAGGTGCTCGAGCGGCCAGCCGTCCAGGTAGAGTGCGAACAGGGTCTGCGTGACCCGCACCCCGGACTGGCAGTAGAACACGTTGTGATCGGTCGGCTTGATGCCGATCCGAGCGATGTAGGCGTGCAGCTCGTCGGCTGTCACGAATGATCCATCCTCACCGTGAACGTCCTTCCACGAGTGCCACCCCTCCTTCTGCCACGGAATGTGGCCGGGACGGCGTACGCGCTTGCGCTTGCCGGTCCACTCGTCCTTGCTACGGATGTCCCACAGTGCCCAGCGGGGGTCGTCCTTGCACCTCCACACCGCGTCTCGGCCGACCTTCAGGTAGGGATGCCCCCAGTCGGCGAGCGTGATCGTGCCGTTGCCGGGGCGATCCGTCGACCCCAGCCGGTCAATATCGTAGCCGGCCTTTTTCCACGCCTTGATGCCGCCGTCCAGGACCCGCGTCTCGAAGCCGTACAGTTTGCAGGCCCACCACAGTCGCGTCGCGTCATACTTGTGGTCGTACCACACCACCATGCTGTCGTTGTCGATGCCGAGGGTGCGCAGGAACGCCTCGAAGTCGGCGCGGTTCATCAGGTCCTCGCCCCGCGCCCCCCAGTGCTTCTCGGCCGACTCGTAGTCCGAGCGCCAGATGTTGACGGCGCCGGGGATGTGGCCGTCCACGCGGAACTGGGTCACCGGGTTGCCGACGTCGATGATGACCAGCTTGGGATCGCTCTTCGGCATCGTGCCGTCGTCGAGCGGGATCTTTGTCTGCCACGCCTTCTGCAGGTCCATGGCGTGCTTGAGCTCCTGCGGGCTGATCAGGGCCCAACCGCGCGCGTAGCCCTTATACGGCTGGGCCGCGTTCTGCATCCACGGCGGGAAGTTCCAGGCCGGCGCGCTGACCTCTCCTCCGACTCCCCACGCGGGAGCCGTCGTCAGGAGAAGAGCGAGCAACGCCACGCCCGCCGCACCTACACCGATTCTTGCCAGGTTCCTCATCGTGCTACCTCCTTTTCGACCGAATCAGGGTTATCGAGCCGTGCGCACCACTGCTCCAGCCGGCTCAACAGCTTCTTGTCGCTTCCCCGAGAGCGAAGGTGGTCGGCGCTCCGCCGCAGCAGGAAGGCGAAGAAGTCGGGCGTCACGCTCCAGCGGGTCAGAAGCTCCAGGCTGCCACGCACGAACTCCAGCGAGCCCTGGTCGCGGTCGAGCCGCTGGAGAGCCAAGACGAGGCGATTACGATCGTCGGCTGGCGGAGCTCCCCGGTCCCACCAGGGCGGCGGCGCGACTGCCAGGTACCGGCTCATGGCCTGTGCCACCTGGTGGCACCGCATACCCTGGCTGACCAGCTCGCGGGTCCGCCTCACCTCCGGTTCGAGCAGTCTCACCGCCGAGCCGGGACCCACACGCTTCTCGAGGACACCGAGGAGCCTGTCCGCCATCACGAACCGTCCCTCATCCAGCTGTGCCCGCACCTCCCGCAGCAGGCGGCCATGAACGTCGAGAGACCGCTCAGGGTGCCGCTCACCGATCAGGTTCAGCCTCGTTTCCAGATCGGCCCCGGCAACCTCGGCCATGTACAGCCGCCCCAGCAGGGCAACCTGCTGCTCGAGGGCCGGCGACTCCAGGCCCAGGGCCTCATCCAGGATGGCAAGAGCTTCCAGCGGCGAGGCCTCGAGGCGGAGGTGGGCCGAGCGCGCATAGGCCCAACCCCGGCGTGCTGCGGAGAGGTCATGCTGACGAGCCAACCGATCGTAGATCTGGCGCGCCTCGTCGGTCCTGCCACACCCTCTCAGGCCGCCCGCCAGCAGGTACTCCGCCCACCCCAGTAGCTCCGGTCCAATAGCCGACCGATGGCGACCCAGCAGATCGCGGATGGCCCCGACAGAATCCGCCGCCCGCCCTTCGTCTTGGTCGAGGATGGCCAGCTCGAGCCCGGCTTCGACCACTGTGGCCGGGTCGTCCGCGAACCACT
>JAJDNH010000032.1 GCA_022340775.1 Acidobacteriota bacterium
ACCTCGAAGCATGGCACGTGCCACCGACCGCACCATGCTCTGGAGCGCCCTTCGCCCGCGTTCTGCTGGTGGGTGGGGGACTCCGTCACTTCATCACTCCGTCACTCCGTCACTGGGGTGGGGGGATGGGGCAACCTCACCACCTCACTACCGGTCCTGGTAAAGTGACTCGGTCTCGATGAAGGGAGGAGCGCTCATGGCTCGCCGAGACCCACACAGCTACGCCGACCTCGACCAGGGAGTCGTCGATCACATCCACCTCGACCTATACGTCAACTTCTCGGAGAGGTCGGTTCACGGAGGCGTGCGCCTGCAGCTTCGCGAGCCCGCCGCCGGCATCCTTGATCTCGACACCCGGGCGTTGCGGATTGGGGCCTGTCGGGATGGAGGCGGAGGGGAGGTTGCCTACGAGGTGGGAGAGCCGGATCGGGTTCTCGGGTCGCGCCTGCGCCTGCACCTGCCGCAGCAGACACAGGCGATCGAGATCGACTTCCAGACAACCTCGGGCTCCACAGCGCTCGACTGGCTGGCACCGGAGCAAACCGCCGGCCGGGCGGCGCCCTACCTCTACAGCCAGTGCCAGCCCCACCATGCAAGATCGGTGTTCCCCTGCCAGGACACGCCGGCCGCGCGCTTTCGGTACTCGGCCGCCGTCACCGTTCCCGGAGGCTTGAACGCCGTCATGGCGGCGGCGCCCTGCGGCTCGTTCGCGGGCCGCGTCGAGGGCACCAGGACCTTCACTTTCGAGATGCCGCAGCCGGTGCCGAGCTACCTGACCGCACTCGCGGTGGGGCGGATCTCTGCCCTCGACCTGTCTTCGCGCGTTCGCATCTACGCTGAGCCCGAGGTGCTCGACCAGGCGGCATGGGAGTTCGCCGGTGTGGAGCGGATGGTGGAGGTGGCGGAGGAGATCTTCGGACCGTATGAGTGGGAGCGTTTCGACATGCTCGTGATGCCGTTCTCGTTCCCGTTCGGGGGCATGGAGAACCCACGCTTGACCTTCCTGACGCCGACCCTGCTTGCCGGCGACCGGTCGCTGGTTAATGTGGTCGCCCACGAGCTGGCACACTCGTGGACCGGGAACCTGGTGACCAATGCTTCGATGGAGGACTTCTGGATCAACGAGGGGTTCACGGTGTGGGCGGAGCGCCGGATCCTGGAGGCACTCGAAGGTGAGGAGTACGCGGCCCTCCACGCTGCGATCGGCCGCATCTCGCTCGAGGAGGCGTTCGAGCGTTTCGGCGCTGAGTCGCCCTACACCAGGCTCAACACCCCCCTGGAAGGCGTCGACCCGGATGAGGTCTACTCCGAGATTCCGTACGAGAAGGGGTTTCTACTGGTAAGGCTGATGGAGCAGGTGGCCGGACGTGAGCGGTGGGACGGTGCGCTGCGCGTCTACATGGACCGTTACCGCTTCACCTCGATCACGAGCGAGGAGCTGCTCGGGTTCCTGGATCGGGAGCTCCCCGGGCTGACCGAGGCCGCCAAAGCCCGCGAATGGATCTATGAGCCCGGCCTGCCGGACAACGCGCCGGCGTTCACCTCGCCGCGCCTCGAAGCCGTCCGCGCGCTGGCTGAGGGCTGGAAGGGGGGGGAACGTCCGGGACGAGACGACGTTGCGGCCTGGAGCCCGGAGGAGTGGCAGCTCTACCTCAAGTGGCTGCCGCAGACGATTGACCTGGCTGGCTGTCGCTACCTGGACGAGACCTTCGGGCTGTCGGCCTCCGGCAACTCCGAGATCCTGGTGAGCTGGCTGGTCCTAGCCGTGCGGTCGGGGTACGATCCGGCGCTGGAGGGAACTCGCCGCGTACTGACGACGGTCGGGCGGCAGAAGTTCCTGCGGCCGCTCTATCAGGCCCTACTGTCCCGAGAACAGTATCGTCCGCTTGCGCACGAGCTCTTTGCGAGCATGCGGGCCAGGTACCACACGTTGTCCAGGGTCGCCGTCGAGGATCTCCTCAAGGAGTGCTAGCCACACTGTCTGCTGGGAGGACGGGCGGGGAAGCCGTGGCAGCGGCGTGACGTTCTCACGTTCGGTGATAGGGTTCACGGGATGAGGACGACGAGCCCCGACCACGCGGCGGGTGTGCGCTCCAAGCCGGTCATCCGGCTCCTGCGGCGCTACGCCTGGCGGTACCGGTGGAGCTACCTCGCGGGCGCTGGTTTCCTGTGGCTGACGAACTACCTGGCGGTCTCGATCCCGGGCCAGATCGGCCATGCGATCGACGCCCTTCGTGCGTCGCAACCGCTCGGTCGCAACGTGGCCGCCATCGCCGTCATGGGCCTTGCCATCATCTTCGTGCGCTCTCTGTCGCGCATCCTGATCTTCAACCCCGGCCGCTACCTCGAGTACCACCTCCGGCAGGACCTGTTCGCTCACCTGCTGCGGCTGCCGTCGGCGTTTTACGCCGGCCACCGGACGGGTGACATCATCAGCCGCGCCGCCAACGACATCGGATGGGTGCGGGTGATGGTGGGCTTCGGCGGCCTCCAAGTGATGAACGTGGCCCTTGCCGTTGCCCTGACCGGCTGGAAGATGGTGGCGCTGTCGCCGCGCCTGACCGGGCTTACGCTGCTACCGATCGTGGCCGCGGTCGCGGCCGCCCAGTGGTGGATCCGCCGCCTGTTCACGCTCAGTCGGCAGAATCAGCGCCAGCTCGGCGACATTTCCGATCGCGTCCTGGGCAGCCTGCAGGGGATGGCGACGATACAGGGCTTCACGGCCGAGAGAGCGTTCATTGACGGCTTCCGGCGCAAGAACCTGGCCTGGCTGGGCACCGGCATGCGGATCGCTGTCCTGCGCTCGCTGGCATTGCCGGTGCTCGTGCTGTCGGGCGGCCTGTCGCTGTACATCGTGATCGTTGCCGGAGCTCCCTTGGTAGAAAGCGGTGCGCTGACGGTCGGACAGCTCGCGGCGTTCGTTGCCCTGCTGACCGTGCTTCTGCCCCCCCTGCGCTCGATCGGGTGGATGCTGTCGGTGCTGCAGCGCGGGCGGGCGTCGCTCGAGCGGCTGCTGGAGCTGATGGACGCGCCGACTGAGGAGCAGCTGTCGGGCTCGATTCGGACCGCAAGCGGCAGAGGGCCGGCGATCGTTCTTGACGGAATGACCTTTTCGTACCCCGGGGCGGGTGGTCGCCCAGCGCTCGAGGAGGTGGCGGCGGAAGTTCCGGGCGGCTCCGTGGTCGGCGTGTTCGGCAGGACCGGGAGCGGGAAGAGCACCCTGCTGCGTCTGCTGGCACGGCTCGAGCAGCCGCCGCCCGGTGCAATCAGTGTTGACGGCATCGATCTCGCCGATCTTGACATCGCCGCCTGGCGGGAGCGCATCGTCGCTGTCACTCAGCGGCCGTTCCTGTTCTCCGAGACCATGGAGTTCAACGTCGCCCTCGACGAGCATCCCGATCAGCAGCGCCTGCACCGAGCGGTGCGCGACGCCGCCCTGGAGCCCGACCTCGAGGCTCTTCCCGACGGCCTTCGCACGGTGGTCGGTGAACGCGGGATCATGCTCTCGGGGGGGCAGCGCCAGCGTGTGGCGCTGGCCCGGGGTCTGTATCGCGGCGGCGACCTCCTTCTTCTCGACGACGTACTGTCCGCGGTCGACCATGAGACCGAGGTGAGGCTGGTGGAGACGCTGGCCTCGCTCGCGAGGTCGGATCGGCAACCTACGGTGCTCATCGTCTCCAACCGGCTGTCGGTGCTCCAGCACACCGACACCGTGCTCGTCCTCCACCGGGGCCGCCTGGTCGATTCCGGCGAACACTCTGCTCTCATCCTGCGATCCGGTCCTTACCGAGACGCGTGGCTGGCCCAGCGCAACGTGCCGCCTGACGAGATGGCTTCGGAGGCTGCATCGTGAACGAGATCCGCCTGCTGCGCCGCCTGTGGCCGTTCGCGCGCCAGGATGCGTGGACGTTCGTCCTCACCCTGGTCCTGACACCGGCCGCCGCCGCGCTCAGCTTGGTGCAGCCGTACCTGATCAAGGAGGCGATCGACGAGCACATCGTGACCGGCGCGCTGGCCGGGCTCGGCCGGATCGCCGGGCTGTACCTGGCGGCCCTCGCCGGGGCCTACGTTCTCGAGGCCGCGTACGGTCTGTGCCTGGCCTGGGGCGGGCAGCGCAGCGTGCTGCGCCTGCGCGAAGGCCTGTACCGCCACCTCCTGCGGCTCCCGCAGGCGACTCTCGACCGGGTGCCGGCCGGGCGTCTGCTGACGAGGGTGACGTCCGACGTGGATGCGGTCGGCGAGGCGTTCAGCTCGGGCGTGATCACGATCGTCCTCGACCTCCTGATGATCGTTGGCACCCTGATCGCCATGCTGTGGCTCGACTTTCGGTTGACGCTGATGCTGCTGGTCATGGCGCCGCCGCTACTCCTGATATTGGAGGTGGTCCGCCGACGGCTCAAGGTGCTGTTCATGGCGGTCCGCAACGCGCTGGCCGCCATCAACGCGTTCCTGGCGGAGCGGGTCGACGGCGTCGAGGTGGTCCAGCTGTACCGTCACGCGCCGGTCGCAGAGGGGCAGTTCGAGGTGGTCAACCGCCGCTTCCGGCGTGCCACTACCCACTCCAACGTCTACGACGCGTTCATGTTCGCGCTCGTCGACGGTGCCTCTGCGCTCGCGGTCGCGGCGATGCTGTGGATCGGTTCCGGCGGCGCAACTGCCGCCCTCCACCTGCCTTACGCCGGCGGCTTGTCTGCCGGGCTGCTGGTGGCGTTCATCGGCTACCTCGAGCGCCTGTTCCGTCCGCTTCGGGAGCTGTCAGGCAAGATCGCCGTGCTCCAGCGTGGGGCCGCCGCGTTGACCAAGATCTTCGGCCTGCTCGAACGGCCGGTAGAGGACCCGTTCCGCGGCGAGCCGGTTGACGGAGCGAGCGGCCACCTCGTGCTGAGGGACGTGCGCTTTGCCTATAAGGCCGGTGAGGATGTGCTTCACGGCATCGATCTCGAGGTCAAGCCCGGCGAGGTGGTGGCGGTGGTCGGCACCACCGGCTCTGGGAAGACCACGTTGACCCGGTTGCTGGACACCTCATACGACGGCTACGACGGGAGCATCACGTTGGACGGACGGGAGCTGTCGGGGCTGCGGCGCGCCGACGTGCGGCGACACGTGGCGGGCGTGCGCCAGGACATCCAGCTGTTTACCGATTCCGTGCGATTCAACGTCGACCTCGACAACCCGACAGTCTCGCTGCGCAGCTGTGAGGAGGCGGCCGCCGCCGTTCACGCCGACCGTATCGTCCAACGCCTTGGGTGGGATTACTTGCTGCGCGAGCGCGGCGCCGACCTCTCGGTGGGGGAGGGCCAGCTTCTGACCTTCGCCCGGGCGATGGCGTTCGCGTCCGAGGTCCTGATTCTCGACGAGGCCACGGCGAGCGTCGACAGCGTCACCGAGCGGCTCATCCAGGACGCGCTGCAGCGGCTGTTCGCCGGACGCACCGTGATCGTCGTCGCCCACCGCCTCTCGACCGTGCGCAACGCCGACCGCATCGTGGTCCTCGAGCGCGGACGCATCGCCGAGCAGGGGACCCACGACGAGCTGATGGCGTCCAACGGCCGCTATGCCGCCCTGGTGCGCGCTGGCGAGGCGCTGTTCGCTGCTTAGCAGCGCAGGTGATCGGGCTTCTGGGCAGACGACAAGGACCGAAAACGACCGGCCTAACGACCGTGGAGCAGCCAGATCAGGAAAACGTAAGCGATGCCGGCGGCCAGGAAGAGCTGTCGGTACGCCTGCCGGTAGCGTCTGATCGCTTCGTGGGTCGGGCTCCGCAGCGCAAGCGTGAAGGCCGCTCCGTGAAGTGGAGCGATGACCAGAAATGGTGCCATGTGGCGGACCTCGGGCCAGGACAACAGGAGCGCAGCTAGCAGCCCGAGGTACGCCAGAGCGGAAGCGGCCGCTCCAGCGGCGAGGGACGCCCGCGCTCCCCATCGGACGGCTCGGGTTCTGAGGCCGGCGCACTGGTCGGCCTCCATGTCGAGCGCCTCATGGTTGAAGTGACCGGCGGTGAACACGAGGGAGAAGAATGCGGCCGGCACGGCGCCCGCTTCATCAAGTGGTCGGACCATGGCGTAGCCGAGCCATATCATGAGGAACCCGCCCGCGAGGTGGATCAGTGTCGGGGCCACGCCGCCCTGCTTCAGACGCAGGCCCGGGTGGCTGTAGGCCGCGAACAGGCAGAAGATCACCAGTGCGAGCCCGGCGGCCGTTGGCTCGACGACCGTGAAAACGGCGACGCTGAGGGTGGAGGTGACGAGGGAAAACGCCAGGGCGCCCGCGAGAGGAACGGCCCCGTTGGTGATCGAGTTGCTGCGGAACCTGGGATTGGAGAGGTCATGACCGACGCCGCACCAACCGTTGAACACGTAGACCCCGAGCGAAAGCAGTGAGGTCGCGAGCAGGAACATGGCGAGGCGAGGCACAGAGACGCTTGGCGTGCCGGCCAAAGCCAGGGCAAAGCCGATGGCCGGGAAGCCGCACATCAGGATGGCCTCGGGCGCCCTGGTCGAGAGCGAGAGCTCGCGGAGGAGAGCCAGCCTCATTGCCGCCGCCCGAACCCGGCCAGCTCCCCAGCCGAACGGCGTCGCGGTTTCCTCAGCCGGTTCACGATCGGCCGGCCGTCCCGGAAGAGGAGGAGGTAGGCCGACCGCCCGGGGTGCATCGCCATGAGCTCGGCGTCCCGCGTGGGTCCGAGGTCGCGCACGTACAGGACATCGTCGTCGAGCGAGGGAGAGTTGTTCCGACGACCGGCGACCCAGCTCTGCGGCGACTCGGGGTTGAGGTAGTAGGGCATGAAGACCAGGGCGTTATGGACGGTCTCGGCGGCGAGAAGGCGGTAAGGCTCTGAAACCGCGCGGCCCACAGCTTTCAGCGCCTGCAACTGCACCGGCCAGAAGGTGAGAGCGGCGACGATCAGAAGCGCTGCGGTCGCGGCTCCCGGCAACCGTCTCCGTCCTGCCTGCGGCGCAAGCTCGAGGCGCTCGGTGAGCGTGCCCAGCCCCAGCGCCGAGAACGTGACAAGTGGCAGCAGTAACAGGTAGTAGTTCACCGGACCGGTATCTGAGATGCCGGGCCAGAAGTAGAAGAAGTAGAGTGCGACCGTTGCCGCTGACGACACGAGGAATATCCGCGTCCACGCCCTCTGCCGCGTCGTCCACGCGCCCAGAACGGCGGGGAGAAGGGAGACCGCTGAGCCGAACAGCCAGAAATCGGTTCGCAGGAGGTTCACCAGGGTGTTGCGCAGGCCCAACGCCGGCGTGTGCTTGATGCCCCACAGGAAGGTGCCGAACCCGAACGGGGTCTTGACCCCGAGCTGGGCTGCCTTGCCGCCCCACAGTGCCTGGTAGCCGGTGACGAGCCAGCCGCCGTTTTGCAGCTTGTTGAGTGTCAGGAAGGCCACGATCATGACCAGGCCGCCGGCCACCAGAGCGGCGGCCTTGGCCCTGCCTCTCGGCATGTGGCGCACCGGGCCCAGGAGGAGGTAGAGGTAGACCGGGAGCAGGAAGATGGTGGCCGAGGGCGGGTGAACGAGGAAGGCCATGCCGCCGGCCGCCGAGGCGAGGAACGCGGTGCCGAGACCGCCGCGGCCCGCGCCCACCCGGAGGCTTCCCCAGACCGCCAGGCAGACAAAGAACAACGAGCTCGGCCCTGGAAGCAGGGTCGAGGAGGTCAGGATGAAGAACGGGGAGACGCAGAGGAGGAGGGCAGCGAGGCGGCCGGTTCTCTCGTCGCCGAGCTCACAGCCGATCCCCAGGATCAGGGGGAGGGTAGCGGCCGCCAGCAAGGAGGGAATCAGCCACGGCTCGCCGAGCACGACGCCGACCGCGAGCAGGGCAGGGTGGCCGGCCGGATACTGGCCGTACAACCGACCGTTGTTGACGACGAAGATGTTGTCGAAGAACTCGCGTGGCTCCGGGCTGTCTACGTAGAGCTTCCCGCTCGCGAAGATCCGCGCCTGCAGCAGGTACACCCCCTCGTCGTCTGTAATCGGGGAATGGTGGAGGATGCCTGTGCCGATCAGCTGGGTCGAAACGATCACGGCACCCATCAGCACGCCCAGAAAGAGCCGACGATTCGAGCGAAAGAGAAAGGCCGAGACCGCACGCCAGAGCCCGTGTGGAGAGAGACAGCGGATCCCGTGGCTCAGGGCGAGGATCGCCGCGACACCGGCGGTGGCCAGCAGGAGCAGGAAGACGGTTTCCCGCGGCGCGACCTGACTCGCCCAGCTGATCCCGTTGGCGAGGTTGGTACCGTAGCGGCGAAGGTGGCCCCAGCCGCCTAGGGCTCGGCCGACGATGGGAAAGGCCGCAACGCAGGCACCGCACGCCATCGTCGCAAGGAAAGCGGGCACGTGGCGGCGGGCGTCGGCTCCCGGGGTCGCTTGTGCCCGTATTGCGGACTGACGCTGCTTGCCTGCACGGGCGTTCTTCGAGCTGTTCTTTCGGACCCCGCGTCCGAAGGAGGCGGAGCTGCTCACTTCAGGTAGCCGAGGCTCCGCATCTGCTTCTCGCGCTGGGCGGAGATGGCTGCGGCGCGGGGTGGTTGCTTGGGTTTCGGGAGCGAGCGGACGAGGTCGGCGAGCTCGGTGTACATTTTCCGAGCTTCCTGCGGGTCCATGCCGCTCAGGTTGCGCTTCTCGTGGAAGTCGCTGCTCAGGTCGAATAGCTTTTCCGACTTCGTCCCGTCGTTGAAGATGAACTTGAAACGGCTGGTGATCAGGGCCAGCTGGCGCGGTTTGTCCTCGAACCGGTCAAGGTCCGCCAACAGCGGGCGCGGAGGCACCGGCTTGCCGGTCACCATGGACTGCCACAGTGAGCGCCCCTGCCAGTTGGACGGGATCTTGCCCCCGGCCGCCTCGACCAGGGTGGGCGGCAGATCCAGGAGGCTGACGGGTTCCGCCCGCTCGACGGCCGGACCGCCCCCGGGGAGGCGGATGATCAGCGGCACGCGAACCGTTTCGTTGAAGAGATCGACACCGTGCCCGAGGCGTCCGTGATCCCAGAACTCCTCGCCGTGGTCGGCACTGACCACGAGCAGGTAGGTGGCGAGCTCGGGGATCTGCTGCAGAAGCTGTTGGAAGGACGTGTCCCAGTAGCGAATCTCGGCGTCGTAAAGCCCCTTTCCGACCACCAGGTAGCGCTTGCGGTTGCGGTTGATCTCGGGCGGCGCCTTGGGCCAAGTGTGCATGATCTCGCCGATGAGCTGGAGCTCGTGCGGGGTCGGGTTGCTGCCGAACCGGCTCGACCACGGCTGTCGCCAGTGGTACGGGTAGTGGGGGTCGAAGTAGTGCAGCCACATGAACACCGGTCCGGGGGACGACCGGATGGCGCTGGCCCAGCTGCGAACCACAGCGTTGACCTGGCCCGCGGTGCCGATTCCGATGCACGTGAAGTGGTCGAAGCCGCGGGCAAAGCCGTGCTCGCGATCGAGATGCCCGTTGGCAGTCACGCCGAAGGTGCTGTAGCCAGCCGCCTTGAGCGCTTCGGCCAGACGTGGGAGATCGTCCGGAATGACCTCCTGCTCGAAGACGTGGCCGCCGCGCATGACGCCGTGCACCACGCCGTGCGAGGCCGGATAGACGCCGGTCAGCAGCGAGGTGACCGATGGCACGGTCCACGACGAGGTGCTGTAGGCGTGCGTCCATACGGTGGCGTCTTTGGCGAGGGACGTCAGGTACGGAGCCGTCGGGCGAGCGTAGCCGTACACCTGAAGATGGTCGGCGCGCATCGTGTCGACCGTTACCAGCAGGATCGAGGGGTGCGCGGAGACGTGGCCGGTTGAGGCAGGCGGGCTCGCCGTAGCACCGGTGCCAACCAGTAGGAACATGGCGCCGAAGCACCATGTCGCGACGGCCCGCGCCAGTGGCAGCGGGGTGCGGACTCTCTGTTCCACGAGGCGGTCCTCCGCAACGCAGTATACACCCACAATGGGGACTGAGACGTCGGATCAATTATGCCCACCGCGTGGTATATTCACACCCGCGTGACACCGAATCGCAAACGTTCCACCAGAAAGCGAAGCACCGGGCGTTCGGCGCGAACGCACGGGCAGGCGCCCCACGAGGCCACGACTTTGCGGCGGCGTAACCGGGTGGACCCGGGAGAGCGCGGCCGGTCTCGATCGGATCTGTGGTTTGCCGTCGCGGCCGCCGTCGCCACGCTTGTGCTTTACGGCCGAGCTCTGGCGGCGCCGATGTTCTGGGACGACTACGTCCACCTGTGGGTCGTTGAACGCGTTCCGTGGAGCTGGTTCCTCGGCAACGGGATGCTGAAGGTCTATTTCAGACCGCTCGGAGGGCTGGTGTGGTGGGTTTCTGGTCGTCTCTTCGGTTCGGCGCCGTTGCCGCTCCATCTCCTCAACCTCGTCCTCCTCGGCTCCATCTCACTGCTGCTGTACCGTCTCGGTCGCCGGCTCGGAGGAAGCGAGTGGGTCTGCGCGGTAGCGGCGCTGCTGGCCGTC
>JAJDNH010000042.1 GCA_022340775.1 Acidobacteriota bacterium
TGCTTCGGCGCCGGTGTGGGCGTTGGGGTCACCGCGGACGGCGTCGGCGTTGGACGGCGCGGCGGCCAGCCGCCGTCGTACCGCGGTGCCACCGCGCGGCTCCTCGACGTTTCCCCCGGGTGCGGCGTGGGCCGCCGGATCTGGACTCTCGGCTGCGCCCGGCGAGACGGTTTCGAGGGATGCGGCTTTGCGGTAGGGCGTGCTTGAGCGGCCGGTTTCTCCACCACAGGCGCCTTGCCATGCGCCGCCGCCACCTCGTCGGGCTGCAGATAGCTCATCGGCATGTTGGCCTTGAAGGTCTCGCGATCGAGATGGCGCACCGACACCGGCACTGCCAGGCGGGAGCTGAGCACCTCCGGATTGACCCGGGGATCCGCAAGCTCGGGCGCGAATCTGAATGCCCGGTGGTAGTAGTACACCGCGGCACTGGCACGCCCGGACTGCTCCGACGCCAGGCCCATGTAGAAGTTGCACCAGCCGTGCCCGGTCAGGACCTTGAGACAGTGTTTGTAGGCGTGCCGAGCGGCGCGGAGGCGGCCCTGTGAGTGCTCGACGAGACCGATCCGGAACCACGGCTCTGCGAGCTTGGGGTCGGCCTTGCCGGCGCGTTCATAGACCCGGATCGCGTCCTTGGGAAAGCCCCGAGAATAGAGCATCGTGCCCAGGTCGACGAGCTCTTTCGCAGTCACATGCCCGCTTTGAGCGCGTTCCCAGTAAATCCGGATTGCCTGGTCGCCCGGATCGGCTGGGTTGAGCCAGCGGAGAAAGATCGGCTCCCCCTTTGCGGCGCCGACCACCATGGCGAGCACCACGACACCGACTCCCGTCATCACCCTACCCAGCCAACTCTTCATGAGCTCACTCTCCGTTACCGTTGCGAGTCGCGCCGCGCGCGGCGAGCTTCACCTTATCACCTTCCACGACTACGTCGAACTGCACGCTGCGTCCGCTGCCGTTCTGGAGGCGGCGCCGCTGACCCTCGAGCCGCTGGACGAAGGTCGCGCGGTCAAGGCCAACATCCTGCCCAAGACGCCGCTTGGCCCGCACGTAGCGCTCGTACAGTGCCTCGTCCCCGTTTACGGAGACCGGCTCCGGAGTGTCGGGAACTCGACGGTACGGTCCGGACCCGCCCGCCGTTCGGCCCTCCTCGCGCTCTCTTAGCTGCCGCTCCCACAGGGCGTAGTAGGTGGAAAACTTGTGCTGGAGTTGCTGGAGCCGAAAGCGCAACGCATGGGTTCCCGCCCCTCTTTCTGCGAGAACACGGAGCCGGTGCGCGAACTGCTGGCGTTCGATCTGAGGCGGCACACGACGGTCGCCCGCGAAGTACCTCTCCCACTCGAGGATCAGCCGTTGCAGCTCGGCCTCGAGGAAGCTGATCTGGCCTTCAAGCTCCATGCACCACTCCCCGGACGGACTCCCCGAGCCCAGCGCCACGGCACACCGCCTACCGCGTTCCCGACCGGGCTACAATGCCGTCGTGACAACATTGTACCGCCGGCTCCCTGCCGTGCACCGGTTGCTCGAGACGCCCGAGCTGGTCGCCGCGATCAAGCAATACGGCCGGCCGGCCGTCGTCGGCGCGTGCCGTCGCGCCCTCGGCGAGTTGCGTACCGCGGCTGCGCGCGGAGCTCTCGGGAACGAGCAGCTTGAGCTGGAGTGCGCCTCCCTGCCATCACGCGTGGTTCAGACGCTCGTGGAAACGTGGCGCCGCCCGTATGCGGAGATCATCAACGCCACCGGGGTCCTGCTGCACACCAACCTCGGCCGCGCACCGTTGCCGAGCCCGATGCCGGCGCAGCTCGCCGGCTACCTCGCGTTGGAGTACGAGCTGGAGGAGGGGCGGCGCGGGCAACGCCTGGCTCCCCTTGCCGACCGGCTGCGCGAGACCCTCGGCGTTGAGTCCGCCGTCATGGTCAACAACAACGCCGCAGCGCTCGCCCTCCTACTCAGGACCCACGCGGACGGCCGCGAGGTCGTGGTGTCGCGGGGCCAGCTGATCGAGATTGGAGGCTCGTTCCGCCTTCCAGACGTAATGGCGGCGGCCGGCGCCCGCTTGGTCGAGGTCGGATGCACCAACCGCACCCACCTGGAGGACTACCGTCGCGCGATTGGTGAGGCCACGGCCGCTGTTCTGGTCGCCCACCAGTCCAACTACAGGGTCATCGGTTTCACCAGCGAGCCGCCGCTCGACGAGCTTGCACGGCTGGCCCACGACCACAATCTGCCGCTGCTCGTCGATCAGGGCTCCGGGGCTGTGCACGACCTTGGCCGCTGGGGGCTGCCCCACGAGCCGACGGTCGGCGAGCTGCTCGCCGCCGGCGCCGATGCCGTCTGCTTCTCTGGCGACAAGCTACTCGGCGGACCGCAGGCTGGAATCGTGGCCGGACGCTCCCGGTGGGTCGATCCGCTGGCTCGTCATCCACTCTTCCGAGCCCTGCGCCCCGACAAGACCGCCCTGGTGTGGATGGACCGCGTCCTCGAAGCCCACCGCGCCGGACGTCTCGAAGACATCCCACTGTACGCCCTGCTCGACGTCCCGGAGGGTGTGCTGCGCCGACGTGCACGTCGGATTGCACGTTCCCTGACGAAGAACGGCGTGCCGGCCACCGCGGTAGCCACCCGGTCCGCTCTCGGCGGCGGCACTACCCCGGGCGCCACGCTGGCCAGCTGGGGGGTCGCAGTACAGGCGGCACCACCGCTCGCCGCAGCCCTTCGCACAGGCGCACCGCCGGTCGTTGGAACCATGCACGACGACACGGTCGTGCTCGATCTGCGGGCGGTGTTCTCGAGCCAGGACCGGACACTGGAAGCCGCGGTCGCGACTGCCTATAAGGCCAGCCAGAACCGCCAGGCAACCGGCAGATAGAGCCACACCAGGGCCGCGATCGCGAGGAAGGTCCCGAACGGAAGCGGCGTGCGGCCACTGCCACGCCTGGCGGCGACCAGCCCGAGCCCGACCAGCGCCCCGAGGACCGCAGCCACGATCAGGACCCACAGGCAGGCCTCAACCCCGACCACTGCACCGATGGCCGCCAGGTACTTGACGTCTCCCCAGCCCATCCCCTCGATGCCGCGCACCGCCTTGTACAAGACGATGACCAGCACCGGCAGCCCCGCCCCGATCAGAAGGCCCAGCAGCGACTCCAAGGGGCTGGTCAAGCCGCCGGCAAAGGCACCCCCTACCCCGAGGACGATCGCCGGGTAAGTGAGGACATCAGGGAGCAGCTGGTGCTCGAGATCGATGACACCGAGCGCGATCGAGATCCATGCGAACAGCACCGCCTCGAGCCCGGCGACCGAGAGACCGTAGTGCAGGAGCGCGAGCACCGCGACCAGACCGCCCGCCGCCTCGACCGCCGGGTAACGGATGGAGATTGGCGACCGGCACTGCCGGCAGCGAGCCCCCAAGAGCAGCCATGACACGAGCGGCACGTTGTCGTACCAAGGAATCCGCTGGCCGCAGCTCGGACAGTGCGAGCGCGGGCGTACGATCGACTCGCGGCGCGGAAGGCGGTGGATCAGGACATTCAGGAACGACCCCACCACGGCACCGACCGCAAACACATAGGCGATCAGCAGCGGACCTGTCCAAGCAACCACTGGTAGAGCTCCTCTTGGCGCCGCACCATGGCGTCGATGTCGAACTCGGCGAGCTGGCGCGGCGCCTCGCCGAGACGATGTCGCAATGCCGGGTCCTGCACCAAATCGACCACGCGCTGCGACATCGCGGCAACGTCTCCGCGGGCAACAAGGTACCCGTTCTCGCCGTCACGCACGACCTCAACGATCCCGTCGACAGCCGTCGCGACCACCGGTACGCCGGCCGCGAGGGCCTCGACGAGGACGCGTGGCAGACCCTCGTGGTGCGACGCCAGAACTGCCACGTCAGTGGCGGCCCACACCGCCGCCACGTCTTCGAGCCAGCCGCTGAAACGAATCTCTCGGGCAATCCCGAGCTCGTGTGCGAGCTCCTCCGAGCGGGCGCGAAGCGGCCCGTCACCGACCATCAAGAAACGGGTCAAGGGCGCCTCTGCCACCACCCGGGCCGCCATCCTGACGAAGTCCAGCGGCGCCTTCTGCGGCTTGAAGTTTCCCACCTGGGTCACCAGGATCCCACCCTCCGGCACCTCGAGACGGGCGCGCAGCTTTGCGCCGCCTTCCGCCTCCCGGTAGTGCTGGAGGTGGATTCCCGAGCGGATCACGGTGGTCCGCTTTGGATCGAGAACCCGCAGCCTGGCTCCGTCGGCGAGGTTGGCGCGGGAGACCGCGATGAAGTGATCTGTCCAGCGCGCGGCATGCCGCTCGAGAGCGATCAGCAGCGCGCGCAGGGGCGCCGGCTGGAGCGGCGTGAAACCGAAACCATGCACCGAGTGAATGACGATCGGGACGCGCTCCCGCCGCGCCGCCAGTCGGCCGACGATCCCGGCCTTCGAGGAGTGCGTGTGAACGATCGCAGGTCGCAGCTCCTTGACGATGCCGCGCAGGCGCCTGACCGCCGCGGCGTCTGTCAGCGGGCGAATCGGGCGCACCAGCTCGGGTACCGGCCGCAACTCGACGTCGGTCAACGCGCGGGCCTCGTCGTCAAGGCGATCGCCCGGCCCCCAGGCGAGAGCGGCCCGGAATCGGGTCCGGTCAAGGTGGCTCACCGTGTACAGCGTGTTGTGCTGAGCTCCGCCCAGCTCGAGACGCGTGATGACATGGAGAACCGTGGCTCGCTGGCTCACCTGGCCGCCTTGCGCCCAACCCTGCGCGCCGCCGCCATGCCGTCAAGGATGGCGTCCTCCATGGCCGAGTACTTCCACTCCGCCCACCGTCCGGCAATCGTGATCCCGATCTCCGACAGGTAGCGCCGGATGACGGCGACCGCACCCTTGCGCGCGTGATCGAAGACCACGTAGGCCGGGTCGAGAACACTCACTCGCCGCACCCGTACCTGCCCTGGGTCCAGCAGGCCGGCGGCCGTGAGTGCCGCCTCGGCCTTCCCCGCAACCGTGGCCACGTCCCCGGCGCCGGGATCGAGGCTCACCTCCAAAGACACCGTGTGGCTGCCACGCGGCGCCAGGCGGCCGTGATTGGAGGGAAAGCCGACGCGGTAGAACGGCACCGCCGGGTCGGCAAAGTACAGCCAGTGCTCCGAGGACGGCGCGCGCCCGCGGACGCCGAGGGCCACGTTGACCACCTGCACCCAGCGCAGGGCACGACGCGCAGAGGCAACTCCTGGAGGCAGCTCGCCGTCGATCAAATCGAGCAGAACGGGAAGGGAGATGGTGGACACGAGGTCGGAGTAGGCAACGCGCTCGCCGTCCTCGAGCTCGACCCATCGCTCGCGTGGTGCCACAGCCGTCACCGTCTTGCCCAGGCGAAGCCCTGGGACGCGGGCCGCGATTGCATCGGGCAACCGCCGGATGCCGCCCTGGCTGGGGTAGCGGAAGACGGCGTTGTAGCCGACGGCGCCGCGGTGGAGGCCGAGCGCGCCGTCGACGACCTCCTTGAGGTCGGGCTTCGGTACGTACCGTCCCACCCAGTCCAGGCTGAGCTCCTCCGGCTCCGCACGGTAGAGCTTGCGGTTGTACGGAAAGAAGAAATGACGCGCGAGCCCCTCACCGAACCGGTCCAGTACCCACTCCCGGAAGTCGGCCGGCGCCGACCCGCTGTCGCCGGACCAAGCCCGGATGAAGCCGAGCAGGCAGTCGCGACGCACCTCATCAGAGAGCCCGAAGGTGTTGATCTGTATCGGGTAGGGGGTGGTCCTGCCGCCGACGACGACGGCTGCCCGTCGCTCGTGAACCGCAAACGCATCCAGGATCCCGAGGTCATCCAGGTAGCGCTCCGTCTCCGGCCGCGCAATGTGCAGCAAGTGGCCAGTCAGGTCGAAGACGAACCGTCCCTCGGTCAGTGAGCGGCACGCGCCACCGGGCTCGGCCAGCCGTTCGAGCACGCAGACCTCGACGCCCTGTCGCCCCAGCTGCTCGGCGGTCACCAGCCCGGTCAGGCCGCCGCCGAGGACGAGCACCTTCCTCACGCCGTCTCCATCGGCACCCTTGCGAGCCACACCAGGACGGCAACCGTGACGACGGCAACGGCCGCGGTCAGGAACAGTGCGGCACGGGGCTGCAGGTACATGATGAGAAGACCGAGCCCGCCCAGCACGACCGCGGCGGCGTAGATCGTGAGTACCGTGGCCCGCACCGAGCCACCAAGCCGGCGCTGCAAGCGAAGCGGAAAGTGGTCCGGACTGCCGTGGTAGATCTTGCGCCCGGCCTTCAATCTGAGGAAGGTCACGTACACGGTGTCCACGAGTGGAAGGGCCAGGATGTAGGCTGGGGCGAGCCAGCCGAGCGGCGAGTGCTGCGTGTAGTCCATCACCATCGCCAGCGCACCGAGCGTGAGCCCGAGAAAGAGACTGCCGCAATCTCCGAGATAGATGGTCGCCGGCGGGAAGTTGGAGCGCAGGAAACCGAGCAGGGCACCGAGTAGCACGACCGTGAACGCCGCCACCACCCAGCGGCCGTTGATTGCGGCAACGGCCAACAGGAAGATGGCCGCAATGATGCCGAGCCCGGATGCCAGGCCGTCCATGATGTCCACCAGGTTGAAGGCGTTCGAGAGCCCAACCAGCCACAGCACCGTGACCCCGAGGCGGGCCCACCATGGCAGCATGATCAGGTGGACGGAGATGCCGGCCTTCAGCAGTACGAAAACCGCCACCAACTGGCCCAGCACCTTGGCGCGCGGCGTCAGCACCCCAAAGTCATCGATGAGCCCGATGGTGGCGACGATGCTGGATGCCAGCAGGAGCGCAAGAACGTCGCGGTCGAACTCGAACACCATCCCCAGGGCGAGCAGGAACGCCATGTACACCGCCAGCCCCCCGAGGTAAGGCACGGGCGAGCCCTGTTGCTTGAGATGGCCGTCCGGAGCATCGACAACACCGAACGCTAGCGCAGCCCGCCTCGCCTGCGGCACCCCCCACAAGGCAAGCAGAAAGGCGAGAGCGAACCCCAGAGTCAGGCGGACTACCACGGCAGCTCCACGAGCCGCCGCTGCGGCCGTGTCCCCCGCGCCCGCCACTCGCCGGTGACCAGCGGCCACCGTCGGCGAAGCGGCGCCAACAGGCGGGGACGACGGAGTACGCTGAGCTTCGTCATCATGAGGTCCCAGGCCAAGAGTACGGGGGCTCGCTGCATGAGATCAACCCGGTGCAGGTGACGCAGCAGCGTGATCCACCGGTTCGAGATCACACACGCCTCGAGCTCGACCGGGCGGCGCCAGCGCAGGGGTCCACGTCCCCGGCGCGCACCGGCGCCCCGCCCATGGACGGCCGTAGCCGAGGGAAGAGCCTGAACCCGCCATCCCTGATTGGTCATTCGCCAGCCGAGCTCGAGGTCCTCCCAGAAGCAGAACAGCTCCTCGGCCCACGCGCACCCAGCGGAGGAAACGGCAGTTAGCGCCTCGCGGCGGTAAACGGCAAGCGCGCCGCAGGCCGCCAGGACCGGACGTTCTTCGAGCAGCTCGGGGCCCAGCGGCTCACCATAGCCACGGTCCCGCACCTCGAGAGTGCCACGCCGTAGAACCTGGCCGACGCTGTCCACGATCTGTCCCTCGGGCCGCATCAGGCGCGGCGCAATCCCACCGATCGCCGGATCGGCTGCCAGGGTCTCCGCGCAGGCGGCCAGGCAACCCTCCTGCACCCGCACATCCGGGTTCATGAACGCCACCATGCCGATCTCCGGTCCGAACGCAGCCAGACCCCGGTTGCAGGCGCCAGCAAAGCCGGTGTTGTCCGCCAGCGCCAGCAAGCTCACCCGGTCGCCAAACCGCTCGCGGACGAGATCCGCCGAGCCATCACTCGAGGCGTTGTCGACGACGACCACCTGCGGCACCGGACGCTGCTCGAGCAGCTTCTCGATGCAGGACCTCAGGTCCAGCCGCGACTCGTAGGAAACAACGACCGCGCCGGTTCTCACCGACCCTTCCCCCGCTCCGCCGCCCGCCGCCATACCTCGAGGTGAGCACGGGCGCTGTCCTCCCAGCGGAAGCACGAGCGCACCTCGAACGCCTGGTCACCTCGGTCCTCGGCCGAGGGAGAATGCCGCAACAGGTCTTCCGCCGCGCTCGCCACGGCCTCGGCATCGCCGACCGGTACGAACCGGGCCCACTGTTCGAAGTGCTCCCTGTGGACCGCAATGTCCGAGGCCACGACCGGCGCTCCACACGCCAGCCCCTCTAACAGCGGCAGGTCGAACCCCTCCCCCCGGCTCAATGAGAGGATCGCCGCCGCGCCCGACATCAACGGGGGCAGGTCTTCGTCGGGAATGTACCCCGTCAGCACCACCTGTCCGCTGAGCCGGTCCGGCACCTGGCCCCACCGCTGCTCCGGTCTGCCAACGAGCACTAGCCGGAGGTCGGGCCATCGCGGCAGGAGCTCCTGGAGAGCCGCCAGCGCGACATCGACCCCGCGTCGCGGGTGCAGCGAGCCGGTCGCCAGCAGGTACGGCCCGGCAACGCCCAGCCGCTGCAGCACCGCTGCGGTCTCCTCGCTCGTGCGGGGGCGGAAGTGCTCGCCGTCGACTCCGAGAGGAACGACCGTGCCTCGCTCTTCTAGCGGTCCTGCCATCGACTCGATCTCAGCGAGCACCGCCTGCGAGGCCGTAACGACTGCGGCCCCGCGCCTCGCCGACCACAGCAACAGCTCGGAAAACGGATGCCGGCCGCGTACCGGGAACCACTCCGGGTGGGTCAACACCAGTACGTCGAAGATCGCCACCACCACTGGACACGCAGAGATCAGCGGACGATAGTAGAACGGGCAGTACAGGACATCCGCTCCGCGCGCCCGCCATGGCAAACTCAATTGGACCCATGGCATTGTCCTGGCTCCCGGCTGCGGACTCAGCAGCCGAAGCTCGAGGTCAGCGTGATCGATCCCGTCCAAGCCAGTCAGCACACCCTCGACCACCCTCCCTACGCCGGTCAAGCCGGGCCCAGCAGGCTTCATGTCGACGGCAACGCAGAGACGAGCCACTGGAAAGCATGATATACGCGCACGAGCCGGAATCTCGGACTACAGGTCGCCGCCTGGGAATGGACCGTTCACGTGTAGAATCCGGTCGGCAGGATCACGGTGAACGGTTCAGAGCCTCAACTGGTCCGAACGCTCGGCTTCGACGCCCGCGCGGCGTTGCTCGATGCGAACCGAGGCATTGGCCGCGTCACCGCAGAGCTCGCCAGCTGCCTGCTGACAAGGCACGAGTTCGAGGTCAAGCTGTTTGTCCCGCGGAACACCGAGGTCCCCGAGCGGTGGTACAGGGAAGCCGCGGCGGTCATAGAGCTGCCGCAGCCACGGCGAGGAGCGTTCTTGTGGGACGGACCGGTGTGGCGGTGGATCATGCGGCGCCGCCCGGTGGACGTCCTTCACCTGCCCGCCTGGGGAGTCCCACCCGGCGTCCCGGTTCCCGTGGTCAGCACCCTCTACGACGTCACGCCGCTGCGTGTTCCGAGTGCGATCCCGACGACCAGAACGCGCCACCGTGCGGTGCAGCGGCTCAACACGCATCGGCGTGCCACGCTCGTGCACGCGATCTCGAAGGCCACGGCGTGGGATGCGTCCCACGCACTCGGTATCAGTCCGCAGTGCGTACGGGTGGCCCCCCTCGGCGTCGAGCCGCCCCCGCCAGCGGACTGCGAGCAACATCCTCGCCGCCACGTCCTGTTTGTCGGCGGCGGCGACCCGCACAAGCGAGTCGACATCTTGCTCGAGGCATGGACCAGCCCGGAAGCGCTCGACCTGCCGCCCCTGGTCATCGCTGGTGCCGCCGCCACAGCACCAGCGGCTCTCACAGCGGCAGAGGCGTGCCCGGACCGAGTCTCGCTGGTCGGCATCGTTGACCAACCACACCTGGCGGAGCTGTATTTGGAAGCGCACGCGGTACTCCTGCCATCGTTGTGGGAGGGGTACGGGCTGCCCGCTCTCGAGGGAATGGCGGCCGGAGCGGTACCGGTCGTGACACCGCGTGGGGCACTGCCCGAGGTCGGCGCCGACGCCGCTCTCTACATTCCCGCCGCCGCGCCCCCGACGGCCTGGGCGGAGGCGGTGCGTCGGCTGATGGAGAACGACACCCTCAGGCGCCGCCTCGCGACGCGCGGACAGCAACTCGCTTCTCAACGCAGCTGGCAAGCCACGACTGATCGCCTGGCCGACATTTACTCCGAGGCAGCCGCGCGACGGCGGACCAGTCGCATCTGATCGCGTAGCCTGAGATCGCGCTGCGCTTCCACCTCCGCCCACGGTACCGGCAGGTCGGCGAAGTGCGGCGCCATCGACCTCAGACCGACCAGCAGGCGGAGGTTGGCGAGCCAGGTGCGCTCCCGACCGAACACCCTGCCTGCGGTGTACTCCACGTATGGCAGATCGTCGATGTGCGGCGGCACGTCCGCGACCAGGAACGCCATGCGCTGCGGGCCGACCAGGAGATCCATGGCCAGGTCGGCGGGTCCATGAATCCGGGCGATTCGCAGAGACTCCTGAAGCCGAGGATCGGACAGCGCCGACCAACGCAAGCGGATGGGGCCGCGTTCCACCTTCCCGGTGACGACCGTGAACTCGTTGGCGGTGGTCGAGTCGTGCCAGATCACGGTATGTGGAAAGACCTCATGGAAGGCCGACAGGATCCGAAGAAAGCTGTCGTTGTCCAGTGAGTAAAGCGGCAGCCACATCGAGACAACGCCCCCGGGGTTGAGATGCCGCCGGCAGAGGCGAAAATACTCGAGCGTATACAGGCTGCCGTTCCCCGCATAGACGGGGTGAATCGAGTCGGACAGGATGGCGTCGTACTTGGTGTCGGTCGCCAGGAGGTAGTTGCGGCCGTCGTTGATAATCACGTGCACGCGCGGGTCCGCCAGCACGTGGTGGTTGATGCCCGCGAAGTAGCGATCGGCAGCGGCGAGCACTTCGGGTGAGATTTCGACGACATCGATTCTCTCCACCGGTTGACACGACACCGCCCAGCAGGTCCCTCCCGACCCAAAACCTACGTGCAGCACCCGCTTCGGCGCCTGCACCTGGAGCAGGGGCAGCAACCCTTGCAGCTGCTGCACCACCAGCAGCTCGGGGGAGCTGCCGGCAACGTTGACGCCGTTGAGCTCGAGAGAGAGCCAGTACCCGCGGGCGTCGGAGTGGCGCTTGACCAGCACGGTCGAGGCGAGGCTTTCCTTTACCTCGACCAGCTCGCCCTTCTCCCCGGCGCCCGCACGTCGAATCACCCAGTCCGGCGGCACAGCCACTCCGACGACGACGATCGCCGCTACAACGGCCCACCATGTGACGCGCCGACGCCAGCGCCCGTCAAGAGCGAGCGAGACCGTGAGGTGGATGGCAGCCAACAGCAGGAGCACCCACTGGCTTCCGATCAAGGGTACCAGCACGAAGGGTGCCGTCACGGCACCGAAAATGCCGCCTACGGTGTCCGCGGCCGCGACCACCCCTACGTGCTCACCCGCCGGCCGGGAAGCGGGATCCGCCGCTACGGCGAGCGGGAACGACGCCCCGAACAGCAGCGTCACCGGCAGAAAAAGCACCAGCACCGAGGTGAACGTCACGACCTGGAAGGCGGCGAAGGTGGCGGCTGGGTGCATCACACGGGTGATCCAGGCCATCAGCCCGCCGCTGTGGCCGAGCGCGACCAGCTGACCCACGAGGCAGGCCGCGACACCCACCTGCACGGCGGCGAGCACCCGCCTGGGGTGCACGATACGGGTCGCCAGTGCACGGACGGCGAAGCTGCCGATAGCTATGCCCAGCAAGTACACCCCGAGCAGCACTGCAAAGGCGTACACGCGCGAGCCCAGGTGCAGGACCAGAACTCTGACCCACACCAGCTCCGCCGCAAGTGCTGAGAAGCCGATGGCGGCAACCAGCGTCAGGTACGTACCGCGTCGTGGCTCGTCACCCCGTGGTGCCTCGCTCGGCAGAGGCTGGGCGGCAGCTACATGCCCCTCGAGGGCGACCGCAACGATCGCTACCAGCGCGCACAGGAGGGCCGCGGTGGACAGCGAGCCCGACTCGCCGAGCCGCGGCATCAGCAGATAGGCAGCCGCGAGGACTCCCCCCACCGCCCCCAAGGTGTTGATGCCGTACAGCGTGCTGACACGGGCGGCCAGCCCGCTTCCACGCAGCCGTTCCACCAGCAATGGCAACGTCAAGCCCATCAGGATGGTCGGTACACCCAACACCAGGGCGGCCAGTGAGAATCGCGCCGCAACGCCGAGAACCAGGTGTCGACCGAGGTCCGGACCGAGGTGGGCTCCGGCCCGCAGCAGAACAGGAAGGAGGGTGGTTGAGAGGCCAAAGAAAGCACCGATGGTGGCCTCGGCGAGGCCGTACCAGCGCAGCTGCCGTCGCGTGCGAGGCGCCAGACGCCCGCCGAGGTGGGCACCTACGGCCATCCCTCCCATCCACACCGCGACCACGGCCGACGCCGCCCACACCGTGTTGCCGAGCACCAGCCCGAGCATCCTCATCCAGACGACCTCGCCGATTAACGAGGACACGCCGGACAGGAAGAAGAGCACCACCATCACTGACGCCATCTCATTCCTCCGATCCTCGACCTCGCCAGGCTCGCCCGCCTCGACCCGCGATGGCCGACGCGATGAGGCCGAGCAGAACGAGGACAGCGAACACGCTGCACACAGCCGCTGAGCCGACGTGAGGCGGCAGGTAGGTTCCATCCAGACGGTGGGCCCCGGCCGGACATCTGACCTGCTGCAGGATTCCCGGCCCCCTACGCAGATCGACAGGGCGGCCGTCCAGCTGCCACCGCCAGCCGGCGACCGGCGCCATCGATACGATCAGCCAGGCCGGTCGTGCCGTCTGGAGGTTGACCTGGAGGCCATTTCCGGCATTGACCAAGGTCACCTGGCCGCCCGCCGGACGCCACTGCCGCCCGACGACCGCCGGGCCCTGCGCGACCACGACCTCAGGCCACGCTGTGCGGTTGTCATGGAGCCACAGGCCACCGCGGCGGCCGACCGGCTCCATGTTAGCGATCCCGGCTGGATGAGGCAGCAGCACCCAAGAAGCAGCCAGGGTGTCCAGCCACCAGCGGCCGGTCGGTCCGGCATCGGCCGCAGCAACGTGGCGCTCGAGAACCGCATTCGCCACCGGAGCATACGTTCGCGCCAGGCTCAGGCCGTCGGACAGGTTGAGATAGCCCACCGGCCACAGCCGCCGCTCGCCGACGTTGGGAGAGGTCACGACCCGGCTGGTGAGAGGCGGCGGCGGCGAGTACAGACGCCTGCTGCCGGCCGCCTCCGGCCAGGGAGGTTGGGACCGGTCGGGCGCTCTCAGCCCCAGCAGCGACCATCCGCCGACGGCACAGGAGGCGAGGCCAGCAACCAGCGCGATCTCTCGGAGCCAGGCTCGCGCGGGCCAGGCCGCGGCCAGACAGAGGACGATCGCGGCCGCAGCCGCAGCCGCCGCAGCCAGCGGTGCATCCGCCAAAGAAACCAACGGCAGCGTCAACAGGCCCAGCACGACAGCTCCGGCGCGCCCTCGGCCGGACAGCCAGGCCTCCGCTCCAGGGCCAGCGAATGGCAGCGCGCAAACCACCGCTAGACCGGCGAGGCGCGACGGATAGCGGACGAGCTCTCGGGTCAGAAACAGGTACGCCCCACTCAACCCGATCGCCGGCAGGGTCGCGAGGACGGCGAGCACAGCGATCGGAACCAACATCCTTCGGCGCCTGCCGAGCCCCAGGGCGATGCAAAGCAGAACCGGAGCACCGACAAAAAGGCTCGCCAAGAAAGGAAAACCGGTTCCAGACGCAGGCGTTCCGGGTACCAGGAGGCGGAGCCAGCCAGCCGGGGACAGGGCGCCCGCAAGATACGCGGACGCTGCGCCACTGCCTCGATCCCCCTCCGCGATCCAGTACGCGAACGGCACCATCTGAACCGCCACGATGAGTCCGCCCAGAACCACACCGGCAACCGCTCGCCGCCGCCTGACGGCAACCAGCACCGCCAGGCCAACGCCGATCGCCCACAGCTGAGGCTCCCCTCCGAGCCAGGCCATCGCCGTCGCCGCGGCGGAAGCAGGCACTGCCCAACGATCGTCGCGACGCGCTCCGAGCACGATCCACGGCAGCCACGCCAGGGTGTCGAGGTTGTTGACGACGCCGATGGTTGCCAGCACCGGGCCGGCCGTCCACGCCGCTGCCTCGGCGAACCACCTTCCTCTCCATTCCGTGCCCAGCCGCCTCGCGAGCAGACCGATCCCCAGTGCCAAGAGCGCGAGATGAAAGGCAACCTCGAAGCTGATGCCCCACTCCGGTCCCACAACCAGGTAGGCCAGCTGCGGCGGGTACAAGACGCCGGTCTCCGGGTTCGCGAACCACGCCTCACCACAGCCGTCGTCCTGGTTGAGCCACGGCAGGTCACCAGCGGCCAGCCGGCGGGCCGTGTGGGCCCTCACCGGCAGGAAGAAGTCCTCGAGATCGTGCGCCAGCGGAACCTTGCCAGAAAGCGGTAGCAGAATGAGCAGCAGCGGTACCCACCACACGCCGAGGCGCTTCATCTGAGGCTGGCCTCCAGCGAGCGCCACTGCCAGGAGGGAGCTTCGAGGAGGGCGCGTTCATAGTCCGACAGCAGCCTGCCCCGCCCGCACTGGCGCGCCTCGGCGGCCTGGGCGTAGGCGGCCCGCGCCGCCGCCGGGCGACCGCCATCGAGCTCGACTCGGGCCAGCAGCAGCCACGCCGGCACGCACCTCGGCTCGGCCTGGGTGGCGCGGGTGACGAGCTCGCGGGCGCGCCCGGTCCGGCCCAGAGCCCTCTCCAGCCGCGCCCAGTCAAGCCAGTACCAGGGCAACTCGGGCTCCAGCGAGGATGCCCGAGCGAACGCCTCTCGGGCCCGGGCCACCGCGCTCGGCCAACCTCCGAGATCGGTCACGATGCGCGCGTTGACCCGGCCCACGGTGGCCCAGCACACAGCTGACCCGGCGTGAACGGCGAGCGCTGCCTCCGCCCGCTCCTGGGCCTCGCCGGCCACCTCCCAGCTCCACCGCAGTCCCTGTCGGAGCAGGTCGTCCGCGCGAGCGAGAGCCGGCCGATCGAGCCACGGCTCCATCATGAGCGCACGATCCACGGCTCGTGGACTCGTGCCATCGACGCCCACGTTCCGGGCGAGCCCCGGCTGCACCATGCCCCACAGCACCACGCCGGCGATCACGACGGCAGCCAGTCCCTGCTCGACACGCCGTGGCGACCTCACCGGGCGGCGCCGTCGCATGCCGAGCGGCACCGTGCCCCCCAACACAAGCGCCCACCACCAGAGCACGACGTTGATCTGCAGGAGATCGTGAAGGAGCAGCACGACGAGCATGGCGACGACCATCGCCCGGCTCGACGGTGCGGAAAGACCTCCGCTGGAGCTCGCTCGATGTCCCCAGACCCAGAGCGCGGCCGCCGCGAGAATCAGGCCGACGACTCCGGTCTGAACCGCCCAACCGAGAACGCTCGACTCGGCGTAGAGAATCCGATACCCGTGCAGCGCGCACAGCGAGCGGGTCGGCAGCCGGACTACGCCGGCGGCGTCGGCGAGTCCCCCCGGACCCACGCCGACGATCGGCGATGCCATCACCAGACGTGTCACCGCTCCCCAGATGCGGAACCGGAACCAGGCCAGGGAGTCGGGATGTTGCGCGAGCCGCCACCACATTGCAGCCGCCACACCCACGAGACCGGCGGCGCCTGCCGCCCAGCGCTGCCAACGCTTAGGTACCGCCACTACCGCCGCGGCCACCAGCGCCAGGAGCGCGGCCCGCGAGGAGGTGAGCACAATCGCCACCACCAGCACGCCCGGCACGACCCATCGCTGAACGGTCTGCTTCCCGCCCCAGGTCAACGGCACCATCGGTGCCAGCAGCGCGGCCGCCAGGTTGGGGTTCTCGAACAGGCCGCCAGCACGGGGAGAGCGGAAAGCTGCTGCCTCGGCAACCACTCCCAGCGCCACCACCACGGCACCGCCGGCCAGGAGCCCCTGCACCACACGACGTTCGTCCTGAGTGGCCCGGCGCGCCACCACAAACAGGGCCAACGCCACCAGCCAGCCAGTGATTGTCTCCTTCGCAGCGAGCGGAGCCGAGTGTTCGACCGCGGCCGCCACCACGCTCCAGGCGACGCAGGCCCCCAAGGCCGCCTCCAGGAGATCGGGCCGCGGCATCCGAACCAGGTATGCCAGCCCGAGCAGGGCCGCCACTGCAGCTCCGACCGCAACCGCCGGGCGCGGATAGAACGCGCCTCCGAGCACTGCCATCGCCACGATCGCCCCGGCCAGACCCGCCGTCGTTGCCAGCAGCAGGGTCCGTCGGCTCACCGCTGCGCCCTCATGCTCCCGAGCAGCCCACTCGCGGCCCGTCGAAGCTCGGAGGCCGGGGGGGCGTACCGCGCCGCGGCCCACGCCTCGCGGGCTGCACCCGGGACATTCCCTCGGCCGGCATCGCCAACGGCCAACGCCAGCGCCGTGGCCGGCGATCTCGGCCTCCACCAGCTCGTGCTTGCAAGCTCCTCTGCGGCCATCGGAGCCGCCGGCCCCCCTTTGACGATCACGCCGGCCAGAACGTGCATGATCTCCAACCGCCACGGGGCAACTCGCCTCGCTTTGGCGGCCAGCAGGACCGCATCGGGTGCAGGTACGGCCTCAGCAGCGTGCTCCAGGGTTGCACCGGTCGCATTGAGGATGAGAAGAGCCAGGAACGCCGCACCGACGGTCACTGCCACCGGTCGCAGCCGGCTCGGGCAGGGCGCTTCGACGCGGTCAGGCTTGCATACGGCGACGGACCACCCCAGCAGGACCGCCCAGGGCAGCGCCACGCCGGCCATGTAGATCGAGAAATCGAGCAGGCTGTGCAGAGGCACGATCAACACGGCGACCGCCAGCCCGCGGTCGACAGGTCCCAGCCGGCGGGCCAGCCTGAACAGCCACAGGTAGAAGGCGCCGGCGAGGAAGATGCCGGGCAGACCCAGCTCAGCGGCCCACTCCATGGGCAGCGCATGCGCGTGCTGGGGATGGTTGCCGGCTGCGAACGGAGCGGCCAGGGCGGCCTGGCCGAAGCCTCCGAGGCCGACGCCGACCACCGGCGCACTCCGCCACACCCACAGGGCGCTGTGCCAGTTCTCGATCCGCAGGCGCACCGGCTCCAGGTGAAGGATGAGGTCACTCCGGAGAACCACCAGAAGCACGAGCACGGCCGCCATCGCCCCGACCGCGAGCCACACCTCGCGCCGCCGCGCCCCCCGGCTGACGACCACCGCTCCCGCCACGGCCAGGCCGGCGCCAAGCAGCGACCGGCTCAGCGCGATCCCCACCCCGCATAGCAAGAGAGCGAGGGCCCACGGCCAACGGCGTCCGCGCCTCGTCAGACGCGAGACGGCAATCGGCACGACCGTTGCGAGAAGCACTGCCAGGTGCCCCGGCTGGGTCTGCGAGGCGAACGCCCTGCCGACCAGGAACCGCTGCCGGGCCGCGGAGCGAAGAGCCTCGGGGAGCATCCCGACGGATCCGAGGTCGGCCTCGAAGCCGCGGCCGACCTGCCACGCGGCCCACACCGTGAGCAAGGAAACCCCCGCGACGAAGAGCGCAAGGCCGCGACCCTCTGGTCGCCACCGGGAGGCAAGCCACACGAGGCCGACGACGGCCACTAACAGACCCGCCTCCCGGCACCCTTGCGCACGGTCCCAACCGGTGAGCAGACCGAGGATCAGCCAGCCGCCGAGCGGCGCACAGAACGCCACCGCGCGCGTCATGCCCTCCCGCGAGGTTCTTGCCCACCCGCCCGGAATCAGGCCCAGAGCAACGAGCGCGATCACGGTGCCGGCCCACGGCACGGTTTCGGGGGGAAACCACGCGAGGACGACCGCCGAGAGGGCCAGCAGGACCGATGCGAGCACCGCCCGAGCATAACAAAGCGCCCGCTGACTCCAGGAGGCAGGCGGGCAAGAAAAGAGGGGCGCAGGTGCGCCCCTCGTTGGACATTGTTGGGCCGAAAATCAGTCGGTTTGCAGGCCCTCCGGCCACTGGAGGAACTGACCGTTGATGAAGATGATGTCGGCGTTGAAGTCGGTGGTCTTGCCGCCGGTGCCGATCATAACCGGCGCCACGCCTCCGTCCTTGCCCATCGAGGCGATCGTGTAGCCCGTGCCGTTGGCGTCCGAGTTGATGTAGAAGTTGTGGTTCCACCCGTCCGTATTCGGAAGCTTCTGGATGTACGTCGGCGTCAGGTACGTCGTGCAGTACGCCGCCCCGGTGATGGCCGCAGGGAACTGGCTCCAGTCCACCTGGTACAGGCCCAGGGCGGTGCCGATGGTGCGCATGTCGGCCATCGACCTCTTCTGGCGGCCACGGTTAATGGCGTTCAGCAGGTTGGGGATCGCGATCGCGGCGATGATACCGATAATCGCCACCACGATCAGCAACTCGATCAACGTGAATCCTCGTTCTCTCCTCATTCGCGCCTCCTTTCAATCCTAGGCCTCTACTTGCAAGATGCATTCCAATTGATATCCGGGCTTGCGGGGGGTAGAGTGACGCCCTGCGTCACTCGTGGCCCAGTGCGTTCTCCTATAGCGTCACACCTGAGCACCTTCCGGCCACCGGAAGTACCGCCCCCCACGAGCACGATGTCGTCCGCGAAGCCATGTATCCGTCCCCCGGTGTACGGTGGGAATGGCAGGCCGTCCCCATGGTATCTCTGCAGGGCCAGGCCGACAGTCCGCATCTCGCCCAGGGTGCGTGACTGCCGGGAACGCTGTGCGGCGCCGGTGACGGCGACAGCCGCCGCTGCTGCGAGATGCCCGATGGTCGCGACCACCATCAGCAACTCGATCAGCTTGAACCCTCTTGCCGTCATGACGCCCCGGACCAGAAGCAGCATGCGTTCCAGTGTGCACCGAGCATCTCCTCCTACCGGTGCTATCCTCGACCCACCCGAGATGCGTCGCCATCCCCTCGACCCGCGGCGACTCAACGTGACCTTGACCACCAGCTTCGCGGTCGTGGTCCTGGTCGGTCTCTATCTGCCGGGGCTCTTCGGCCACGGTGTCTTCTGCTTCCGTGACAACCTCTCGCACCACCTCGGTTGGCGACTGCTGTGGCGGAGCGGCGTGCTGCACGGGCATCTTCCTCTCACCGATCCGCAGGTCCTCGCCGGTAGCCCGTTTCTCGCCGACCCCAACGCGATGCCACTTTATCCGCTGAACTTCCTCTACCTGCTGCTGCCACCAGCCACTGCCCTTACGTTGTTCTACCTCCTTCACCATCTTCTGCTAGCGGCAGGCGGCTGGCTCCTGCTGCGCCGCCTGGGGCATCCCAAGAGTAGCGCCCTGGCCGGCAGCGCCGTGCTCGCCGGAGGAGGACTGGCGTTCTCTCAGCTGGCCTTCACGAACGCCTTTGCGACCCTTGCATGGGCTCCGTGGTTGATGGCGACGGCGGTCCGCCTTCCCAGGGAGCTGTCCGGGATCCGACGCCGTGCCGTTGCCGCCGGCGTCTTCGGCGCCCTCGCCTGGCTCGCCGGGGAACCGGTCCTCGGAGCGCTCGCCTGGGTCGCCTGGGGGATCGCTGCTATCGGATCCCTGGCAAAGCGGAGGACTGCTTGGCGGAGCG
>JAJDNH010000053.1 GCA_022340775.1 Acidobacteriota bacterium
CGCGACCGCATTCCGGTCATCGTCGACGGTGTGACGACGCTGTGCGGTCCGGGCGAGATGATCGACGTCGTCGTCACGGAGCGCGGCATCGCGGTCAACCCGCGGCGCCGGGACCTGTTGGATGCCGTGTCCGGCTCGGACCTGCCCCTGCGCGACATTCACGACCTCAAGGCCGAGCTGGACCGTCTGTGCGGGGTTCCGCAGAAGGTGCATCGCACCAACCACCCGGTAGCAGTGGTCAAGTGGATCGATGGAACCGTCCTCGATACCGTGTGGCGGATCGAGTAATCCCCGCTGCGGCCTCGCCCGTACCTGAGGGGACGGGTGTCCCCGGCCGAGCGAAAGCCTGATACTCTTACAGGTGCATCCCACGCGGCTGCCGCTCGTCGGCACGCTCACCGATCGGCCGCAGCCGCGGCGCTCGTCGGTCGTGGGCCCAGTGGCACGCCGCTTGCTGCGTTGAACCGGGGCCCGGGCGGAGAACGGGGACCGGAGGGAGGTTCGATGGCCATCATCACCGTCTCGCGGGGAACGTTGAGCGGCGGCCGGCGGCTCGCCGACTGCCTCGGTAGGAATCTCGGCTACAAGGTCCTCAGCCGTGAGGAGCTGGTAGCGGAGGCTGCCTCGATCTACGGAGTGAAGGAAGAGAACCTCCTCCGCGGCCTCGACAGCGGCCCGAGGTTCTGGGACCGGTTCCGGATCGACCGGCAGATCTACCTGGAGGTGGCGCGGGCGACGCTGTGCCATCTCGTGCGTGACGGGAACACGGTGTACCACGGTCATGCCGGACACCTGCTCCTGCAGGGGGTGGGGCACGTGGTGCGAGTACGGATCGTGGCGCCGATGTCGCAGCGCATCAGGATGGCGGTCGAGGAGCACGGCTTCAGCGAGGGTGAGGCCGACGCGTACATCCAAAAGCGGGACGAGGAGCGGCGCTCCTGGACGCGTTTTCTGTACGGCATCGAGTGGGGGGATCCGGTCCTCTACGACCTCACCGTCAACCTCGAGAAGATGACGATCGAGGGGGTGTGCCATGTGCTCGCCGGCATCGTCGAACGGCCGGAGTTTCGCTCGTCCGAGGCGTTCCAACGCGAGCTCGATGATCTCTTCCTGTCGTCCCACGTGCATGCCAAGCTCTACCTGAACCCGCGGATTGCCGCTGCGGCAGGCAAGATCACCGTCAAGGCCTCGTCCGGTACGGTCCGCCTCTCCGGGCTGCTTGCCGGCGATTCGCTCGTACGGGAGGTGCTCGACACCTGTGCGGCCCTTCCCGAGGTGTCCCAGGTCGACGCCGACTGGCTGGCATCCGGGCAGACCCGATAGCCGTTCCGGCTCGCTGTTCCAACGCTGACATGATGCCTGGGGCCGAGCCGTGTGGCCCAGCTCGTGACGTGCGTCAACCGGCGCGCCGTTACCTCTCGGTGACGGTTACGCTTGCGTAACAGACGATCGCAATTCAAGCGAATATCTTGAAAATAAAGACATTTCCATGCTCTGACCGGGGGGGCCAAGTTCCTGCCGGTAACCGGGCGCCTTCCAGCCAACCGATACCGATTCAGGTACTCCAGACCTAATAAGAGGCAGGTCAACGACATAGCATATATTGTGAAATACGGCACAATATTTGCTCTACCAGGCCCAGTGCTGAGAGGAGCCCCCATCTCGGGAGCTCTCGACTTGGGGAGGTGATGCTGCAGGGGGTCCAGAGGTGACATACAGGGATTGAGCTCACCAGGGCGAGAGGGCTCGGCCAGTGAGCACGTGAGCCGGACCGGCGGCAAGCCGGACAACAGGAGGTGTGCATGCCAAGTTTTGTCAATCCAGAGAAGTGCGACGGCTGCAAGGCGCTTGACAAGACGGCCTGCCAGCACATCTGCCCGAACGACCTCATGGTCCTCGACAAGGACGCCATGAAGGCCTACAACCGGGAGCCCGAGATGTGCTGGGAGTGCTACAACTGCGTCAAGATCTGCCCGACGCAAGCCATCGACGTACGCGGCTACGCGGACTTCGTTCCGATGGGAGCGTCGGTTGTCCCCATGCGCTCGACCGATGCCATCATGTGGACCGTCAAGTTCCGCAACGGCCAGATCAAGCGCTTCAAGTTCCCCATCCGCACTACGCCCGAAGGGCAGGCCCAGCCGGCCGGCGGCTTTGCCGGCGCGCCCGACCTCGACGGCCCCACGCTCTTCACCGAGCCGGACTCCCTCGGCCTCAATGCCGTGTGGATGAAGCGCTAGGAAGGAGGGGAACATGCAAGACTTCAAGACAACCGTCGTAGAAACTGACCTGCTGATCCTCGGAGGCGGCATGGCGGCGTGTGGCGCCGCGGTCGAGGCCGCTCACTGGGCGAAGCAGAACGGCCTCAAGGTCACCATGGTCGACAAGGCAGCAGTAGACCGCTCGGGCGCGGTCGCAATGGGGCTGTCCGCGATCAACCAGTATGTGGGCCTCAAAGACGGCCAGAATACGATCGAGGACTACGTGGACTACGTTCGCAACGACCTCATGGGCGTGACTCGCGAGGACCTGGTTGCCAACATTGCACGCCACGTCGACTCGAGCGTTCACCTGTTCGAGAAGTGGGGTCTCCCGATCTGGAAGGACGAGAACGGCGGCTACGTTCATGAGGGCCGCTGGCAGCTGATGATCAACGGCGAGTCGTACAAGGTCGTGGTTGCCGAGGCGGCGAAGAACGCGATCGGCCCCGAGAACATCTATGAACGCGTGTTCATCACCGGGCCGCTGATGGACGGTGACCGCTGCGCCGGCGCCTACGGCTTCTCGGTACGCGAGAACACGTTCTACGTCTTCAAGTCGAAGGCAACCCTGGTGGCGATGGGTGGTGCGGTGCACGTGTTCAAGCCGAGGTCCTCCGGCGAGGGCCAGGGCCGCGCGTGGTATCCGCCGTGGAATGCCGGCGCCTCCGCGTACTTCACGCTCAAGGCCGGCGCCGAGATGACCTGCCAGGAGGTCCGCTTCATCCCCGTGCGCTTCAAGGACGCCTACGGTCCCGTCGGCGCCTGGTTCCTGCTCTTCAAGTCGCGTGCGACCAGCGCACTCGGCGGTGAGTACATGCAGGAGCGGCGGCCCGAGCTCGACAACTGGGTGCCCTACGGCCACGTCAAGCCGGTCCCGGCCAACCTCCGCAACTACCTGATGATGCTCGATGTCATGGAGGGCAAGGGCCCGATCTACATGCGCACCGAAGAGGCCATCAAGAAGCTGGCGGAGGCCGCGCCCGACGAGAAGACCTACAAGAAGAAGATGAAGGAGCTCGAGTCCGAGGCATGGGAGGACTTCCTCGACATGACGATCTCGCAGGCGATCCTGTGGGCCGGGACCAACACCGCCCCCGAGGAAAAGTCGTCGGAGATCGCCGCCGCCGAGCCGTACTTCATCGGCTCCCACTCGGGCGCGTCCGGCGCCTGGGTCAGCGGACCCGAGGATCTGGCACCTCCGGAGTACTTCTGGGGCTACGAGGGCATGTCCACGGTCAAGGGCCTGTTCTGCGCCGGTGATGCTTCGGGCGCCTCGTCGCACAAGTTCTCGTCTGGCTCGCACGCCGAGGGCCGCATCGCGGGCAAGGCTGCGATCCGCTACATCGTCAAGGAGAGCCCGGCGCTCCTGGCGATCTCGGACGAGAACGTGGAGTCCCTCAAGGCGGAGACCTACAGGCCGCTGGCACTGTTCGCCGAGCAGTCGGCCGCAACCACCCAGAAAGACGTGAACCCGGCCTACATCCGTCCCAAGATGTTCATGCTGCGCTTGCAGAAGATCATGGACGAGTACGCGGGCGGAGTGACCGCACAGTTCACAACCTCCAAGCCGATGCTGGACAAGGGGCTCGAGCTGCTCGCCTTCCTGAAGGAAGACGCCGAGAAGCTCGGTGCCGAGGATCTGCACGAGCTGATGAGGTGCTGGGAGAACGTCCACCGCATGTACCAGGCCGAGGCCCACGTGCGGACGGTCCTGTTCCGTGAGGAGACCCGGTGGCCCGGGTACTACTTCCGCGCTGACTACCCGAAGATGGACGAGGAGAACTGGCACTGCTTCGTCAACTGCAGGCTCGATCCGACGACCGAGGCCTGGGAGATGACCAAGCGGCCGATTCTTCACCTCTTCAGGTCGGCCACGCAGGCCGCGGGCAACTGACATTCACGGGACCGGCCCCGGCGCATCCGCGCCGGGGCCGGTCCCATATTCTCATCGAGCCGGGGAGGGGTGAAATGCCGGAGATCGTCTGCCCACATTGCGGCGCACTCATGCAGCCGTTCGAGCTGCCGGAAGCCGCCGGTTGGGGATGCGGCTTTCAGCTCGCGTGCTTCAACGACGAATGCGCCTACTACCGGCGCTCCTGGGAGTGGATGAGGGAGCGCTTCGGAGTCCGGTCGGCCTACCGTCACCGGCTCGACCCGTCGACCGGCGCCTCGTCGCCGCTGCCGGTATGGTCGCCGATGGCGTTCAAGGACCGGATCCTCGATGCCGAGGTGACAGTTGCCGCTTCTCCCGGACCCGGCGGCTGCCTCGGCGAGCCGAACGGAGGAGCCTCATGAGCGGTACCACGGTCGAGGTGCCCTCGGTACTGAAGGAACGACCCACGCTGGAGGTCGGCGACAGCTTCTGCTTTGCCTGCGGGCCGGACCGGGCCTGCTTCAATACATGCTGTGCCGACGTCAACATCATCCTGACGCCGCTCGACGTTCTGGGACTGTCGAGGCGTCTGGGGATGGCCACCAGCGACTTTCTCACCGCCCACACCGTCCGACTCGAGACCAAGGATCTGCAGCTTCCGGTGGTCGCTCTCAAGATGTCGGAGGCGGAAGGCAGACCGTGCCCCTTTGTGGGCCCTGGCGGGTGCACGGTGTACGACGACCGGCCTTGGGCATGCCGGATGTACCCCGTCGGAATGGCGTTGCCGCCCGCGCGTGCGGGGGAGGACCCTCGCCCTCAGTTCTTTCTCTTCGAAGATGACTTTTGCGAGGGCCGCCGCGGCGCTGGCGCTTGGACCGTCGAGCAGTGGCGTCGCGACCAGGGAGTGCTCGAACGCGAGGAGCTCGAAAGCGGCTTCCGCGCGCTTGTCGGCCACCCATGGTTCATCGGCGGGCGACGGCTCGACGAGGGACGGACGGAGATGTTCTTCACCGCCTGCTACGATCTCGACCGGTTCCGCTCCTTCGTCTTCGAGTCCTCGTTCCTCGATCGCTTCATTCTCGACCAGGAGCTCGTCGGCAAGCTCGAGAACGACGACCTCGAGCTGCTGCAGCTGGCGTTTCGTTGGCTGCGGTTCGCGCTGTTCGGCGAGCCCACACTCACGGTGCGATCGCACCGTCCTTCTCCGCGGAGGCGGACATGAACGACCAGGATTCTCTGCCGGTGCTCGTCGTGGGTGCTGGAGTCAGCGGCATCACCGCAGCCCTGGAGGCCGCGGAGACCGGCGCCAGCGTGGTGCTGGTCGAGCGCCAGCCGTACGTCGGCGGCCGCGTCGCCGGCTTCTACCACTACTTTCCCAAGATGTGCCCGCCGTCGTGCGGCCTCGAGATCAACGTTCAGCGCTTGGAGCGCAACCCGCGCGTGCGCGTCCTGACCGAGACCCGGGTCAGCGCCGCCGAGCAGGTGGACGGCGGCTGGCGCGTCACCTTAGAGCGTGCTCCCGCCTACGTCACCGAGGCGTGCACCGGCTGTGGCGAGTGCTCCAAGGTGTGCCCGGTGTCGGTGGTCGACGAGTTCAACCACGGGATGAGCTCATCACCGGCGATCCGCCTGTCGCATCCTCAGGCATGGCCGCAGCGGTTCGTGATCGAGCGCGCGGCGTGCGCAGACGGCTGTGAAGCCTGCGTCCAGTCGTGTGCCTACGACGCGATCCATCTCGACGCGACCGTGACCACCGAGGAGCTCCAGGTCGGCTCGGTGGTCCTGGCCACCGGCTGGCAACCGTACCCGCTCGAGAAGCTGTCCGAGCTTGGGGGCGGCGTGCTTCCGGACGTCATCTCGAACGTCCAGATGGAGCGGTTGGCGTCCCCCTCGGGCCCCACGGCGGGCCAGATCCTGTGCCCCTCGACCGGCCAGCCGCCGCGCCGCGTTGCATTCGTTCAGTGCGCCGGCTCGCGCGACGTCAACCACCTTCCGTACTGCTCCGGCATCTGCTGCCTTGCGTCCCTGAAGCACGCGCAGTACGTCAAGGACCAGCACCCGGACACCGAGGTGTCGATCTTCTACATCGATCGGAGGACTCCGGGCCGCAACGAGGACGTTCTGACACGCATCGGCGATATGGACGGGGTGCGGCTGGTCAAGGGAAAGGTCGGCAAGGTCGAGGCCGGCGACGGTGGGCTCGTGCTCACCGTCGAGGATGTGGAGGCCGGCAGGAAGCTCCACGAACAGGCCGACCTGGTGGTGCTCGCCACCGGCATGGTGCCCACGGGCAACGGCGAGAGCCCGTTCGGGATCGCTCGAGACGAGGACGGCTTCGCGCTCGACGATTTTGATCGTGGGCTCGTCGTCGCCGGTGTCGCACGCCGCCCGACCGACGTCGCAGCGGCGGTCCGAGATGCGACTGGAAGCGCTGCCCGCGCGCTGGCCGCAGCGGAAAGGGGGGCGTGATGGAACACGTCGGAGTTTTCCTGTGCTCGGGGTGCGGGATCGGTGACGCTCTCGATCTCGAGGCCGTGGCATCGGCCGCCGAGGACAGTGGTGGTGCCCTGTGCCACACCCACCCCTGCCTGTGCGCCGAGGAGGGGATCGCCCTGGTGCGTGAGTCCCTGTCCTCCGGAGAGGCCGACGGGCTCGTGATTGCCGCATGCTCGCAACGGGTCAAGTGCAAAGCCTTCAGCTTCGATTCGGCGACTCCGGTGCAGCGGGTCGGCCTGCGCGAGCAGGTGACGTGGAGCCATCCACCGAACGACGAGGACACGCAGATGCTGGCCGAGGACCTGGTTCGCATGGGCGTGGCCCGCGTCCTCAAGTCCAAGCCTCCGGTGCGGCAGGAAGAAGAGATTGCCGACACGGTGCTCGTGGTGGGCGGCGGCCTGACCGGACTGGAGGCCGCCGCAGCGGCCGCTGGGCTCGGCAAGCCGGTGGTCCTGCTCGAGAAGGAAGCGGAGCTCGGCGGTCACCTGGCCGGCATCGGCGAGCTTGCTCCCGCCGGTCCTCCGTACGACCAGCTTCACGAGAACCCGGTGTCGAACCTCATCGAGCAGGTCCGCAGCAACTCGAGGATCCGGGTCCTGACTTCGGCCGTGTTGCGCGGGATTTCCGGCCAGCCAGGCCAGTTCAAGGTCGAGGTGGCGGCCGGTGGCGGTGATGAGACGTTCATGGCCGGCGCCATCGTGCAGGCAACCGGCGCCAGGCCGTACGATGCCCACCGCCTGGCTCACCTTGGGTATGGCGAGCAAGCCGACGTCATCACGTCGGCCGAGCTCGACGCGATGCTCGAGGCCGGCAGCCTGACTCGGCCGTCCAACGGCGAGACGCCGCAGCGAGTGGCATTCGTGCAGTGCGCCGGATCGCGCGATGCGGAGCACCTGCTGTACTGCTCGGGCGAGTGTTGTGCGACGACACTCCGCCAGGCGGCGCGCCTGCGGCGAGATTATCCGGACGTCGAGCCGTGCGTGGTTTACCGGGACATCCGCATGCCCGGTCAGCAGGAGCGCTTCTACCTCGCGGTACAAGAAGAGGGGGGCACGCTCCTGATGCGCGGCGAGGTCGACGGAGTCGGCGGTAACGGCAACGGACGGCTGGCAGTCCACCTGCGCGAGAGCCTACTCGGGGACGATGCCCGTCTCGAGGCTGACCTGGTCGTCCTGGCGGTTGGAATGGTGCCGAACTCGGCCGACGGAGAGGCAATTCGAGCCCTCCACGACGCCCAGCAGCGGGTCGAGCACGGCGAGTCCGAGACCCAGCGTGAGGAGGCGCGGAAGGTGGCCGAAAGGCTGGCCGCCCACGAGGGCACCGAGATTCTCCACCTCGGCTACCGCCAGGGGCCCGATCTGCCCGTCCTCCAGTACGGCTTTCCCGACTCCCACTACATCTGCTTCCCCTACGAGACGCGCAGAACCGGAATCTACTCGGCCGGCGCATTGCGGGCACCAATGGACCCGGCGCAGGCTGTAGAGGACGCCTGGGGCGCGGCCCTGAAGGCGGTCCAGTGCATCGAGGCAGCAAGGCGCGGTGAGGCGGTTCACCCGCGCAGCGGCGACCTCGGCGCCCCCGACTTCTTCCTTCAGCGCTGCACGCAGTGCAAGCGATGCACGGAGGAGTGCCCGTTCGGAACCCTCAACGAGGACGAGAAGGGGACGCCCCAGCTCAACGTGCTGCGGTGCCGCCGCTGCGGCATCTGCATGGGTGCCTGCCCTGAGCGGATCATCTCCTTCCCGGACTATTCGGTAGACGCGGTGGCATCGATGATCAAGGCGATCGAGGTCCCCGAGGAGGAGGACGAGAAGCCGCGCATCGTCGCTCTGATGTGCGAGAACGATGCGCTGCCCGCCCTCGATGCGGCGGCGCGGCTGGGGCGGACCTGGAGCCCATGGATCCGCATCGTGCCGGTGCGGTGTCTGGGATCGGTCAACATCGTCTGGATCGCCGACTCCCTGTCGCGGGGAGTCGACGGGGTGATTCTCGTCGGCTGCAAGTACGGCGACGATGCTCAGTGTCACTACATACGCGGCTCGGAGCTCGCGAGCAAGCGCCTCGAGAACGTTCAGGAGACGCTCGACCGGCTCGCCCTCGAGCCGGAGCGCATCAAGCTGGTCGAGCTGGCGCACAACGAGTTCGACCGCGTCCCCACGATCCTCGACGAGTTCGCCGCCGAGATCGAGGAGATGGACCCCAATCCGTACAAGGGATTCTGACGGGAGGTGTCCATGGCTACTGTTCCTCTGATCGCGCCGTCCGAAGATTTTCGGCGGGAGCTCAGGCGCCGCGGCGGAGAGAGGGCAAGCCGCTGCTATCAGTGTGCAACCTGCTCCGCGGTGTGCGAGCTGGCGCCGGAAGGGCGGCCGTTTCCGCGCCGTCAGGTTCTGCTCGCGCAGTGGGGCCAGGGCGACCAGCTGGCGACGGATCCTGCCGTGTGGCTGTGCCACCAGTGCAACGACTGTACGGTCCGTTGCCCCCGTGACGTACGGCCGGGCGACCTCATGCAGGTCGTCAGGGCGATGGTCATCGAGCGGCTGGCCGCACCCGCGTTCCTCGGGCGGTTGGTTGCCAACGTCCGCTCGACCTGGCCGGTCGTACTCGGTGCGCCGCTGCTGTTGTGGGTGCTGCTGCTCGGCCTGACGGGTCACCTCGGCGTGCCGCCTGGCTTCCACGCCTACGACCAGCTGGTGCCACACTGGTTGATCTACAGCGTCTTCTTCCCGGTTGCGGCATTCGTTCTCTGGGCTGCCTGGGTCAGCGGCCGTCGCTTCTGGACGCTGCTCGGGTCCGTGGGCCCGCCGCGTAAGGGTAGCTTCCTCGCCAGCCTGGTTCCGGTCTTCGGTGAGATCTCCACTCACGGACGGTTCTCCAACTGCGAGGCTGGCCGGCCGCGGCGGTGGGGGCACCTCGCCCTGCTGTGGGGGTTCGTTGGCGCGGCGGTGACCTCGGGGCTGCTGGTTGTGGCCCTGTATGGGTTCGGGGCACAGCTGCCGCTGCCTCTCGATCACCCGTTCAAGATTCTGGGCAACATCTCGGCGGTGCTGCTTGTTGTCGGAGGCGTCATACTTCTCATCAACCGTCTCGGCGACCCACAGAAGACCGGCGCCTCGACGGCGTTCGACCGCTTCTTTCTGACAGTGGTGCTTCTCGTGATCGCGACCGGTGTCCTGGCCGAGGTCGGACGCTTCTTCTTCCCCGCAGCCGTCGCGTGCTCGATCTACATCGTCCACCTGAGTGTGGTGCTGACGTTGTTCGTCACCTTCCCATACTCCAAGTTCGCGCACATGCTGTACCGGACGCTGGCCATGGTCCATGAGCGGATGACCGGGTAGCGGACGGGGGGCGCATGGCTGGCCCAGCGGCGCGGCGACTGTTCGGGACGGTGCTCGCGGCGGTTTTGCTGGCGGCGACCGGCCTTGGCGCTACGAATGCACCTCGGTTGGCCGCCGGCCATGCGGGGATGCCATGCGTCTCGTGCCACCGGTCGGGCCGGCCGGGTGGCGAGCCAGTCCGTTGTGTGGATGGCGGTTGCCACGCAAACGTGGCCCACGCTTACCTGTCCTCGGATCATGACCGGCGCCATCTGAAAGCGGATCAGGTAACGTGCACCGCCTGCCACGGCTCCCACCCCGTGGTGAGCGGGCAGGAGGCACTTACCTTCGCGTGTGCTCACAAGGTGGACCGGGTGTGCAGCAGCTGCCACGAGGCCGAGCGCTACGCGCTCGGAATCCCGGTGCCCTCCCGCAAGTCGGCGCCGTCGCGCGGCGGCGGCGTTCACGTGGCGGCACGCGACCGCCTCGGCTGTGAAGCCGCTCCCATCAGCTGCTTCACCTGCCACGGGAGCCACACCATCCTGCCGCCGGGCAACCCCAAGTCGCCGGTGTCACGAAAGAAGATCGCGAGTACCTGCGGGAGCTGCCATCAGAAGGAGCTCGAGGACTACTCCGCGAGTGCTCACGCGGCCGGTCTCGCTGCCGGTGACGCCGTATCACCGACGTGTATCTCGTGCCATGGTGCGCACGGGGTCGCGCCGGCTACTGGCATGCGAGCCCCGACCGGGGCTGAGGAGGTGGTTTTCACGTGCGCGGAGTGCCACGAGGATCCGGACGTGCTCCGGGCCAGCCGGTTGCCGCTGACCGTCATTGACTGCTACGAGCGTTCGGTCCACGGCATCGCCTATACCCACGGCATCCACGACGTGGCCACCTGCGTTTCCTGCCACGGTGCGCACCGCGTCCTGGCACCTTCGGATCCTCGTTCGCGGGTCAACCCGGCCAACATCCACGCCACCTGCGCCCCGTGTCACGGCAGTGTCACGGCCGGCATGATCAGCGCCGTGCAGCATCCGAGCGGCCGGCCGGGGCTGCGTGGTGTGCTCCGCCGTATCAAGCTCTACTTTCCGGTTGCCGGCACGTCGGTCAATCCGTTGCTGGTGTCCGGGATGGGGGGGGTCGTCGGGATCCTCTCCGGCATATTCGGAGTCGGCGGCGGCTTCTTGATGACCCCGCTGCTGATCCTGATCGGCATCCCGGCGGCGGTCGCGGCGGCGACCGACGCCGCTCAGATTACGGCCGGGGCGAGCTCGGGCGCGATCTCCCATGCGCGGCTCGGCAACGTTGACTTCAGGATGGGGTTGGCAATGGTCGCCGGCAGCTGGCCGGGAGGGTTCGTCGGCGTCCAGGTCGTCCATCTTCTCCGCACGATGGGCAACTTCGATTTCTTCCTCAAGCTGCTCTACGTGCTCCTGCTGGGGTTTACCGGCATCACGATGTTTATCGAGGGCGTCCGCACGCTACGCGGCAGGTCACCTTCGGCCGAGCCCGGACCTGGACGGCTCAGCAGGTTGTTCGACCGCCTGCCGCTCCAGATCTCATTCCCCAAGTCGGGCCTTCGCACCTCGATCTTCGTGCCGATCGCAGCCGGCTTCGTCGTTGGCATTCTGGCAGCCTTCCTGGGCGTCGGCGGCGGCTTCATCCTGATGCCGGTCATGATCTACATGATCGGGATCCCGACCCGCGTCGCCGTCGGCACCGGGCTGTTCCAGATCGTTCTGACCTGTGCCTATGTCACGCTGCAGCAGTCGGTGACCAACCACACCGTGGACGTGCTGTTGGCAGTAGCGCTGTTCGCCGGCTCCACTATCGGAGCCCAACTCGGGGTGCTGGCCAGCCGCAGGCTGAAGGGTGAGCAGATTCGCGTCCTGCTGGCGGTTATCGTTCTCGGAGTGATGCTGGTGCTCCTGTACCAGCTGATGGCGCGGCCCGAGTACCTCATCCAGTTCGCAACCTCGGGCGGAGCACACTGATGAGGTTCGCCCGCGCCGCCGCCGTAATTGTGCTGCTCGTCGCCGCGGCTCCGGTCGCCGCGCAGAACGGGAGCGAGCGCCTGCACGTGGCGGTGCGTCGTGTGCATATCTCGGCCGGGTTCTCCGGCGAGGAGGTCTTCATCTACGGGCGGGTGCCCGCCGGCTCTGAGCGCGTGGTCTCGATCATCGAGTCGCCTGCCACCGCCACCGTCCGCCTGATGGAGAAGGGACGGGTCGGGCCGTTCTGGCTCGGCGTACATCAGTACGCCGTGCACGACGTGCCGAAGCTTTACCTGGTCAGCCTGAGCTGTCCCGAGGGGAACGTGCTCCACCCGTGCCCCGAGAGCGATTCACTCGCTGTGGTCAACTCC
>JAJDNH010000059.1 GCA_022340775.1 Acidobacteriota bacterium
ATCTGGGCATCGATCGGGTTGAGTGCGGACGCCTTGCGCGCTGGGTAGAAGCCGAAGAAGATCCCGACGCTGGCCGAGAAGATCAACGCGACCGCCACCGTCGGCGGCGACACCACGGTGGTCCAGCCGGCGAAGTGGCCCAACAACCGTGCTCCCGCAAAGCCCAGACCGGTGCCGATCGCCCCCCCGATGAGGCTGATCACCGTGCTCTCGACCAGGAACTGGGTCAGCACGTCGGAAGCGTGTGCGCCCATCGCCAGGCGGATACCGATCTCGCGCGTCCGCTCGGTGACCGAGACCAGCATGATGTTCATGATCCCGATGCCACCGACCAGCAGCGAGATGCTGGCGATGGCGGCCAGCAGCAGTGTCATGACCTGGGTCGTGCTCTGAGCCGCCTCGCCGAGGTCGGCCTGGTTGCGGACCGTGAAGTCGTCGTCCTCCCAGGAGGCGAGGTGATGGACCTCGCGCATGATCCCCCGAATCTCCTCCTCGGCCGCCGGGATGTCCTGCGGCGACGAGGTCGAGGCCAGGATCTGCGGGATGAACTGGTGGCCGGCGAGGCGGCTCTGGACCGTGGTGTAGGGCGCCAGGATCACGTCATCCTGGTCGTTGCCGTTGGCCGTCTGCCCTTTCTTGGCAAGGACACCGATGATCTTGAACGGCACGTTGCGGAGCTGTATTTGGTCGCCGACGGGGTCTTGGCCCGGGAACAGGTTCTCGGCCACGGTATTGCCAATCACCGCCACCTTGCGCATGGCGCGGACGTCGGCCGCCGAGAAGAACGAGCCTTCGGCCACCGGCCAGTTCCTGATGATCTGGTAGTCCGTGGACACGCCGTTGATCGTGGTCCGCCAGTTGCCAACACCGCCGATCGCCTGGGTGCGGGTGAAGATCACGGGCGACACCGCGTTGAGCACGGTGCTCTCACGACGCAGGGTGTCGACGTCTCCGACGGTCAGCCGGTTGAAGCTCCCAGCGCCCTGGCTGGCCCCGCCCTGGTGGGTCGCGCCCGGCGTAATCACGATCATGTTGGTGCCGAGGTTCTCGATCTGCTGCCTGATACGCGCCTGCGCGCCCTGCCCGACCGCCACCATGACGATCACGGCGGCAACACCAATGATGATGCCGAGCATCGTCAGCAGCGTGCGCATGGTGTTCTTCAGGATGCTCTTCCAAGCGACCTTGACGAGGATCGAGGCACGCATTAGATCACCTCCTCGAGCTCGGCCAGGTGATCGAGATCGTCGACGGCGCGACGTTGCGAGACGCCGGAGTCGCGGATCACGCGACCGTCCCGCAGCGCCACGATCCGTCGCGCGTACTGCGAGATGTCGGGCTCGTGGGTCACCAAGACGATCGTGATGCCCTGCTCGTTGAGGTCCTGGAACAGTGACAGGATCTCCACCGAGGTCCGGGTGTCGAGGTTGCCGGTCGGCTCGTCGGCGAGCAGCAGTGCCGGTTCTGAGACCAGGGCGCGCGCGATCGCGACCCGCTGCTGCTGGCCTCCCGACAGCTCGTTGGGAAGATGGCCGGCCCGGTCCGCGAGCCCGACACGCTCGAGCGCCACCGTCGCCTGCCGACGGGGGCTCATGCCGTTTCCGGAACGGTCGTAGAGCAGAGGCAGCTCAACGTTCTCCAGCGCAGACGTTCGCGCGAGCAGGTTGAAGCCCTGAAACACGAAACCGATCTTCCGGTTGCGGATGTCGGCGAGCTCGTTCTTGCCGAGCCCGCTGACCGCAACGCCATCGAGCTCGTAGCTGCCCTCGCTCGCCACGTCGAGGCAGCCGAGGATGTTCATGAGCGTCGACTTGCCGCTGCCCGAGGCGCCCATGACGGCCACGAACTCTCCCCGCTCGACGGTCAGGTCGACTCCGCGCAGAGCGTGGACCTCGGTCGTTCCCATGGTGTAGACCTTGGCCAGGCCTTCGGTGCGGATGACGGGAGTCTCGTTCATCGGCGTACCTCAGAAGCCGAACGCACGGTGGAACGGCGACTCGTGCTGGCGCTGGAACGGGTTGCCACCCTCGGCAGCCTGTGGCCCCTGCGAGATCCCGGCGATGATCTTCATGCCGGGCGCCAACTTCCGGCCCGAGACCTCGGTGTACTGGCCGTCGGTGATCCCGGTGTGCACCGGCGTCGCCTCCGGCTTGCCGTCGGCGCCGAGGTACCACAGCATCACCATGTCGGGCCGACGACCCTCGGCGGCCCGTTGGCGCCAGCCCTGGTGTCCCTGCCTCTGTGCGCCCTCACCGCCCGCGGACGGCCCATGTTCGCCGGCGGCGGCACGTGCCTGACGACGGCGCTCACGGAGCTCCTGCACCATCTGGTCGGTGGGACGGAAGCGCAGCGCCGAGTTGGCAATTTTGAGCACGTCCTTGGCCTGGGCAACCAAAAACTCCACGGTGGCGGTCATGCCCGGCAACAGCGTGCGGTCCCGATTGGCCACGTTGATGACGACGTTGTAGCTGACAACGTTCTGGTCAACCGTCGACTGCAGCCGGACCTGCTGGACGGTGCCCGTGAACTGCCGCTCCGGGTACGCCTTGACGGTGAAGCGGGCCGCCTGACCCTGGTGGATCTGGCCGATGTCGCTCTCGTCCACCGCGGCGAGGATCTGCATCTGGGACAGGTCGTTGGCTATCAGGAACAGCTTCGGCGCCGCCAGGCTGGCCGCCACGGTTTGTCCCACGTCCACATCACGCTCGATGACAGTCCCCGACACCGGTGCGGTGATGGTTGCGTAGCCGAGGTTCTGGCGCGCGCGGTCGAGCGTCGCCACGGCCGACTTCACCGCCGCGTTCGCCACATCGAAGGCGTACTGGGCGTTGTTCAGGTCGGAGTCGGACGCGACCCCCTGCCGATGGAGTGACTCCTGCCTCTTGAGCTCTTGATCGGCCTGGGCCAGCTGCGCCTTCTTGCTATCCAGCGACGCTTCGGCGTCCTCGACCGCACTCTGAAGCAGTGTCGTGTCGAGCTGGGCGATGACTTGCCCCTTCTTGACGGTGTCGTTGAAGTCGGCATAGAGCTTGACGATGCGGCCCGAGATCTGGGTACCGACCTCGACCGTCCTCACTGCCTGGAGCGTGCCGGTCGCCGACACGACCGCCTCGAGGTTGCCCTTCTCGAGCGACACGAAACGGTACGAGCTTCCGGCCGTCTTGTCAGACCGCGACCAGTAGGCGTAAGCGGCCCCGGCCACGATCAACGCCACGACAACGGCAACCCACTTCTTCATTGCGTCCTCCCGGCTGGAGCGGTGTGTGGTCCTTCGCGCTCCCGACCCATTTCAGAGCAAACTCGATGCCAGAATATCCATCTATTTGTAAGACAATGAGATATGGTGGGACACGAGCGGTCGTGCTTGGCTCATAGTGCAGATTCCGCACTCCAGGAAGTGCAAAATCCGCAGCTTCCAATCCCGCCGCTCACGGACCGTTGGCGGCCGCCCTCGTCCGGTCTGAAGCATCGCGGTATGATGGTCCGACCATGGAGCAGCACAGCGCCGTTGTGCTCGACGGCTCGGAGGCCGGTGACGTCGGCGCCGCCCAGGTACGGCGCGTCCTCGAGGACGAGCTCCGAAACCAGGGATGGCGGGTCGACGTGTACGCACCACGTGAGCTCGAGATCGCGCCCTGTGTCGGCTGCTTCAACTGCTGGGTCAAGACCCCCGGCCGCTGTGAGAACGAGGACGATTCCCAGGCGATCGCGGCAGCCATGATCAGTAGCGAGCTGACGGTCTTCCTGACGCCGGTCACATTCGGGGGCTACTCATCGCTGCTCAAGAGGGCTCTCGACCGTGTCATCTGCCTGGTGTCGCCGTTTTTCACCCGCATCCATGGCGAGGTTCACCACCAGCGGCGCTACCCGAGCTCGCCGTACCTGCTCGGCGTCGGCGTCGCCGACGAGGTCGACAGCTCCGCCGCGGGGATCTTCTCGACCCTGCTCGAGCGCAATGCGATCAACCTCCACGCCCCCGGCCATGCGGCAGCCGTGGTCCGGCGCGCGACCGCCGCCGACGCAATGCGGGTCGCCCTCCAGCACCTGCTGACGGCCTCGGGAGTCCCCTCGTGAACGCCGAACGCCACGCCTTCCTCCTCGTCGGAAGCCCGCGGCGCGGCAAGAGCACGTCCGCAGCCCTCGGCCGCTACCTCGGCGACCGCCTCGCGGAGCAAGGTTGGTGGACGGGACGGGCGTTCCTGTACGGCCTGATCGGCAACGCGGAGCGGGAGCGCGATCTCCTCGGTACGCTGCGTGAGGTCGATCTTGTCGTTCTCGCGGCGCCCCTGTATGTCGACAGCCTGCCGGCGGTCGTGACACGGTTTCTGGAGCTGTGGGCCCGAGATATCGCGGACTGCACAGACCCGCCTCGGTCGAGCCTCACGGCGATCCTCAACTGCGGATTTCCCGAGGCCGAGCATAACCATGTTGCTCTCGCCATCTGCCGTCGCTTTGCCCACGAGACGGGCCTGGGATGGTGCCGCGGTCTGGCACTCGGCGGCGGCGAGGCCTTCGGCGGCCGCGAGCTCGATCAGGTTGGCGGAATGGCACGGCACGCCCGCCGCGCCCTCGAGCTCGCGGCAGCTGCGTTGGCCGCGGGAGAGCACATTCCCGATGCTGCCGTCGAGCTCATGGCACGGCCGATCGTGCCGCGCAGGATCTACCAGTGGATTGGCAACCGTTCGTGGCGCGTCAAGGCGCGCCGTGCGGGGACTCTGGCCGAGCTCCGGGCGCGCCCGTACGAAGCCAACTCATGAGCGGATGCCACGCTGTACATTCTCGTACAGCCCGAGCAGGCGGGGCTCGATCTCGCGACGGGCGAAGCGCTCCGCCACCATCGCCTGCCCCTGCAGCCCGAGCCTGAGTGCCAATGTCGGCTCTGCCACCAGCCGCTGGACAGCACCCGCCATCGCCTCGACGTCGCCCGCGGCAACCCTGATGCAGCCGGCATCCGACCAGTCGCCGGTGCCGCCGTTGTCGGCAACTACGACCGGCGTTCCCTGAGCGAGTGCCTGTACCCCCAGGATTCCGAAGGGCTCCTGCCAGAACGATGGAAAGAGCAGTGCTCGGGCACGCTGCAGCTCCCCTCGCAGAGCCTCCTGGCCGAGCCAGCCGAGGCGCTCCGCACCGTCGAGGCGCTGCGCCAGGGAGCCTTCTCCCGCCACCCGTAACGGTAGCGGCCGGCCGGCCGCCATCCATGCCGCCCACGCGTCCATGACCCCCTTGTGGGGCACCAGCCGGCCGCCGAGCAGGAAGGCGCCCCCAACCCCGCACCTCTCACTGGCCGGCTCGAACCAGGGCGGGATGACCTCTGCGCCTGCCAGCCCGGCCACCGCCAGCTCTGCCGCCATGTAGCTCGAGAGCACGACCAGGCGTGCCCCCTGCAGAGCCTCGAGGCGCGCCCGAGTCAGCTCGAGGTTGCGCTCCAGGTAGCCGGCGTCGGGCAGGCACTCGGCACATGCCGCGCGCGACGTCGTCCTGTCGCACCGCTCGCCGCCGGGCAGCGTCCTGCCCGGGCCGGGGCAGAACACGCGGTGGTCCTGAACCGTGACCACGGCCCGTCCGGTGGCGACGGCGGTGCGAAGGGCGACGGGGTTCATCACGTTCTGGACATGGACCACGTCACACCCCTCGAGCAGCCGGGCCAGCCGACCCAGCCTCGAGCCGTCGGCCACCGGAGAGCCCAGTCCCCGGACCGTGACTCCGGTAACCCGTCCCGGCAGCCGCCCCCCGTCCTCGCGGCGCCCGTAGGCGACGGTTACCGCCGCACCGGCCGCCGCAACCGATGTCACGACCTGCATCAGGTGCCAGTCAGCGCCGCCGCGAGCGGACAGCCGGTCGGTGAGGAGCAGCACTCTCACGGCGGCGATCGTAACAGTCGCGCGGCCTACGGCTCAGTACGGGGCGGAAACGTTCGCCGCCGCTTCTCTGTTCTCCTCGGTGAGCCCTCGGAGACGGCGCAGAGATTCAGCCAGAGTCAGGAGGTCTCCGACATGCACCGACAGCTGCAGACCGTACCGCTCACGTTCCTCCTCGCCGCGACCGTCGTGGCCAGCAGCTGCGGCCTCGCGGCCGGCGCCCCGGGCGGGACCCGGGCAGAAAAGAGAGACAGCCCGGAAGGAGCCAGCACGATGCCCACCCCAGACAAGCCGTCCGACAAAGAGCTCAAGGCACGCCTTACGCCCCTGCAGTACAAGGTCACCCAGAAGTGCGGTACCGAGCCTGCCTTCCACAACCCGTATTGGGACAACCACAAGCCCGGCATCTACGTCGACGTGGTTTCGGGCGAACCGCTGTTCAGCTCGCTCGACAAGTTCGACTCCGGCACCGGGTGGCCGAGCTTTACCCGCCCGCTGGTTCCCGGCAACGTCGTCGAGCGTGAGGATCGAAGCCTGTTCTCGACACGGACGGAGGTTCTCTCACGCGGTGCCGGCTCACACCTCGGGCACGTCTTCCCCGACGGCCCGAAGCCCACTGGCCTGCGCTACTGCATGAACTCGGCGGCCCTGCGCTTCGTGCCGGTCGACCGAATGGAGGCGGAGGGGTACGGCAAGTACCTGGCGCCGTTCGTGGCCGCGGGCCTGGCGCCGGCCCAGAAGGCATCCGCCAAAGACCAGGATGCCGACCCACAGGAGGTCGCGATCGTCGCCGGCGGCTGCTTCTGGGGCGTCGAGCACCTGATGCGCCAGCTCCACGGCGTCATCAGCACCGAGGTCGGCTACACCGGAGGCACCGTGCCGAACCCGACCTACGAGCAGGTCTGCACGGGCAAGACCGGGCACGCCGAGGCGGTGAAGGTCGTTTTCGACCCGGCCGAGGTCAGCTACGCGCAGGTCTTACGCTACTTCTTCCACCTTCACGACCCGACGACCAAGAACCGCCAGCACAACGACGTCGGCACCCAGTATCGGTCGGCGATCTTCGTCCTCAACCCCGAGCAGCGCCGCATTGCCGAGCGGGTTCGGTCGGAGATCGACGCCTCCGGCATGTGGGACAAGCCAGTCGTAACGGAGATCGACGACGCGGGACCGTTCTACAAGGCCGAGGAGTACCACCAGGACTACCTCGAGAAGCACCCGAACGGCTACAACTGCCACTTCCTCAGAGACTAAGAGAACACGCCGCCCGCCGCGAGGATGCCTCGCAGCTCCTCCCTCTCGTCCGGTTGCAGCTCGAGCAGCGGCGGCCGGACAGGCCCGCCGTAGTAGCCGAGCATGTCGAGGGCGGCCTTCAGTCCGGCCACGGCGAACCGGGAGGTGACGGCCGCGTTGACCGGGATCAGCCATCGCTGCAACTCGGCGGCCTGCTCCCAGTCGCCCTTCCTGAAGAGGTCGTAGACGTCGATGGCCTGCTCGGGTACGACGTTGGCCACGGCCATGATTCCGCCCACCGCCCCCATGACGAGAGCTGGGAAGAAGACCCCCCCTGCTCCGGTGAGCACCCGGAACCCGTCGCCGGTCAAACGTACAACATCGCCCAACTTCTCCACGTTGCCGCCGCTGTCCTTGATGCCGAGGATGTTGGGGTGCTCAGCCATGCGGGCAATGGTCGGTGCGCCAAGATCGAGATGCGTGAACTTCGGAACGTTGTAGACGAGAATCGGAATCGGGGAGGCATCGGCCACGGAGAAGAAGTGGGATACCAGCGCGCCCGCAGTCATCTGCCCGCCGTAGAAGTGGGGTGTAACGACCAGGGCCGCCTCCGTCCCGACCTCGGCCGCCCGGCGCGTCAAGGTGATGGTCTCGACGGTTGACTCGCAGCCGGTGCCCGCAATCAACACCTTGCCCGCGGGAATGGCCTTTCGCGCCGTCTGCAGGATGCGGATCTTCTCCTCCTGCGAGAGGTACACGTTCTCTCCGTTGGAGCCGAGGACCAGATAGCCCGACAACCGGTGCCCGTTCCAGCGTTCCAGGTTCTGTGTCAGCTTGTCATGAGCGACACGTCCCTCGCTCGTCAAGGACGTGGGAATGGCCGGGATGACACCCTCAAGAGGTGGAAGGTCGCTATCCATCTGACTTCCTTTCTCGGCTCGAGGCCTGGCACATGAGCCCATGGTAGGGGACTCTCCCCCGTTGTGGTAGCGGGCGTCTCGCCCCCTGGGAGGGTGGCGGAAACTCAATCACTTAATTACTTAACGACTTAGTCTCTCACCCGGAACGCACGGCTCACCGCCGTAGTACCATCCCTTCATGATTCGAATCCTGACCATCGCCGTTGCAGCCGTCCTCGGCGCGGCCTTCGTGCGCGCCGGCGAGCCCCCCTCGAGCCTCGATGCCGATGCCGCCGGCCGCCTCGCCGAGCTGGCGCTGGCCTGCGTGCACAAGGAATACCCCAACAAGGTCGCGCACGTGCTCCACTCCGACGCCGACGTCAAGCCGCCGCGTGAGCTGACTCCCGCGTTCTGCGGCTGTTTCGACTGGCACTCGGCGGTGCACGGGCACTGGCTGCTGGTCCGTCTCGCGAGGACGTTCCCGGACGCCCCGTTCGTGCCGCGGGCGCGAGCGGCGCTCGACCAGAGCCTGACCCCAGACCACATCGCGACCGAGGTCAGCTACCTCGAGCGCGACGGCAACGAGACGTTCGAGCGGCCCTACGGCCTCGCCTGGCTGCTCCAGCTCGCGGCCGAGCTGCACGAGTGGAACGACCCCGACGCGAGGCGCTGGTCGACGGCGCTGGCACCCCTCGAGCGGGCGGCCGCTGCCCGCTTCACCACCTGGCTCCCCAAGCTCACCCACCCGATCCGCACCGGCGAGCACAGCCAAACGGCGTTCGCCTTTGGTCTTGTCCTCGACTGGGCGAGGAGCACCGGTAACGAGCCCATCGAGAACCTCGTTGCAAGCCGCACTCGGGAGCTCTACCTCGCTGACCGCGACTGCCCGATCTCCTACGAGCCCTCCGGCCAGGACTTCCTGTCGCCGTGCCTGGCCGAGGCCGACCTCGTACGCCGGGTGTTGCCTCCGGCGGAGTTCGCGGCTTGGCTCGGCGGCTTCCTGCCCGACCTGCCGCTCGACGGCTCCACCGCCTGGCTGCCGATCGGCGTTGTCACCGATCCCAGCGACGGCAAGCTCGCCCATCTTGACGGCCTCAACCTGTCGCGCGCCTGGATGCTTGAGGGAATCGCCGCCGGCCTGCCGGCCGGTGACCCGCGGGTGAAGACGCTCCTGGCAACGGCCGCCGTGCACCGGAAGTCCGGGCTCGTCGCGGTCACCGGCGACCATTACGAGGGAGGCCACTGGCTCGGCAGCTTCGCCACCTACCTGGTCACCGGCCGCGGCCTGCCGGCGAGATAGCCGGCTGCTGATTTACGTCGACAACGCGTCAGCTCGAACGGCGGCGGCGCACGGCGCGAGCGGTGGGAAGGGCGAGCACCGCCACTGCCGCTAACGCCGTCCACAGTAGCAGGCGGTCGGTCGGGGCCGGCAGCGCGAATGCCGCCGCCGCCGCGCGCACAACATTGGCGACGCCGAGCAGCAGCGCGACCACACACACCGCCACCGTGAGGACGTTGGCGGCCGTCCGGTTGATGCCGTCGTTTCCAAGCAGAGCGCGATCGTTGACGACGAGTAGCAGGAATACCGCGATCAGCGGCAGCAGCACGCCGTTGAGCGCCTGCGCAGCGATGATCGCCGGGATCGGCCGCACCCCGGTCGCACCGAGGGCAACGCCGATGCCGAGTACCACCGACCACACGGTCCTGTAGCGCCAACCTTGTTCGCCCCAGGTTCGGCCCACCCGGGCATGTGAGAACAGGCTGCGGGCCGTGATGCCCGCTGCCAGTGGCGCGGTGATCGCCGACGAAAAGCCGGCGGCGAACAAGCCCGCCGCGAACAGTCCCCTCCCCCAAGGACCGAGGCGCGCGGCCAGCACGCCCGCCACCTTCGCGTACCCGAAGGTCCCGGCGACCGCGCTCCCGACCACCACGATGGCCATCGAGATCACGCCTCCCAACACAACCGCCACCACCAGTCCGAAGCGCATCTCGTCGAGCCGCTGACCGGCCGCGATCCCCGACCCCAGGAACAGGTTGTAGGGAACGACCGTGGTGCCCACCAACCCGAGCACGAGCAACCCCGAGCCGGCCGGCACGCTTGGCACCAGCGCCCCCTGCACCACCGCGCCGGCTGCCGGCCGCAAGGCTGCAGCGGCGTACAGAAACGCCAAGCCCATCACTGCGACCAGGACGCTCATGACTCGCACGACCGTCCGCGTGCTACCCAGCCAGAGCAGTGCGCCGGCCGCCGCACCGAGGACCACGGCAACCAGAGCTGGGGAGACGGCCGCGACCAGGCCAACGCCGGCCGCCGCGCCGAGGATGTTGCCGCCCTCGTAGGCCGCGCACCCGAGGAGGATCGCCCCGGCCGCGGTCGCCACCATCCAGGAGGCGCCGACGCCCCCGCTGCCCGGCGGCCGCAGCGCCTCTCCGAGCGTTCGCCCCGAGAGCACCGTGACGCGCGCGCTCGCCTCCTGCAACACCAGGCAGGCAACGATGGAG
>JAJDNH010000060.1 GCA_022340775.1 Acidobacteriota bacterium
ACACCGGTGATCTCGCCCGATGCGACGCCGAGGGGTTCTTTTTTATCGTCGGCCGCCGCAAGCAGATGTTCATCTCCGGTGGCGTCAACATCTATCCGGTCGAGATCGAGTCCGTTCTGGCCGAGCATCCGGCCGTCGCCGACGCCGCCGTCGTCGGTGTTGCACATCCAACCTGGGGAGAGGTCGGCGCGGCGTTCGTCGTGCTTCGTGAGGGTGGTGGGGCGGATGTCAACGAGCTGCGGGCTTTTCTCAGCGGCCAGATTGCCCGCTACAAGATCCCCAAGTACTTCAGAATTGTCGATGAGCTGCCCAGGACGCCCTACGGCAAGGTCCTGAGACGGGAGCTGATCGAGAGCTTCAAACCCGAAGGAGACGAGGCATGACCAAGGCCATCTACATTGCCGCCTACCACCAGTCAGTGTTCGGCAAGCTGTACGACATGTCCGTACCCCAGATCGTCGCCGGCGCCGTGACCGGGGCCTGCGAGGAGATCGGCGTGCCGCCGTCGGTGCTGGATGTCGGTTCGATTGGCGCCACCTGCAACATGTCGCTCAACCGCCAGGGTCTTCTTTCGGGGTTGATGGCCATGGTCCCCGGCCTCGAGGCCAAGCCTATCGAGGCGGTGGAGAATGCGTGCGCGTCCGGCGGCCAGGCGGTGCTGTCGGTGATCCACAAGCTTCTGCTGGGGATCGGCGAGGTCGGAATCGCCGTCGGCTACGAAAAGATGCGTGATGCCGAAGGCAAGATGGACGGCCAGCTCATCGGCGAGGCGCTGGGCTACTTCTCGCACCCCGACGAGCGCGAGGGCAAGGTATTCATCTTCCCGCACCTGTTTGCCGAGGTCATGGGCGAGTACATGCGCGAGCACGACGTCTCCGAGGAGGACTTGGCGGCGATCTCGGTGCAGGAGTACGTCAGCGCCCAGCACAACCCGTTCGCTCAGATGCGCGGGATCCAGGTCAGTCTCGAGGAGGCAACGACGATTGTCGGACGCAACCGTTACATCGTAGAGGGGCTCCCCCTGAAGACCTATGACTGCTCCCAGATCACCGACGGCTACGCGTCCCTGATCCTCGCCACCGAAGAAGGCCTGCACCGTCTCGGCGTCGCCAAGGAAGACTGCGTGGAGGTTGCCGGCTACGCCCAGGCCACCGATCCGCTCGAGAAGGCCGGCAGGGATGTCCTGAGGCCCGCGGGCGCCTATCGGGCCATGCGCGGAGCGTACGAGATGGCGGGTGTGAGCCCATCCGATGTTGGGGTCGCGGAGGTCCATGACTGCTTCACGGTCATGGGTGCGATCGCCGCAGAGGTGCTCGGGGTCGCGGGATATGGGAACGGCGCTGCGTTCTGGCGTGACGGGCAGGCGACAGTAGGGGGTGAGTGTGCCATCAATACGTCCGGGGGACTGATTGCCAAGGGCCATCCCGTCGGCGCAACCGGAGTCGCGATGATCGGGTGGTCGGCTTGGCAGCTGCTCGGGAAGGCGCCGGCGGAGCTCCAGGTGCGTGACCCTGGCGTTGCGGCAACGTTCAACATTGGCGGGCCGATCTGCGCCTCCGTGTGCACGGTGCTGCGGCGGACGGAGTAGGGGAGAACCCGAGCATGAACCAGCTGGAACCGCAGTACAGCGGCCTTCTGGACGTCGGCGATCATACGATCCACTGGGAGTACTTCGGCGACCGCGACCGCGAGGCCGTCTGCCTCCTCAACGGTCTCGCCATGCACACCAAAGCGTGGTACGGCTTCCTTCCCCAGCTCCTCGACGACTACGACGTTCTCCTGTACGACTATCCGGGCCAGGGGGAGTCGTCAAAGGAGGATGTTCCCTACTCGATCCCCCTGTTTGCCGACTATCTGGCGAGGATCATGGACCTCAACGAGGTCGACAAGGTTCATCTGATGGGGATTTCGTACGGCGGCTTCGTTGCCCTCGACTTCGCGCGCCTGTACCGCGAGCGCCTGCACACGTTGGTACTGTCGGGGATCATCTTGTCGCACGAGAAGCTGTTCCAGATGTACCAGGAGATCTCGCTGCGTTTCTATCGCTCCACGCCCGAGGTCTTTGATCTCTACACCCACTACATGTACGAAAAGATCTTCGGCGAGCCTTTCGTGTCGAAGCTCACTGACGAGCAACTGGATGCGATGCGACAGCGGTTCTACGATCGCTACGTCGATCTCCGTCACTGCCTGATCCGTCTGACCGAGGCGCAGGATCCCTTCTTCGCTGCTCTCGACGGGTCGCTTCAGCAGTACCGGTCAGTGAAGGTGCCGACGCTGGTCGTCGCGGGAGAGCAGGACCGCGCCATCCCCCTGTGGGCGCAGCGCAAGCTGTGCGACATCTTCACCAACAGCCGCTGGGAGCTGCTTCCAGGCAGCGGACACGTCGTCTACCTCGAGCGGCCGGACCTGTTCTTCCCACTTCTCAAGCGCTTCATGAAAGCAAAAAGCGTTGAGTTCTGACGGACCTCCGCCCGGGTCGGCCGCTGGGGGTCTGCACTACCAGGTCGAAGGCTCGGGAGAGCCGCTGGTCCTGCTCAACGGGATCGCGATGTCGCTGGGAGCCTGGCAGGAGATCGCCACAGAGCTAGTGCAGAGCTACACCGTCGTCCGCTGCGATCTGAGGGGTCAGCTCCTGTCTCCGGGTCCGCCGCCAAACGATATCGGTGGCCACGCGGTGGATGTCGCCGATCTGCTTCGTACCCTCGGTCTCGGGCCCGCCCACGTGCTCGCAACCTCGTTCGGCGCGGCGGTGGCGCTGCTGCTTGCCGTCCGCTTTCCAGGTTTGGTCCGCTCGCTCTGCCTGGTTGCCGCGACCGATCGTTTTGACGGTGAGATGGCCAGCGAAGTCGAGCGCTGGCGCCTTGCCTGTCGCGAGGCGGTGGCTTCCGGCGACAAGGGGCGTTTGGTCGACGTGATGCACCCGGTGGCGTTCTCGGCGGCGTTTCGGGCTGAGCATGCCGAGCAGCTTGGTAGGCGCCGCGAGCAGATGCAGAGCCTCCCAGACCGCTGGTTCGAGGATCTCGATGCGCTCATGGCCTCCACCGGCCCTGCCGACCTCGGCTCGCAGCTGGCGAAGGTGCGGTGCCCGGTGCTGGTCGTGGCGGCAGAGCTCGACCGGTTCATCCCTCTGGAGCGGACGCGGACCCTGGCGCATCTCATCCCGGGCGCGGAGTTTCAGAACCTGGAGGGTGCCGGGCACGCCGCGGTCCTCGAACGTCCGTACGAGGTGGCGAGGCTGGTCAAGGGTTTTCTCCGTCGGAGATCGTCGGAATGAGGTTCAGCAGCTCGCCCAGGCTGTGAATCGTAGTCCCGGCATGTGACCAGCGACGCTGGCTGCCATTCGGATCGGCTCGAAAGTCGAACTGCGGAGTCTCGGCGCCCGGGTTGCGATCCAGGCGTACGGGGACAAGACCGGCGAGGGTCGACCCGTGGACGTCCTCGGGAGCATCTCCGATGTAGATGACCCGATCGGGCCGCAGACCGAGCCGCTCGAGAGCAATCGAGAAGATCCGAGGATCTGGCTTCTTGAAACCGACCTCTCCCGAGATGACAACCGTGTCCAGGTAGTCGCGAAGGCCAGTCTCGCGGAGCACGCGGTGGACGTGCGGGGGGTGGTCGAAGTTCGACACGAGGGCCAGCGGAAAGCTGTCCCGGACTGTCGAGAGCACCGGGATTGCTTCGGCGTCCAGGGTGACGTGCTTCTGCCAGGCGTGCACCGAAGCGTCCACGGCGTCGCGGACCTGTGGCAGGGTCAGCCCGAGCCCGATCTCGGAGCACAGTGCGGACAACCGGCGCTCGTAGACGGTCATCCCGTCGCTGCGTACAGGGGGCTCGGGTCTGGCGAACAGACCATCACACCTCGCAGCGAACTCATCCGGGTCCAGCGCGAGCCCGCACGACCGGAGGCGGTGGAACAGCCCGTCCAGCCAGTCCGACCATGCGGCGGCCATGTCCCCGTACACGAGGAGCGTTCCGTACAGGTCGAAGAACACGGCTTGCGGTGGCATCTCTCTCCTGTTTGCCGCTATCCTACAGCAGCGTTGCCGCCGCCGGTCCGGAGGTTGGGCTGTGCCCGAAACGGTCCAGGGTCTGCCTGGCTGGAATAAACAGCGCTCCTCAGTAGTCTTGAGGATGCTGGGACACGGCGCTGCCGCATCTGGATGACGGCGGTCGTCTGCCGTATCCTTCCTGTCGGCCAGAACAACCGCTCGTGGGGCGGTGGGCAGGATAAGTGTGACGGCTCCGGCCGGTCCGTGGGAAACGGTTGTCAGGGACGGCGGAGTGGCTCCGTGCTTGGCTGGCCTGGGACGGAGGAGCTGCGAAGCTCCGTCGGCCCGATGGAGATCGGAAGCGAGGAGCAGATGAAGGCGGAAAGCAAGCCCGGTGGAGACGGGAGCAGCCCCGTGGGGTCACCGATGCCTGGAGAGGTTGTACCCCCGACG
>JAJDNH010000062.1 GCA_022340775.1 Acidobacteriota bacterium
TACAACGTGCTCGGCATCGGCCAGGACAAGGACCGCACCCTGTCGCTGCGCTACACGGACTTCATCGCGCCGATGGTCAAGGCGATCCAGCAGCAGCAGGCCGAGATCCAGGCGAGAGATCGGCGGATCCAGCAGCTCGAGTCGGACGTCGCGACGCTCAAGACCCAGATGCGGACCCTGCTTGCAGGCCGCTCTCCCGGCCAGACCTCCGCGCAGAGGTGACCGGCCAGCGCACCGGCGCTTCTTCGTGATGGCCAACGCCCCCGGTGCCATGGGGGCGTTGGTGCGTTGGGGGGGAGTTTCGGATGGACGGCTGCGAGCGGCTTGTCGCCGAGCTTTTCCCCTCGCTCTGGGTTAGATGTAACCGAGACGTGCTCTCAAGCATAGAGGCTAGCGAAAGGAGCATCACCATGAAAATAAAGAGCCTCTCGTTGGGCGGAGCGTGTCTCGCGATCGGGCTCGCGCTGGGTCTGACCCAGCCTGCAGCCCCCGCAGCCGCTTCAACTCTGGACGCCACCGTTCAGGTCAACCTTGCATTCTCGGGTCTCCCGGACCTGGGATCCGGCTGGGTCTATGAAGGGTGGGTGATCGACGACGGTTCGCCGGTGTCGACGGGACGATTCACCGTCGACGCATCGGGGATGCCGTCTCAGACAACCTTCACGGCCCCGGTGAGCGACGCCTCCAAGGTCTCGGCATTCGTGCTCACCATCGAGCCGGAGCCGGATGCCGACCCGGGTCCCAGCCACGTGCACATCCTGGCCGGCAGCTTCGTGGGTCCGAACGCCAGCCTCACCGCCATGCATCCGGCAGCTCTGGGCGACGACTTTTCGACCGCCGCGGGCACCTACATTTTGGCTGCGCCGTCGGCCGGCGAAGGCGGCGACTACCGTAATGGCATCTGGTGGCTCGACCCGAACGGGCCCTCCCCGACCCTGACGCTGCCGGCGCTACCGATGGGCTGGACCTACGAGGGCTGGGTGGTCGGTCCCGACGGTCCGGTCTCCACCGGCCGCTTCACGATGGTGTCCGGGCCCGACAGCGACGGTCCGGGCGCCGCGGCAGGTCCGAGCATGGCGCCGCCGTTCCCGGGCCAGGATTTCGTCAGCCCGGCCCGTGACCTGACCTCCGGCTATGCCGCCGTCATCTCGATCGAGCCCGAGCCGGACAACTCGTCGGCCCCGTTCGTGTTCAAGCCGCTGGTCGACATGTCCATCGATGACGTGGGCGAGAAGATGCCACAGGACATGACGGCCTCGACGGCCTCCTTTCCGACCGGCACGGCGACCCTCAACGTGACCGCCACCTCCGGCCTCAAGCCGCTGTTCCTGCGCCTCGACTTTTCCGGACTGGACGACCTGGGCCCCGGCTGGGTCTACGAGGGCTGGGTGATCGACAACGGGACGCCGGTTTCCACCGGTCGCTTCACGGTCGACGCCTCCGGGATGCCTTCGGCCCGCCGTTTCATGGCGATGGTCAGCGACCCCGCCAACGTCGGACCGTTCGTGCTGACGATCGAGCCCGATCCGGACACCGACGCCGGCCCGAGCCACGTGCACATCCTGGCCGGCGACTTCTCGGGCCACACCGCGCCACTGTCGGCGTCACACCCGGCCGCCCTCGGCAACGACTTTTCGACTGCGGCCGGTAGCTACATCCTGGCGGCGCCGTCGGCGGGCGACGGCGGCGACTACCGCAACGGCATCTGGTGGCTCGACCCAAACGGGCCCTCCCCGACCCTGAACCTGCCGGCGTTGCCGATGGGCTGGACCTACGAGGGCTGGGTGGTCGGTCCCGACGGTCCGGTCTCCACCGGCCGCTTCACGATGGTGTCGGGGGCGGACAGCGACGGTGCGGGCGCCGCAGCGGGCCCGAACATGACGCCGCCGTTCCCGGGCCAAGACTTCGTCGATCCGGCCCGTGACCTGACCTCGGGCTACGCTGCCGTCATCTCGATCGAGCCCGAGCCCGACAACTCTCCGGGACCGTTCACCTTCAAGCCGCTGATCGACCCGATGATCGAAGACGTGGGCGAGAAGGTGCAGCAGAGCATGACGGCCTCGACCGCATCGTTCCCGACCGGAACGGCACAGATTCTCACACCTTGGTACATCATTGCCGGCGCTCACGTGCAGGGCTACAACGGCAGCATGTGGCGCAGCATCCTCGAGGCGAACAACTTCGGCTCGACGCAAGTTCAGCTCGATGTTGATCTCCTCAAGGGTGGAAGGGACAACTCGGCCTTCTCCAGCCAGTCGTTCCTGCTCGATCCCGGCGTGAGCACGCGCATGGACGACGTGTTCCACTCGGTGTTCGGCTACACGGGCTCGGGCGCCCTGCGCGTCATGGCGCCGTCTGACATGGTGAAGGTCGGCAGCGAAACGTACAACGACGCCGCCTCGGGTGCGTTTGGCGAGAACGTCCACGTCATGTCAATGGACGACGCCATCGGCTACGGGCAGGAGGCGATGCTGATCCAGCTCTCGAGCTCCTCCGACATGATGACCGGACGCCGGACCAACCTCGGCTTCCAGAACGCCACCGGCGAGACGATCCAGGTCATGGCGGAGCTCTTCATGGGAGACGGTACCGATCTGGGCACGATGTCGTTCTGGCTGAAGCCGTTCGAGCAGATGCAGGTCAACAACATCTTCGGCCAGGTCACGCCCCAGAACGTGGACGTGGGCTACGCCAAGGTGTGGACGACAACTCAGAACGCCTGGTTCTTTACCTACGCATCGGTGGTTCGCAACCGCGGTGGAGCGCCGCTGTTCGTGACCCCGTAAGTCTTCCAGACGAAAGCGCGATGGGGGCGGGGGCAACCCCGCCCCCTTCCTTTACTCACGCGGCGCCAGGCGCAGAGCGACGCCTGCCGCGACGACCGCGCTCCGGGCCAGCGGCTCTCCAATGGTGCGACCACCTTTTAGGCATACGCATAATTGCGCATGTATGTCATTGTCAGCACGCGTGTTGCGTCGCCGGATGCCCGGGACTACAATGAAGTGCGAATACAAAGGAGGCCGTATGGCGGACCAACCCGAGGGATGTGCCCGCGTCACCGGAGCTGTTTTGGGCGACCCATCGTCCGAACCAGCCGAGCCGCCAGCAACCCAGGAGCCGGTCAAGGAGGAGCGTATGACCGCACGCGTGGGACAGAAGGCGCCGGACTTCAACGCTCCGGCGTACTACAAAGGGAGCTTCACCAACGTTCAGCTGTCGGACTACTTCGGCAAGTGGATTCTGCTCTGTTTCTACCCTGGGGACTTCACCTTCGTGTGAGCGACCGAAGTGTCGGCGGTCGCCGACAAGTATCAGCAGTTGCAGGATCTCGGCGTCGAGGTGTTCTCGGCCAGCGTGGACTCCCACTTCGTGCACAAGATGTGGAACGACCACGAGCTGATCAAGATGGTCGACGGGGGCATTCCTTTCCACATGCTCTCCGATCAGGCGGGCAACATCGGCAGGGCCTATGGGGTCTGGGACGAAGCTCAGGGGATCGAGCTGCGCGGACGCTTCATCATCGATCCGGACGGTGTGATTCAGGCGATGGAGGTACTGACCCCGCCGGTGGGACGCCGCATCGCCGAGACCATCCGCCAGGTCCAGGCCTTCCAGTTGGTGAGAGCGAGCGGGGGCGCGGAGGCCACGCCAGCCGGCTGGATGCCGGGCGACATCGTGCTCAAGCCGGGCCCCGATCTCGTTGGAAACGTGTGGAAGGTCTGGAAGCCCGACATGGAGAAGTAGTCTGCGGGACGGAGCAGACGCCATCTCGGTGAAGGCGGTGCGCAGTATCGTCGTCCGGTGATCGAGCCCGTCTGAAGAGCGGCTGCGGGCGGGTCTCTCGCAGCGGAGCCTGACCTCGGCGACCCGGGCAAGCCGAAGCCGATCCGCGGCTGGATCCCTTTCTGAATACCTTTCTTCAACCCGGCCCCAGTTGACGCTTTTCCTTGGAGCGCTATCCTCCAGCTCAGAGAACACGGCTTTCCAACCAAGACAGGAGGGGCCAGGTTTCTCGCTGAGGCAACCACAAGGAGCGTCCATGGCCGCGCACCTACCAGACGTCAAGCGCTACCTTCTCTCCGGTGTCTCGTACGTGATTCCGTTCGTGGCCTGTGGGGGCATCATGATCGCGGTCGCAACCGCACTCGTGCCCATGGGTCCGTCCGGGCCCGACTTCACCCATGCGCCGTTCCTCAAGATGATCCTGGATATCGGTACCGCCGCGTTCTCGCTCCTCGTGCCGGTGCTGGCCGGCTACATTGCGTTTGGGATTGCCGACCGCCCCGGGCTGGTGCCAGGCTTTGTCGGCGGGTATGTGGCCAATCAGGTCGGTGCCGGGTTCCTGGGCGGGCTGGTCGCGGGCCTGTTGGCTGGATTCGTCGTCTACTGGATCAAGAAGGTCAAGGTCCCGGCGCACCTCAGGCCGGTAATGCCGATTCTCGTGATCCCGGTTCTTTCGTCGTTCGTGGTCGGTTTCGTCATGTACAGGGTGGTGGGCTCACCCATCAAGGGCGCCATGACCTTCCTCGCCGGCTGGCTGCAAACCATGAGCACCGGAAACAGCATCGTCCTGGCGCTCATACTCGGTGGCATGATCGCCTTCGACATGGGCGGTCCGGTCAACAAGGTGGCGTTCTTCTTCGGCGCTGCCATGATCCAGGACGGCAACTTCGCCATCATGGGCGCGTGCGCGGCGGCGATCTGCATTCCGCCGATCGGACTGGGCCTGGCAACGCTGCTGGCTCGTGGGCTGTGGAACCAGGAGGAGCGCGAGGCGGGATACGCGGGCTTGGCGATGGGCATGATCGGGATCACGGAGGGCGCGATCCCGTTTGCGGCGGCGGACCCGGTCAGGGTCATCCCCACCATCATGGTGGGTTCGGGCCTCGGCAGCGTGATTGCGATGCTGGGAGGCGTCGGTGACCACGCGCCTCACGGCGGGCCGATCGTCATCCCGGTCGTCGACCACCGGCTGATATACGTGGCGGCGATCGCCGCCGGCTCGCTGTTCGTGGCGCTGGTGATCAACGGCCTGAGAAAGCTCGCGGCCAGACGGGCGGAGGAGGGAGCATGAACATCGTGGCTGTTACGGCATGCCCGACCGGCGTCGCCCACACCTACATGGCGGCGGAACGCCTCGAGAAGGTCGGCAAGCGCCTGGGGCATGCAATTAAGGTCGAGACCCAGGGCTCGATGGGAATCGAGAACGAGCTGTCCGCGGACGACATCGCCCAGGCCGATGTCGTGATCTTCGCGGCCGGGATTGCGGTGCGCAACGTGGACCGCTTTGACGGGATGCGGATCGTCGAGGTCTCGGTCCAGGATGCGATCAAGGACCCGGAACGGATCTTCGCCTCCCTCGGTTAGCCGGTGACCCGCAAGCTCCGCTTCCAGTTCCCGCTGCGCGGCGGCCTGCATGCCCGCCCCGCCAGCGCCATCCGCGACGCGGCGAGCAACTTTCGCGCCGACGTTACGCTGAGCAACCACCGCACGGAACGCCGCGCCAACGCCAAGAGCGTGCTGGCGCTGGTGGCCACTCTCACCAGACAAGGCGACGAGTGCACGGTGTGCGTGGCGGGCGATGACGAGGCGTCCGCCTTTGCCGAGATGGAACGCTTCGTCTCCAGCGAGCTGCCGCTGTGCGACCAGGAGTCGCCGCCGACTGAGCCGGTGAGGGGTGCCGGAGGGCCGCTGCCGCGCGTTCTGCGGGCCGATGGCGTGAGGCTGATTCACGGCCTTGCCGCGGGTGGAGGGATCGGACGTGGGCCGGCTTCACTGGTGATGGGGAAGACCGGCTGGCCGGACCTTGCCGACCGCACAGCGGTATCGCCGGAAGAAGAGGTGGCTCACCTCGAGCGAGCGATTGCGCAGGTCGGGGCCCGCCTTCGGCTGGGCCTTTCCGGCGCAGGCAACGACACCGAGCGCGCGATCACGGGCGCCCACCTTTCGATTCTGGAGGATGTCGAGCTGCGTGCCGGAGCGGTGGAGCTCATTCGGTCGCGGGCCGTGGCGGCCGGGCAGGCGGTCATCTCCACCGCCGAGCGCTTCGCGCGCGTTCTGGACGAGGCCGGCAGCGCCTTGCTGGCCGAGCGCGTGCTCGACCTTCACGATGTCGCGTCGCTGATTCTCCAAGCGCTGTACCCCGAGCTTGCCGCCGACGAGTGCACCGTGCTGGAGCCGGACGGGGTTCTCGTCGCCGAGGCGCTGAGCCCTGCCCAGTTCCTCGACCTCGACAGGTCCCGGCTCAGGGGGATCGTGCTGGCGCGGGGCGGAGTGACCTCGCACACGGCAATACTCGCCCGCGCTGGAGGCGCCCCCTGCGTGACCGGCCTCGGCGCCGCCATTCGGTCGCTGCGTGAGGGCGTGGACGTCATCGTCGACGGCGAACGGGGCCTGGTTGTTCTCGATCCTGCTCCCGCAGTCGCGCGCTTCTACACGGCGCAGATGGCTGTCCTGTTGGAGGAGCGAAGGCGGCTCGCTGACGTTGCCGCGAGGCCGGCGTCGACGGCAGACGGAAGGAGGATCGAAGTCGCGGCCAACGTGGGCTCGCTTCCCGAAGTGCAGCTCGCGCTCACCGCCGGTGCTGACGCCATCGGCCTCTTTCGCACCGAGCTCCTGTTCATGGGCCGGGCGCAGGCACCGTCGGAGGAAGAACAGACGGCAGTCTACGGGAAGGCGGCCCGCCTTGCCGGCCGGAGACCGGTCATCATCCGCACGCTCGATGTCGGGGGTGACAAACCGATCCCTTACCTGCCACTTCCCGCGGAAAGCAACCCCTTTCTGGGTTTCCGGGCAATCCGCATCTACGAAACCCACCGGCAGATCGCCGGGGCGCAGATCAGGGCGATCCTGCGTGCCTCGGCCGAAGGAAACGTCAAGCTGCTGTTCCCAATGGTGAGCTCGCTCGAGGAAGTGCGCTCCCTGCGCGGCCTGGTCTCCGAGCAGATGAACGATCTTCTCGGTGCCGGGGTCCCGTTCAACCGCGAGATCGAGATTGGGATCATGATCGAGGTCCCGGCGCTGGCCTTCATCATGGACCACCTGGTCCGGGAGGTGGACTTCTTCAGCATCGGGTCAAACGACCTCCTGCAGTACTTCCTCGCTGTGGAACGCAACAACGAGGTGGTCGCGCACCTCTACGACGCCTATCAGCCTTCCTTCCTGCGCGTCCTGCGGACGATCTGCGAGACGGCGCGTGCTCACGGCCGTTGGATCGGCCTCTGTGGCGAGCTGGCGGCCGATGCGCTGGTGGTTCCGCTCCTGATCGGGCTCGGCCTTGACGAGCTCAGCGTCGGCTCCGCGCAGCAGGGAACGGTGAAGGCGGTGGTGGAGAGCTCCACGGCGGCGGAGTGCCGGGAGCTGGCGGCTGCTGTCATGGCCGCCGAGACCTCGGCCGACGTTGGAGCCAGGCTGCGGGCTTTTGCCAGACGTGGGGCCGATCATTCGGTGCTGGGCGCGGATCTCGTCCGCCTGGGATCAGAGGCGCGCACCAGGGAGGAGGCGCTGCGGGAGTTGGTGGACCTGCTGCGGCTGGCGGGCCGGTTGACCGACCCCGACCTGGTGGAGGAAGCCGTGTGGAGACGGGAGGATACCTGCTCGACCGCGGTCGGGTTCGGGGTCGCGGTCCCGCATTGCAAGTCGGAAGGAGTGTTGGCCACCTCGATTGCTGTTGCAACCTACGGGGAGGGCCTGAGCTGGCACTCCGCTGACGACGAACCGGTCAGACTGGCGATCCTTATCGCGGTCAGCGCCGAGGCTTCCGGCGACGCGCATCTGGTCATGATCGCCAAGTTGTCACGGAAGCTGATGGACGACGAGTTCCGCGCAGCCCTGCTGGCGGCGGGCAGCGCCGCCGACGTGGTGGCTCTCTTGCAGGGTGTGGTGGGGGTAGAGTGAAGGCACGGAAGAGAGGACCGGCAAGGAGGAAGGTGATGCGGACATCTACCGTCGCGACAGTATGCGGGCTGCTGGCGAGCTTTGTGGTAGCGGGCGCAGCACTGGGAGCGGACAAGCCCCCCCTTCCTGCCACGCCCCCGGACATCTATGTCGTTGCCACCTCCCACCTCGACAACCAGTGGCGGTGGACGATTCAGGACACGATTGACGACTTCCTGCCCAACACCTTGCGCGGCAACTTCGCACTGTTCGAGAAGTATCCCGGATACACGTTCAGCTTCGAAGGGGCGTTCCGCTACATGCTGGCGAAGGAGTACTACCCGTCCGAGTACCAGCGGCTGAAGGAGTACATCAGGGCCGGCCGTTGGAAGGTGGCGGGAAGCTGGATCGCAGCAGTCGACACGAACGTTCCGTCGCCCGAGTCACTCACCCGCCAGACGCTCTACGGCAACGGGTTCTTTCGCCGTGAGTTCGGGCTCACCTCGCGGGATGTCTACCTGCCCGACTGCTTCGGCTTCGGCTTCGCCCTTCCGTCGGTGGCAGCCCACGCGGGCCTGGTGGCGTTTTCGACCCAGAAGCTGACCTGGGGCTCCTCGATCAAGGTCCCGTTCGACATCGGCCTGTGGCAGGGGGTGGACGGCTCGTCGCTGATCGCAGCTCTCAACCCCGGGGACTACGCCTCCGAGATCAAGAGCAACCTGACCCTCGACCCGAACCTGTATGCGATCGCCGACCGCCAGGTCGCACTGACCGGCTTGCCGCTCGTGTTCAAGTACTTCGGCACCGGCGACGTGGGCGTGCCGCCCCTCGAACCTTCGGTGGCCTTGCTCCAGGAGAGTCTGTCGGGTCCCGGGCCGGCGCACGTGCACAGCGTCGCTCCCGATCAGATGGCCCGCGACCTCATGGCCAGCCACGGCGGACGCGCGCCCGCCGGCCTGCAGCGCTACCGTGGCGAGTTCCTGCTAACCTCTCACGGCACTGGGTGTTACACCTCGCAGGCAGCGATGAAGCGCTTCAACCGCAAGAACGAGCGGCTCGCCGACGATGCGGAGAAGGCGGCCGTCGCCGGCTGGTGGCTGGGCGGCGCGAGCTACCCGCGGGAGCGGCTGCGCGAGGCGTGGACCCGCGTCCTGTGGCACCAGTTTCACGATGACCTGACCGGCACCTCGATTCCCGAGGCCTACGTCTTTTCGTGGAACGACGAGACCATCGCTGGCAACACCTTTGCCGACGTGCTCGGGGAAGGCGTCGGCGTGGTGGCGCGCGCGCTCGACACCCGAGGCAGCGGCGTCTCGCTGGTGGTCTTCAACCCTCTCGCCTGGGAACGCGAGGATGTCGTCGAGGCCGCGGTCCGGTTTCCCGGAGCGGCGCCGCGGGCGGTGAGGGTCGTCGGCCCCGATGGGCGAGAGGTTCCGGCGCAGGTGGACTCGGCGGACGGAGGCACGGCCCGAGTGGTGTTCGTGGCCCGGGTGCCGGCCGCGAGCTTCTCGGTCTTCGAGGTGCAACCGGCCGCTGCCGCCGCAGGCGGCGGGCTTTCGGTGGACGCAAAGGGTCTCGAGAACGCTCGCTACAAGGTGAGGCTCGACCCCGACGGCAACATCGCCTCGGTGTTCGACAAGCTGCTGGGCCGCGAGCTGCTCTCAGCGCCGCTGCGGCTGCAGCTCCTCGATGACGAGCCGCGCAGGTGGTCGGCATGGGAGGTCGAGTACAGTGCGATCTCGTCGCCGCCGCGTGAGGTGGTTGCCGGCCCGGCGGCCGTGCGGGTCGTGGAGAACGGTCCGGCGCGCGTCGCCCTCGAGGTCGTGCGCCAAACGGCGGGCTCCACCTTCAGCCAGCGAATCAGCCTGGCTGCAGAGAGCGCCGGCGACCACGTCGAGATTCTGAACGATATCGACTGGCGCACCAAGGGGACGCTGCTCAAAGCGGCGTTTCCACTCGCTGCAGCGAACCAGATGGCCACCTACGATCTTGGGCTCGGAGTGGTGCAGCGCCCCACCGACCGGCCCAACCGCTACGAGGTCCCGGCGCAGGAGTGGGCCGATCTCAGCGACTCGACCGGCGCCTTCGGTACGACGGTTCTCAACGACAGCCGCTACGGGTGGGACAAGCCGGACGACCACACACTCCGTCTGACCCTCATTCACACGCCGCGCGTCGTGCAGAGCTGGAGCTGGCTGGCCGACCAGGCCTCCAACGACCTCGGCCGCCACCGGGTCCTGATCGCCTTGGCAGGGCATCCGGGAGACTGGTGGACGGGGCGCGCTCCGGTAGCGGGCGACCGCCTCAACCAACCGCTCCTTGCCTGGCAGGCGCCGGCGCACGCAGGCTCGCTGGGGCGGTCGTTCTCGTTGCTGCGCCTTGCGGATGGGAACGGCGCGGCGCCGCCCGTCGCTGTCCGTGCGCTCAAGCTTGCCGAGGAGAGCAACGAGGTCGTGGTGCGGCTGCAGGAGATTTCCGGGAAACCCGTCAAGGGGGTGCGGCTGTCGTTCGCGCGCCCGGTCACGGCGATGCGCGAGCTCAACGGCGCCGAGGAGCCGCTCGCCGAACATGGAACGGGTGGAGCCCTGCCGTCGCCGTCGCCGCCGTCTCTCGCTCTCGCCAACGGGGTCGTCGTACTCGACTTCGTTCCGTTCCGGCCGCGCACTCTGGCCGTGAAGCTCGCTCAGGCGCCGGCCCGAGTGAGCCCGCCTCGTTCCGTGCCCCTCGACCTCCCCTTCGACCTCGATGGCGTCAGCCGCGACGAAGATCGTACCGACGGCGATTTCGACGGCCAGGGGCACACGGTGGCCGGCGAGCTTCTGCCGGCCACGTTGAGATCGAACGACGTGGTGTTCCACACCGGGCCCCAGGGGGCTGGGCAGGCCAACGTGCTGGTCTGTCATGGACAGCGGCTCCAGCTGCCGTCGGGCGACTTCAATCGCCTGTACCTGGTTGCCGCCTCGGTAGGCGGCGATTGCAGCACCACCTTCACAGTCGACGGGACCCCGACCAGGCTGCTCGTGCCCGACTGGGCGGAGCCGGTAGGGCAGTGGAACAGCCGCATCGTCGCCGGCCAGCGGATGGACGACCCGGACCGGATCGCGCCGGCCTATGCCAAGCGGGTGCCGGTGGCCTGGGTCGGTACCCACCGTCACGACGCTCGCGCCGAGAACGAGGCGTACGTCTTCACCCACCTCTTCCGCCTGCGTCTCGACCTGCCGCAGGGGGCCAGGACGCTGGTGCTTCCGGATGAGAGTCGAATCCGCATCTTCGCGATCACCGCGGCGCACGATGACAACGACCAGGCGGTCGCAGCACAGCCGTTCACCGACCCGATGGTGGGAACGGTGGTCCACGTCGTTGCCCCGGGCCCGCTGTTCCTGGACGACACGAGGGTTGTGCTGACCTCGCCCAACCCCGGCGCCACCGTTCGCTACACCGTCGACGGCAGCGAGCCCACCGCGACGTCGCCGGCGTACGGGCGACCGCTGCGCCTCGAGCGGACCACAACAGTGAAGGCGCGTGCCTTCGCGTCCGGCCTCGATGACCGGTTCGTCGCCACCGCCACCTTCAGCAAAGCCGCATTGCATGATCCGGCTTCGGTTACGCCGGGCACGCTGGCCCCCGGGCTCGCTTGCGACACCTACGAAGGCGACTGGCGCACCCTGCCCGACTTCAGCATCCTCAAACCGACAGGTTCCGTCACACTTGCCACGGTCGGCTTGCCCACCGGCAGGTCGACCAACCACTTCGGCATGGTCTGCAGGGGCTATCTCAAGGTGCCGGCCGACCGCCTGTACACGTTTTCATTGCGATCTGCTGACGGCAGTGAGCTGCTCGTCGACGGTGAGAGCGTCGTTCGCAACGAGACCCTGGACTTCATCAGCAGGCGGGGTCAGATGGCCCTCAAAGCCGGCTTGCACGCGCTGGAGCTTCGCTATGTCCACCGCAGCTTCGTGGCTGGCCTCGAGCTCACTCTAGAGTCTGTCGACAGTCCGCGGAGGCCGGTTGGCCCACAGCATCTCTTCCATCGCGTGGAAGACAGGTAGAACGAGACACGGACCTGCCGAGAGCGATCGGGCTGCGGGGTCGACCACGCGACCTTTCGCGGGGTGACCGTCTGCCGTCCGGCTGCATCACCGTTCTCTACGTAGCCTTGGTGATTCCGAAGACTCCGCTGTCAACCTCCTGAAGACAGCCGACGTTTCAGGGGCGATACTGGTAGGGTCGACGTGGCCGGTCGGGGCCGACGGGGGCGCCGCGCGAGAGGCGTCCCCGTCGTGCGGTCCGGCATGGAGGTGAACGTGAGCATGTCTAGAGATGACCTGGTTCCCTGGCTTCGGATAGCTTCGGCAGTGGTGTTCCTTCTGATGCTCGGTCAGGCCCGACCGGTGTTGGCAGAGCTCACGGTCGAGCCCCTGCCGGCGAGTCGGACGATCACGATTGACGGCGATACCAACGAGTGGAAAGGGCTGCCGCTCACCTACCTCGGTAAGAGTGTCCACTACCTCAGCATCGCTCACGACCACGACAACCTGTACCTCATGTGGCGCTTCAGCGATCGCCGGCTCGCCCGACGGATCATGGCTCGGGGCGTCACCGTCTGGTTGAATGGCGACGGCAAGAGAAAGGAGAGCTTCGGGATCCGTTATGCCGGTTCCGAGGAGCTTGCCGCGGCGCTGAGAAAAGAGATGGCAGCCAGCCGGAAGCGGGTCGAGCAGCCCGCCGGCGATGAGAATGACGAGCCCGCTCGGGGCGCGCCACCGGATGACATGCCTGCCGGCGAGAGGCGGCCCGACGGGATGCAACGGCAGGGACCAGCCAGGCTCCAGCAGCCGGGCACTTTGACAGTCTTCAATGGTGACAAGATGGAAGTCCTGTATGAAACCAATGAGCACGGCCCGAGAGCGGGCTCGGCCGTCCACGACGGGGTGTTTGGCTACGAGTTGCTCATACCCCTGCGGCTGATCGGGGGGAAGGTCGCCGAGCTGACGGGGGGCGAGACCCAAACCCTCAGGATCGGAGTCGAGATCGGCGGCATGAGCTACTCCGAACGCAAGGCCATGCGGGAGAAGGCGGGCGGCGGGTCGGGGCATGTCCGGTTCGGCGGAGGCATGGATCGCGGCGGTGAGATGGGTGAGGGAATGGAGCCCGGCGGGGGGATGGGTGAGATGGGTGAGGGCATGGGTCGCGAGATGGGTCGCGGCATGCGGCCTGGGCGCATGGGTGGTGGCAGGCGTGCCATGCGTCGGATGATCCAGACCGGACCGGAATGGCTCAAGGTCGAGCTCGTGGCAGCGCCCACACCCTAGCCCGTAGTGCTCCTGAGCGAGCGTGTCGAGCCCGGCGAACGATTGTCAGGGTTGGCTTTCGGGGTCGAGCCGGTGGCTTTGGCGCACCGTGCTCCCCCTTTCAACCGCCCAGTACGGCACTTCGACATGTGTTAATCTGATACATCGGGGTGCTTCGCACGGCGCCCGTAGCCGACGACGCTATGCTCGAACGCCTGCAATCTCCACGGTATTGGGTCCTCCAGGCTGGTCTGGCCCTGTGCTGGATCGGGACCTGGCAGCTGGGTCGGCTCCTCGAGCTGTCAGCCTTCTCCAGCCTGTGGTTCCCGCCGGCCGCGATGACGTTCGCCCTGTTCCTGGCCGAAGGCCGGTTTGCGTTCCCAGCTGTTGCGACCGGCGTTGTGGTCACCAACTTCGAGTGGGCATCCCTGCACGGGGATCAGCGTGGCTTGGCCGCAGTTCTGGTCACCGGTCTCGCCTTCTGCGTCGCACACTGCCTGGCGTACTGGCTGGGGGCCAGGCTTTTCGACCGCCTGGACAGAGGGGAGCGGTTTGGGACGCCGCTGTCGGTGGTCGGGTTTCTCGCCATCTCCTCCGGTTCCGCCCTGCTGGCAGCGGTTGCGGGCATCGGCAGCATGATCCTGTCAGGCGCGGCGGAGGGCGGGTTTGCCGCCGATCTGATTCCGTGGTGGATCGGCGACCTGGTCGCGGTCGTCACCCTGGCTCCCGCATTCCTGGTTCTCATCGACCGGGCTACCAACCACCTGGGGCTGCCGTCCTCCGGCTGGTCCGCGAGCCTCAAGCGTCTGGGGCCGTCGGGCACGCCGGCTGGTGGCTTCGTCGTGAAGCTCGCCGTCACGCTCACGGTTGTTCTCTGCGTCGGTGAGCTCGCCGCCGTCGGCGAGCTTGGCGTTCCGGCGGCCCTGGTGGTGTACGTCGTCATCGTGCCGCTGATGTGGATCGCCCATACCGAGGGAGGGCTCCGCACCGTCATCGCCGTGGCGGTCCTGGCTACGGCGGTGGTGGCTCTGACGCGGTCGCTCGGCCTGACGGAGCAGGCCTTCAACTATCAGGCGGCGATGATCACGATCGCCGGTGCTGGGCTCTTCAACCTGACGGTGCCACGGCTCTACATGGACAACCGAAAGTTGCTCAACCTGGTGACCTTCGACCAGTTGACCGGAGCGCGCACCCGCCAGGCCTTCCTTGCGGCCGCCGAGGAAGCCCTTGCCGACCGACATCGAACCCCGAGGACGATCTCCTTGCTGACCTTCGACATCGATCACTTCAAGGCGGTCAACGACAGCCTCGGGCACGCCGCCGGCGACGCCGTTCTCGCGGGCGTCGGGGAGATCTGTCGCCGTGAGCTGCGTGGGATCGATCTTTTCGGACGGCTCGGCGGCGAAGAGTTCGCCGTGCTGGTACGGGACGCCGACAGCGATGCCACGGCGGTGGTGGCCGAACGCCTCCGGGAGAGCCTGGCGACGGCGAAGTGGGGCCCTCGTCTCGAACCCCAAAAGGTGACGGCGAGCTTCGGCGTGGTCGCTGTGGAGCCGGGGGAGAAGCTGCGGACGGCGCTCGAGCGGGCGGATAGGGCCCTCTATGAGGCGAAGCGCGCTGGCCGGGACCGGGTGTGCGCGTTATGAGCGCCGGGCAGAGGTAGCAGTCGACCGCCGTCCGCGTCGCCGTGCTCGTTGCTTGATCCGGCGGGATGAGCGGGTCCAAGGGCCAAAAGAAGCGCCCCGGCGGCGGGGCGCTTCTGAGCTCTGGCGATCGAGGTTCGTCGACTATGGCCAGTTCGGCCGGTTGTGTCCACCACCGCCACCGGTCATGGGGAACCCGCTCTCCGGATCGCGAAGCTGGACAAGGACCCCGGTGGCATCGTCGAGAATCGAGATTGCGACGTTGTGGGAGTTCTCTTCACACTCGGTGGGGGCGAAAGTCACCGTCAGGATCAGTCCCGGTTCGATCACCAGACCCGCCGCAAGAATGGGCTGGTAGGGAGAGACCGTGATGTCGACGGTTTCGGTTTCCACCTCGAGGGTCAGGACGGGCTGGTCGGCGCTACCGTAGCCGGTGAACTCGACGACGACGCCAGTGGCGGTAGCAACCTGTGACATGTCGAGGCCACTGCCGTACGCGGGGCCGTTCCCGGTCCCATTTCCAGAGCCGCCGGGCTGGCCGGTGCCGCTGCCGTCGCCGGAGCCGGCTCCCTGACCACCGGCGTTCTGTCCGCCGGAACCGCCTCCTCCAGCCAGCCGAGCCGAGGTGGCGCGGCGAGGCTGCCGTTGCGTCCAGAGCGGGTGGCCGTCCTCGTCGCGGAGCTCGATCGAGGTGCCCTTGGTCAGATTCTCGACCCAGGCGGCGACCGCTGAGGCCGCACAGGTCGGGCAAGGGTAGGCCAGGAGGTGGACCGAGTCGCCGACCTCAACCGAGAATTCAGCTTTCTGGAGAAACCAGATCGGGCAGAGGGCGACATCGACGTGGCCCATGCTCGCGTCGTCGACGGTGAGCATGGGCATTCCGGAGCCTGAGCCGCCGGTGACGGCTAGAACCGTGCCGGAGACCTCGAACGCCTGGGATGGATCGGCGCCGTATACGGGGCCGGTGCCGGCCATCACCGCGGTCGAGGCGGCGATCAACGAGACCAGGGCGATGAAGAACGTCAGTCGTTTCATGGGTCAAGCCTCCTTGGGTTCAGTCCGGCCGCGGGTGATTCCGCGCCGGCGACCCGGGAGAGGGCAAGGCCCGTGCCAGGGGGAAAGACCGATGCTGAGGCTGAAACCGGGCCCCTCCGGGTCGCTTGGACTCACCCGCCGTGGCGCTTTGACCCACCTGAACTGCGGGAAGACCCGGGGCGGGAGGACCCGCTCGGAGAGCCTGGGCGAGTTCCAGAGCCGAGCATTCCCGGGGACGGCGGGGTACGGCCGTGGTCCCAGTCACTGGGTGACAACTGGTGTGGAACAGGCGGCTCGACCGGTTTTCCGGGCTTGACACGCGTTTGCTGGCCGGCTGCGACTCGAACCGGCGGCCGCAGTCCGGCGGAGTCGGAGACTTCAACGACACCGTCGAAGACCACGATCCGGGTGACGCCGTTCTTCTTCACCCGGAGTCCGTACTCTGTGCCGCGGACCGCGAGCACGGCTGACGGTGTTGTGACGAGTCGCGGCCCGGCGCCGAGGATGGCGCCGAACACGGCCCGCAAACGGCCCCTCTCGACGTGCAGCAGCAGGCCCGGACGGTCGTGTGCAAGGGCGCAGGTCGTCTTTGGACCGAGGCGGAAGACGGTTGCGTGGGACGCGACGCCGAGAGTGGCAGAAGATGACCTGGCGGTCCGGAGGTGGTCGCCGGAGATCGCCTGGTCGCCGGGTTTCAGCCGACGGGACTCGTTCCCGTTCTCCAGGAACAGCTTTCCATCCACGGCTGCTACGTCGTAGGTCAGTGTCTCAGGCTCCTGGCCGGCGACAGCCATCAGCGTCGCGGCGATCAGGAAGACTGCGGCGGATGTCATGCTCTTCACGGTTCCTCCTCGGGATCGAGGTCGATCCCCAAACGACTCGCCTTGCGATAGAGAGTCTTCCGCTCAATGCCGAGGATCCGGGCGGCCAGGCTGCGGTTGCCTCCGGACCGATGAAGGACCGCCTCCACGTGGCGACGTTCCAGCTCCCTCAACGTGATCTCGTCACCGATGCCGGGGACGTCTTGGTTGTTCGCAGCGTCATCGTCCATGGATTCGAGGATCCTGGCCACGGCCTGGTCGTCGTTGAGCCCTCCGCTGTCGATGATGGCCCGCTGGACAACGTGCTCGAGCTGACGGACGTTCCCGGGCCACGAGTGGAGTGTCAGGAGCCGGAGCACCTCTGGGCTGGGCGGGGGGATCTCCGTGCCGCCGTGACGACGCCGGAAGTGATCTACCAGAAGGGGGATGTCCGACCGCCGGTCACGCAGCGGAGGGAGGGCGATCTCGTAGGCTGCAATCCGATAGTAGACGTCCTCCCGGAATCGACCATCGCGAGCCTCGGCACGGAGGTTCCTGTGGGTCGCGGCCACCACCCGAACCGGTACCTTCCTTCCGCGGTCGGATCCCACCGGACGGATTTCACCCGACTGGAGGAAACGCAAGAGTTTGACCTGAAGCCCGGCCGGAAGCTCGCCCACCTCATCGAGGAAGAGGGTGCCGTTGCGCGCCGCTTCGACAGCGCCCGGATGGTCAGACTCCGCGCCGGTGAAAGCGCCCCGTTTGTGGCCGAAAAGCTCGCTCTCGAGCAGGGTGTCGGGGATTGCGCCGCAGTTGATGGGGACGAACGGAGCTTCGGGATTGGCTCCGAATCGGTGCAGTGCGGTGGCAACAAGCTCCTTTCCGGTTCCGGTTTCGCCGCGAATCAGCACCGGCACATCGAGCGGCGCGACTCGCGCGACCGCCTTGTAGACCTCGACGATGGTCGGGTCACTGCCGACGATCATCGACCTCGGTCCGTCAGTATCCGATATGGCTGGTGTTGTCGAGGTGGCGAGGGCGGTGCTGACCCGGTTGACCAGGTGCTCGAGCTCGAAGGGCTTGGCCAGGTAGTCGAAGACGCCGTGGCTGCGGGCGAAGGCCGCGGTCTCGACACTGCCGCGCGCGGTGACCAGGATGATGCGGGTGTCGGTCTGCCGGTCCTCGATGGCGTCGACGAGATCGAGCCCCGTACCGTCACCGAGGTAGATATCTGCGATCACGAGGTCAAAGCGCTTCTCCCCAAGGATCGTGATGCCGTCTGCGGCCGAGCCAACGGATTCCACCAGGTAGCCCTCTTTGGCCAAGGCAAGAGCCATCATCTCGCGCATGGCGTTGTCGTCGTCGACCACGAGGATCCGTTGTCGCATGCTCCTAGCCCTCCGCGGGGAGACTGACGGTGAACGTGCTTCCCTTTCCCACGATGCTGTCGACTCTTATGCATCCGCCGTGCCAATCGACGACCTCGTTGGCGACCGCGAGCCCGAGCCCGGATCCGGCACCCCTGACGCCCGGAACCCGGTAGAAGCGCTCGAAGAGACGGGGAAGTGCCTCTTCCGCGATACCTTGGCCGTCGTCGGCTACGACCAGGATCGCGTGCCCATTGTCGTGGGCAACCGAGACCTCGATCAGCCCGCCTTCGTTCGAGTACTTGATGGCGTTGCCAACCAGGTTGTCGACCACCCGCGCCAGGAGTGGTGCAGATCCCCGGACCACCACGGTGTCGTCCAACCGGGAAACGATCGTCAGGTTTCGCGCGCGCGCGGCCTGGGACAGGATCAGCAACCGCTCCTCGCAGAGCCCGCCGAGGTTGACGGCTGCCATCGGTTCCTCTGTTTGGCCGTTTCCGAGACGCTCGAGGTCGAGGAACGTGGTCACCATTTCTCCGAGCCGTAGAGACTCGCCGCGAATCAACGAGGCAACTTGTCGTTGCTCATCGGTAGTCAGCTGGTAGCGCTGCAGCGTCTCGCCGAATCCGGCGATGGAGGCGAGCGGCGTCTTGAGCTCATGTGACACCAGACGCTGCATGTCGCGCCTCTTCCGTTCGAGCTCGCGCTCGGCGGTGACATCCCGGAGCAGCGCCATCCCGCCATCACCGACGGTAAAGATGTCGACCGCAACCTCTCGGCCGTGGCGATGAACGGTGGCCGGGCCGGGGCCGTTGTGGTCACGCTTGATGCCGAGGAGGGCATCGCGGCCGGGTTCTTCACCCCAGAGTCGGGTGGCGGCGGGGTTCACTACCGCGGTCCGGCCGCTTCGGTCCCACATCACGACCCCGTCGCGCATGCTGTCGAGCAGCGTCCGACGCGCGGTGTCCTGCCGAAGAACGGCGTCCTGGAGCTCGCGCACGACGGCCAGTCTGGCGGCCGAGCCCCGCGGCGCCGCCGATTCCAGGTGCGGCTCGTGGTGTCGTAGCAGCGAGTGCAGGAGGCGACCGGTCTCGCGTTGTGCGGCCCGTGACTCGACGCCCTCGCGCAGAGCCACCGAAAGTACCATCGCGACGACCACGGGTGCGGTGGGCACCAGGAAATGCCAGAGCTCGAGGGCTACGGCAGCGCCGAGGAGCACGACGAGGATGGCCGCGGCTACGGACCACGGTTGGAACGTGCCGACCCGGGTTCGCAGGATCTGCAGCACCAGGGCCGCCAGTAGGATCCCGCACAGGACCCAGACGGGGCCCGGCCTGTGAACGAGCCCGTTGGCCAAGATCGACGCGGTGGCCGAGGCGTGGACCAGGACGCCGGGAGAAGGTGCCGGCCCCGGACTGGTCGGGACGATGAACCGATCGCCGGAACCGGTGGCGGTGATGCCGATGAAGACGAGTCTTCCGTTGAGCACTCCCGCCGTGTTGGCGGGCGAGAGAAGATCGATGGCGGAGACCTTGGCCACCTGATTGGGGGCAGGACGGAAATCGGGCTCGAGAACGGTGCCCGGCTCGATGACGAGGTCCGGTCGGACCACGTGGGCGGCGGTGAGCGAGAGAGCAGGCAGGGACAGTCGGCCAGCCTGTTTGGTCGCGGTCAGTGTCCGTGCTACCCCGTCGGGGCCGATCTCGGCGTGGACATGTGCGGCGGAGGCGGCTCCGCCGAAGAGTGGAAGCGGTAAGAGCCACTGGCCGTTACGCCCGAGAGCTGCCGCCAGCAGGGACGGGCCGGCCTGTAGGGCCCGACTCAGGTTCAGATCGCCAGCCCGGTCACGGGCTTCCACGAGCAGCATGTCAAGCGCGACCGCCGTGGCTCCCGCGCGCCGTGCCGCGACCACTAGGTCGGCGATGATCGCGCGCGACCAGGGCAGGGGACCGTGGGCTGCGATCGAACGGTCATCGATGACGACGGCCGCCACCGGAGCATCCACGTACCGCCGGTTGGTGAGGCGCAGAAGGGTGTCGCCGGTGCTGCGTTCAAGAGGTGCCAGCCACCCAGCCAGCCAGACTGCCGTCGTCAGAACGCTTGCCACCAGGGCGGGACCGAGCTCGCGACCGAGGGCGGTCAACCGTGATCGCAGCACTGCACCGATTGCTTTTTCGTTCACCTGACCATCGTACCGTGACGATCGGAGGGAGAATGTGACGCAGGAATCGTACCGCGGCACCGCTGGGTGCGCAGGAGCGGGGTGGGACCGTGGCGGCGCTGACCGGCTCGTCCCCTTGGATTCCACCGCCGGCGTGTCCGGCGCCTCACTCGGCTGTTGCCAGGGCGATGTCGCCGTAGGCCGGCAGCGGCTGCGTCAGCCGTTTCACGAAGTAGATGAAGAGCCCGGTCAGGACGAGGTTGAGGGCTAGGCTCAGCATGGCGATGGTGACGATCGGCCCGCCGATACCGTAGCTCAGCGAGATGACGAGGACACCGGCCCCAACCTCACCTCTGGGCCACATCCCGACAGCGACCGCCAGACGTTCCCGCCAGCTCGCTTCCTTGCGGTAGCAGAAGGCCGGGAACATCTTGCCCAGGTTCGAGATCAGCGTCACCAGCAGGACGTGGACGACGATCGACCCCCAGGACAGGGGGGGCTGTGCGGCGGTGATGCGACCGATGTCCTGCTTCTGGCCGGACCGGAAGGCGAGATGTTCCGCGGAAGTCTGCCCGGCTGCGTGGAGGGAGGGTTCCACCGTCGGGAGGCTGGCGGCTGCCTGCGAGGCGGTTTCGCCGCCCAGAATGAGGGGCATGGACAGGCCGACGAGGACCATGAACACGCCTGCCACCACGGTAGTGACTCGCCGCTCCGAGGGCGTGTCAACCACCTCGTGGCCGTGCCCTGCGCCTGAAGCGTCCGCCTCGGGGTACGCCATGATGCAGCCCAGCACGAACGCGGGTAGCAGAACCTCGACGTGGATCGGAACCGACTCATCGATCAACTTGGAGCCGGTATAGAGCAGCTCACTCACAGTCGTGATGGCTGCCGCGTAGCCCAGCACCCAGGGCCAGGTGACCGGTATCCGGACCTTGTGGAGGTAGGCATAGCCGATACTCAGCATCACCAGCATCACTACGACGATGAGCCCGAGCTGCCAGGCGAGCCCCACCAAGAGCATCTTCAGTGGAATCATCAGCAGTACGGTGTCCAGGTCATCGAAGATCGCCAGGATGCGGGCTTTCCGAAACAACCAGGTCGTTCCCAGGCCTGCCGCCGCCAACATCGAAAACAAGACGCCGGCCGATGTGGGAGCCGCAAACCGTCCGGCGAGTAGCGTCTCCTTCCAGGCGGCTGCTTCGGACCATGCCTGGGAGGGCAGCAGTGCGAAGACGAAGTACAGCGACACCAGGATCCAGGGGAGACTGGCGGCGGTGAAGGCGACCAGGTAGTCCCACCCGTACCGGCCCAGGTTGGACTTGTCGATGTCAAACTCGAAGCCGACCCGGATCATGATGAAGGACAGGCCCACCATCGTGAGTACCCGTACGGCATCTCCGAACGCGGCGTACCCGGCCCCGACCGCTCCGGGCAGGAGCTGAGATCCGATCAGTCCCGCCAACAGCAATGTGGAGAAGACAACAACCTTCTTCATCGGTCTGCTGTGCCCCGTTCTCCTTCAAGCTCGATCTTTATCAGGAGACACAAGGTTAGCAGACCGGTCGCGACGCAGCCGAGTTCGGGTTCCACGGCCCGGAGGGCCGGTGGCCGATCGAGGGACACCGCGTGGATCCGGACGTCGTGGCTTCGCCCGGGGCAACCAACTCCCCGTCAGAGAATCGGCCCAAGCAGCCGCGACCCGTTCTCCGCCAAGCGGTGCCAGGCCGGCCGTCGGTCCCAGGCGCCGCGCGTGAGCGGCGACGACCGTGCCAGGTAGGAGTCCTGAAGCGCCCTTAGGTGGCGGGTGAAGGTCGGGTCATAGACGAAGAGGGAGATCTCGAAGTTCAGCCAGAGGCTCCTCATGTCCAGGTTGACGGAGCCGAAGATGCTGGTTTCGCCGTCGATGCACAGGCTCTTGGTGTGTAGCATGCCGTCGGAGAAGAGGGCGATCCTGACGCCTGCGGCGAGGAGGCTGTCAAAGTGAGCAGCACCGGCGAAGCGCACGATCCGGGAGTCGCTCACGGCAGGAACGATGAGGGTGACATCGACACCTCGCATCGCAGCCGACAGCATGGCGGTGAGGATCGCGTCGTCAGGCACGAAGTACGGAGTGGTGAGCACGAGCTCACGTTGAGCGCTGTACATGGCGGTCAGAAGGAGCTGGTGGATCGCTTCGGGGTGTAGGTCGGGTCCGGAGGGGACAATCTGCACCAGCGAGCCTGTCCGCACGCCCGAGTCGTGGAATGCCTCCGGTGGCGGGGCGAAGGAGGCTCCAGCTTCCACCGCCCAGTCCAGTCGAAACACGCTGTCAAGAGCGGCAGCAGCCGGCCCGTCGATCCGCACCATGGCGTCGACCCACTCCCCGACCCCCGACTCTTGCTTGAAGAAACGTGGATCAACCAAATTCTGGCTCCCGGTGTAGGCCACCCGGTCGTCAATCACCAGGATCTTCCTGTGGTTGCGCAGGTCGGCGCGGACAAAGGCTGTGCGAAGGAGGTTGGTCGGCAGGGCTGCTTCGAGCTGGACTCCCGCGTCACGTAGCTTTCCGGCCAGCGGGCCCTTCAGAAAGGCCCTGCTTCCCTCAGCGTCGGCGAGGGCACGGCACTCGACGCCGCGGTGCGCAGCGCACGCCAGAGCCTCCACCACGTCAGCCATGCGGCCGCCATCGTGCCAGACGTAGAAGACTGCGTGACAGGTGCGTGTTGCACCCTCGATGTCGGCGACGACTCGGTCGAGAACAGTCAGGGAGTCGGCAATCAGCTCGACAACGTTGCCGGCGACGGCCGGGAAGCCCAAGGCACGCTCGGCATGGCGGTCGAGAGCCCACTCAACGCCACCCGCGGGGAACGCTGTGCAGCCGTGCCGCTGCCGCAGTACGGCCTGCCACTCCTCAACGGATGGCACGGCTCTGGCGATTGCCGCTTCTCGGCGCGGGCCGAGCCTCTTTTCGCCGAACAACAGGTAGACGGCCGCGCCGACGAAGGGGATGCTAAAGACGACAGCGAGCCATCCCAGGGCCGCTCCCACCGGTGGACGCCGCATGATGACTCTCAGAGAAAGACCGATCACGATAAGCCAGTGGGCCACGACAACCAGAGTGGGGACGAGGTGCGCCGTCATGAAGTGCCCTTGCCCCATTCTGCAGCTTGCGTCTCGGCGACCCTATCAGCGACCGCCTTGCGGGCTACCCGGGAGACGACAACCATGGCGACCAGGCACGCGACCAGACCGCCGACAACGATGGCGTCGTGAAGACGGAGGGGCGGGGAGACCCGGCTCGCCATCTTCGCCACATGCCTCCCCGCATAACCGAAGTACACCTCGATCAGCTGGTGTGGAACCAGGGCAAGGCACGCGAGCAGGAAGCCTGGAAAGCGAACGCCGGCCGCCCCGAACATGTAGCTGAGCGTGGCAGGGTTGAGTGGTGTCAGACGCAGGAGTACCTGCAGACGTACCTCACTGTGAGCGATGGCGTTTTGAATGGACGCTAGGTGCGGCCTGGAGTCGAGAGCCCTCTGGATCGGAGCACGGAGGACCCGGCGGGAGAGCAGGAACTGCAGCGCGGCTGCCACGAAGCCGCCTGCGATCACGGCAGCCAGACCTTTGTCGAACCCGAACAGGGCACCCGCGACGATGGCCATGACAGTCTCGGGTACCAACAGCGTCGTAGCTAGAACGAACAGGAGGATGAACGCGAGCAGGGCCCACGGCCCGAGGCTCGCGATCCACGACTCGACAACCTGGAGGTGGCTCCCGATCTCGCTGCCCAGGACTACAATCGCGATCGCTAGCAGCAACGCCGCGCCCGTGTAGCAGAGCAGAACTCGCAGAGAAGCACGTTTGAAGAGCGAGGTCCAGCGGCGTGCCGTCGGCACTCTCCCTGGTTCAGCCATCGTGGGCCCCTTCCACGCTCGGGCGGCGTCGGGACGATGATAGCGGATTCGGCCGATACGCCCTCCAGACCGTTTGGGGCCGAGCGAAAGACACGACATCCCGGCTCACGGCCGGGAGGCGAAACCATCGAGTGTTTGTGAGGCGACCGGGCCGAGGCGCCGCTGGAGGCTGAACGGCAGTCTTTCTTGCCGGGCTCGAACCGGATCAGCCCGAGGCGCCACACAGAGCGACGGAGCCGCCCTCGCGCTGAACGGAGTTGCATCAGATTCTTGACAGAGTCCAAAATTAGATTTATACTGTGTCTCATGTACGACGACTCTGCCGATCTGCTCCGCCGACACGGTGTCCAGGTCACCGCTCAGCGCCTGGCGGTTCTGGCGGCGGTGTCGGCTCGGCCGCACGCCACGGCGGACGACGTCACCAAGGCCGTGAGGGCCGAGATCGGTGTGATCTCACGCCAGGCGGTGTATGACGCCCTCGGCGTCTTGACCGACAAGGGACTCATCCGGCGCATTCAGCCCGCCGGTTCGCCAGCGCGTTACGAGGACCGGACAGGCGACAACCACCACCACTTGATCTGCCGCACCTGCGGCCGGATGGTCGACGTCGACTGCGCGGTCGGCGCGGCGCCGTGCCTGAGCCCCGCCGATGACTCGGGATACCACATCGAGGAAGCCGAGGTGATCTACTGGGGCCGCTGCCCCGAGTGCCTCGCTCGATCAGCGATGGGGTTGGAAACTGAAGAGGAGACCGTCGCGGTTGCGCGTGTTCCGCGCACGAGTGACGACGGCGATTCCGTTCAAGCAACAGCCTAACATTAGAACGAGCAACGATAAGGAGAACCAAGATGTCAGACGATGCAAGCAAGTGCCCGGTGACGGGCGGACACCACGCGAAGGCGACGACCAACCAAGACTGGTGGCCGAATCAGCTCAATCTGAAGGTCCTCCACCAGAACCCGCCCGCGGGCGATCCCATGGGAGAGGAGTTCAACTACGCGGAGGAGTTCAAGAGCCTCGACCTGGCGGCCGTCAAGAAGGACCTGTACGAGCTGATGACCTCGTCGCAGAACTGGTGGCCCGCAGACTGGGGTCACTACGGAGGGCTCTTCATACGCATGGCGTGGCATAGCGCCGGCACGTATCGCATCCACGACGGCCGCGGTGGTGCATCTACCGGTACGCAGCGCTTTGCGCCGCTCAACAGCTGGCCCGACAACGCCAACCTCGACAAGGCCCGGCGGTTGCTGTGGCCGATCAAGAAGAAGTACGGCCGCAAGATCTCCTGG
>JAJDNH010000177.1 GCA_022340775.1 Acidobacteriota bacterium
TCAACGAGCCTTTCTTCCAGGGCCACTTCCCGGGCCGGCCGGTGATGCCGGGGGTGCTGTTGGTGGAGGCGATGGCGCAGGCGGGTGGCTGTCTCCTCCTGGGTAGGGTAGAGGACCACGACAATAAGCTGGTCTACTTCAGCGGTATCGACAACTGCAGGTTTCGGCGGCCCGTGGTCCCAGGGGATCAGGTGATCTTCGAGGTCGACGTGCTGTCCGTGAGGCGCAATTTCGCCAAGCTGCACGGCCGGGCCACCGTTGACGGGCAGATCGCTTGCGAAGCCGAGCTCCTGTCGGCGATGGTAGACCGCTGATGGGCGAGCACAGAATCCACCCTACTGCTGTGATCCACCCTCAGGCCGAGCTCGGCAACGACGTCGAGATCGGTCCCTACACGGTGATTGAGGAAGGGGTTGAGCTTGGAGACGGCTGCAGGGTCGGCCCGTTTTCCCGCCTCACCGGCTTGACGCAGATCGGCCCGAAGAACGTGTTCGAGAGCCACTGCTCGGTCGGTGCTCCTCCGCAGGACCTTAAGTACGGTGGGGAACCCACACGGCTCATCATCGGGTCGAACAACGTCTTCAGAGAGTTCGTGACGTTGCATCGCGGCACTCCGGGGGGTGGGGCGGTAACCCGGATTGGAGACGACGGGCTCTACATGGCCTACGTGCACATCGCTCACGATTGCCAGATCGGCCGCAGCACGATCTTCGCCAACGGTGCAACTCTGGCCGGCCACGTCGAGGTCGGGGACCGCGCGACGATCGGCGCGTTTTCGGCGGTTCACCAGTTTTGCAGGGTGGGTGACTACGCTTTCCTCGGTGGCTTCACCGTAGCGACCAAAGACTGCCTGCCATTCATGAAGACCGTGGGCAGCCGCCCCGCTCGGTGCTTCGGTCCCAACACCATCGGCCTCGAACGCCTCGGGTTCGCCCCCGACCAGCGGCTGGCGCTGAAGGCGGCTTGGCGCCTGCTCCACAACCCCAAGCTCCCGACTGGTGAGGCGTTGGCGCAGGTCGAGGACCAGCTCGGCGAGCAGCGGGAAATCAAGGTGCTACTCGAGTTCATTCACAGCTCACATCGCGGTGTCATCCTCTCGCGCGGGTAGTATCGAGGACAACGCTTCCACGGCGCCCATTTCCAGAGACACCTGCCCCGGAGGCACCTGTGCTTCCCGTGGGTTGATCCGGATGAGACGAGCGCCGAGGATCAACGCGGCGCGCTCGGAGGTCAGGCGTACCGTCGGAACCGCAGAACCAGCGCCGATCTCGATCACCACTACCCGTAGCCCAGCCAGCTCTTCCAGCCACTGCTCAAGACCGGTCTGCTGAACTCCGGTGCGATCGTGCACCCAGGTCCAATCTCCGAACATCAGTACGTTCGGCCTTGCCAGACTCCCGCAGTGGGGGCACTTGGGCAGGCCCGAGACGGCCCTCATCGAGCTCTCATCTACCTCGATCTGCTCAGAGTCCGCAGGCCAGATGTCTCGTCCGCACGGCGTGCAGCACTGGAGGTGATGGATCGAGCCGTGGCACTCGACGATCCGATCCGACGGGAAGCCCGCACGCTGAAACTGGCCATCGACGTTCGACGTGAAGACGAACAGCCCGCCCGGGCAGACGGCGCCGCGGCTCAGAAGACGGTCGAAACCATCGTGTGGTGCGACCCGGCGGTAGAGGTTGAGGCGATGACCGTAGAAACCCCAAGCAAGCTCGGGATCGCGAGCGAACCATCCGGGGTTGGCGAGCTCGACGAATGACAGTCCGAGACGGGCAAACGGTGGATAGGCCTGCCAAAAACCGGTATCTCCACGAAAGTCCGGAAGGCCCGAATCCACGCCCATTCCGGCGCCCGCTGTTATCAGCAACGCCTCCGCCTCACGGACGGCAGCCGCAGCCTCCGCAATCACACTCCCTCGGGGCTCGTCGATCTGAGTCACGGCCGTTGGCCGGCCTGAGGCAAATACCGATGGACCCGGTCGAGCAAGGTGGCTGCAGCAACTGCCACCCCTCCATTATACTTGTGGAGGGGAGAACATCGCCATGTCGGTGGGCCTCAGAGCGCTGCGCGGAAGGGATCTGGACGAGGTTCCGCACCACTACGAGCGAGTGCCACTCAGATCATCGGTCATCCTCTTAGGCTGGTGTGTCGGGCCCATCCTAGCCTGCAGCGGGGTGACCGGGATGGTGGCGGGCGCAGGCTCGATTTGGGAAGCGGCGGGTGCCGCAGCAGCCGCTCTTTCCGGCATCGTGATCTTCGGCCTGATCCGCCTCAGACACTATGAGATAACGCTCGGGGAGCGGTGGCTGGAGCTGTCGAACGGGCCGATCCGACACCGGCTCGGCGGGGCCAGCGTCAAGGTCAAGGAAATCCGCAGGTCGAGCTCCTGGCGACGCTTGTACGCGCTCGAAGAGGTCGTCCTCGCGTTGGAAGCGCATGGACGAGAGACGACGGTTCCGTCGCGGCGCGCCAGAGAGCTCGAGGCAGCCCTTGCGAAAGCTGACATCAGGACCCATTATCTCTAGGTGGAGGGGCCCTCTAGGGGGCGGAAGTCGTGAGGAGAGAATGCGAGTTGGAGGTGCAGCATGAAGTCGGTCGCACGTCTTCTCACACTTGGAGCTGTGGCTGTCGCAAGTTCCCTCTCGATCCCGGCGGCTGCCGGGCAACCCAGCCCGGCCGTGTTCAAAGCGGCAACGAAGGAAGGCCGCGTGTGGGTCAGCGTAGACCTCACCCGGCAGCGTCTCACCGAGCCTTACGTTCCCTTCGTGGTAGTTATCTACAACGACGCCAAGAACTCAGTGGAGCTGCGAAGAAACGACCTGAAGCTGATTGGCCCGGACGGGAAGGCCTATGCGGTCCCGACGATCCCCGAGCTACGCGCAGCGTACACCAGGCAGAACTTTGACATGACGATGCTGAGGATGTACGGGATGCCCTTCGGGACCTGGCTCCAGCCGGACCGCTTGATCCCGTCGAACTTCTTCCCGCTGGTCCTGGGCAGGGGAGACGTCAGGATCGATCAGGTCGAGATCCCACCTCTCTACTGGACCGTTGACCTGTTCTACTTCAAACGTCCTCCGGGGCTGGCGGCGGGACAAGAGGTTCAGATCGAAGTCCAGCCGCAGGGCTGGAAGGAGGCAGTCCGGATCCCCGTCAAGCTGTAGCCGCTCGGTCTCGCTGCGGCGGGTTCATGGCGGCTGTAGTGAGCTCGTCGTAGCATTCACACGGCGTCGTGTAGGATGGCGCGATGCGCACGGCGGACTTCGACTTCTCACTACCACCGGAGCTGATCGCGCAGGTGCCCAGGCCGCGAGGAACGACGCGGTTGATGGTGGTTGACCAAAGGACGGGAGAGTTCCGCCACCGACGTGTGGCGGAGCTGCCGTGGCTACTTGACCCCGGCGACCTCCTGCTCCTCAACGACACACAAGTGATCCCGGCCAGGTTGTTCGCTCGACGCGTGACGGGGCGTCGCTTCGAGGTCCTGTTGCTCCATCCCGTCGATGGCGACCACTGGGAGGCACTCGTGAGGCCATCTGCTCGCGTTCGGCCCGGCGAGGAGCTGTTGCTCGCAGACGGAGGCGGCCTCGTCCCGGAGACGAGCACCGGGGAGGGTGGGTGGATTGTCCGCTGCTCCCCGGCACTCGATCTCGACCGCCTTCAAGAGCTCGGCGAGCCGCCGCTGCCGCCCTACATCGAGCGTCCGGACGGTGCGACCATAGATGACCGGTCCTCCTATCAGACCGTGTATGCAAGATGGCCGGGGGCAGTCGCAGCACCGACGGCCGGCCTGCACCTGACGCCAGAGTTGTTGTCACGGCTGACGTTACGCGGGATCGAGCTCGCGATGATCACGCTTCACGTCGGACTGGGCACGTTTCGGCCGGTCTCCTCGGAAGAAATCTGCGAGCACCAGATGCACCAGGAGTGGTTCCGGATCGGCCGGAGGGCGGCTCGTCGAATCTCCCGAGCACTCGCGTCCGGCCG
>JAJDNH010000071.1 GCA_022340775.1 Acidobacteriota bacterium
CTGCGGAGAACCTCTTCGACTAAGGGTCTTGCCGGGCCATCGCCGTAGATCACGGCCCGCGTTCGCTCCACCTCCCTTACTGCTCGGCAAAAGCTCCTGGCGGTGGCCACGACACGCTTCTGCGCCTCGACCAGGCGCCCAACATAGGCGAGTGTGAGCTCGTCCCCGGGAGGCGTGGCGTGGGTCTCCGGCACAGGGACACCATAGGGAATCCGCCTGACCACTGTACCGGCAGGAACGCCTTCTGCGACCCGTGCCTCCAAGTAACGGGACACGCAGACCACGGCGGAGAGCCGAAACGCCTTGGGGCCGGTCACGAAACGGTGGAACACCGCGCGGTGGAAGTCATCGTCGGAGTGGAGCACACCAACTGTGGCAATGCCGGCGTCACGTACAGTCCGGCCGGCGATGAAGCCTGCCACCAAGAGGTTCGGTACGAAGACATCGGGGGGACGATGCGCCAGGTCGTCGAGAATTCGGCGGACTGTTCGGCGCGTCGGTGCCGGCCACGGGAGAACCACCACATCGATGCTCTCGCGGCGTAGGGCCCGGACCATTGGTCCCCCCTGGGCGTTGGCCGACACGCACAGCACCCGCGGATCCGCGCCTCGCTGGCGCAGTCGGGGGAGCAGCCTTTGGAGCCACGAGTTGGGTCCGGCCACGTAGCTCTCGGCGTCGAAGGCACAGAACGTGACCTTCATCGCGGTGGCCTTCCGGGACAGAGAGACTCGGAGGGGCAGGTGAGGGCGGTTGTTGGAACCTGGTTCAGCACGCTTGGGCGCTCCAGAGGCGATCCTAGCACGTGGCACAGGATGACCCCGGTAAGATGATCCGGTGAAGGCTTGCATCGTGATGCCCGCGCGCGGCCGCTACTCGGAGACGTTCATTCGGGCACATGTCGAGCGCCTGCCGTTCCCTTGTGAGGAGCTGTGGGGTGGCTTCTTCCCATACTACGGGCCCGATGGTCGTCCGCTGGTTCCCCTTCCGTTGCGGGCCTTTGGCCGTGTGCTCGCGAGCGGTCTGGGCTTCGATCGTAGGCGTCTTGAGGCTCGCTATCTGGCACGCTTCCTCGGAAGCCGCGGCTATGCAGTCGTGCTGGCGGAGTATGGTCCTACAGGCGTGGAGACCGCCGCTTCTTGCCGGCAAGCTGCAGTTCCGCTGGTCATCCACTTTCATGGCTATGACGCCTACTCCCGCGAGGTGCTGGACCGGTACGGGCCCGCCTATCCACAGGCTTTCCAGGCGGCGGCAGCGGTGATTGCGGTCTCTCGGGACATGGTTGAGCAACTCGCCCGGCTGGGAGCGCCGCGCAGCCGGATTCACTATCTCCCTTACGGAGTTGATCCGTTGCTGTTTTCCGGAGCAGAGCCCGGTGACGCACCGCCCCTGTTCATCGCAGTGGGACGGTTCGTGGACAAGAAGGCGCCCCTTTCGACCCTGGAAGCGTTCGTTGGGATGCTCCAACGGGTCCCAACCGCACGGCTCGTGATGGTGGGGGACGGAGATCTGCTCGAGCCGGCCCGCCGTTTCGTCGCCTCGCGTGGCGTTGAACACGCCGTGGAGTTTCCCGGAGCGGTGACTCCGGTTGAAGTGGCTCGGCTCATGCGGGGCGCCCGCGCTTTTGTGCAGCATTCGGTCACTACCGACTACGGTGACTCGGAAGGGCTCCCACTGGCAGTCTTGGAGGCTCAGGCATCCGGGTTGCCGGTGGTGGCGACGAGGCACGCCGGGATCAAGGATGTCGTCGTAGAAGGTGAGACCGGACTGCTTGTGGGCGAGCACGACGTCGACGCCATGGCCGGCGCGATGGAGGACCTGGCTCGGGCCCCCGGCATCGCAGCTCGCATGGGTGCCGCCGGCCGGGAGCGGATCATCGCGCACTTCACGGTTGACCACAACATCTCCTGTCTCGCAGCTGTTCTGACGAAGGCGGCGGCCGCCGGCAATTCCCCGGAGCGGCGATGAGGATGCCCCGGGGACGGTTGAGCCGTTGGCTGCGTGTTGTATTCGAATCGATGCCCCCGCACCGCGTGCAGTGTCCCCTGTGCTGCAGCCGGTTGCGGGGATTCCGGAACTTCGGACAGCCACCCCGCCCGGGCGCTCTTTGCCCGCGCTGCGGCGCTGTGGAGCGCCACCGGTTCCTGTGGCTCTACCTTCAGCGCCTCCCCCAGGATGCAGCTTCCATCGACCTCCTCCACTTCGCGCCAGAGCCATGCCTCAGTGGCAGGCTCGCTGCCCTCCACGGCGATCGCTACCACAGCGTGGATTTGGGGTCGATCGCGGCTCAGAGCCGGCAGGACATCACGAGGCTGGCTCTGCGGGACGCGGTATTCGATCGCATCATCTGCAGCCACGTCCTGGAGCACGTCCCGGACGATCAGGCCGCCCTGCGGGAGCTCTTCCGGGTGCTCCGGCCAGGGGGCATGGCGCTGGTACAGGTACCAGTGGCCGGGGACGGGCGACGCACGGATGAAGATCCCGAGCTGATCGATCCGGACGAGCGACTCCGCCGCTTCGGCCAGCACGACCACGTTCGCCTGTACGGCCTAGATCTCCGTGAACGCTTTGCCGATACCGGGTTTCGGGTGGCGGTCGAGTCGTGCCGCTCACTGTGGAGCAACGAGGAAATCCGGCGCTACAGCCTGCTCCCGGCAGGCAGCACAGACGACTTCCTCTTCGTCGGCCATAAGCCCGCCTGAGGCGTTTGCCTACCGATTCGGCTCAGCGTGAACCCGTCATTCGGCTCCGGGTCTCCCCGCCGTCCTGCGCTCAGCCGGGTCGGGAGCACTGGTGATGGTCAGCGGCAGCTCGCCGCGCCGCCACACCAGTCGCTGCCTGGGAAAGACCTCCATGGCCGCAAGCGCGAGGCCGCGCAGGCTGCCAGCTGCGACGAAACCGCGCCTGAGCCAGTTCAGCGAGCGAGCGAGCCTCCCACGCCGCAATGCCGATGCGGCCATCTGGAACGCCTCGGTGGCGCGGAACTCCAGCCCCTCGCGGAAAGCCCTGGCCTCCTCCGCAGTTGTCGCTTCCCGAGCGAGCGATCTCAGGTGACCGACCTGCCAGCCGAAGTACTGCGGCCTGTAGTCTCGAAGCGCCACCACGGCCTGCCCGCCGGCAGGGTTGAGGCGGTAGCGCGCTACTGTTTGTGGTAGAAAAACGAACGGGTACGAGCGAGCCAGCGACAGCCAACATGCCCAGTCCTGCGCCAGCGGCAACGTCTCCGGAAACGGTGGGTCCGGGAAAGCGGACCGCCTCACTGCCGTCGCCGAGGTGACCAGGGTATTGAAACGGGCGAGCTGCCGGAGCATGTGCGCCTCGACGTTGGGAATGCCCCTCGCCCGGGGCGGCGGTATCGGTGCCTCGCCGAAAGTCTCGGCCTCTGCGTACACGACCGCCGCCGTCGGGAACCGCTCGAAGCCTTGCCGGAAGACCGTCAGGGCCTCAGGGAGCCAGAGGTCGTCGGCGTCCAGAAAAGCCACCAACGAACCGCGAGCCTCTCGGACCGTGAGGTTGCGGGTTGCAGGCCGCCCGAGGTTGGTGCGACCCACGTGGTGAACCAGCCGGACGCGTTCCTCGCGCGCCCGCCACGCGAGAGCTTTTTCGTAGGTGCCGTCGGTGGAACCGTCATCTGCAATGACGAGTTCCCAGCTCTCCAGACGCTGGGCGACGACGCTCTCCACTGCAGCGTCGATGGTGGCCACCGCTTGGTACGCCGGCATCAGGACGCTGAACAGGAGGGTCACGCTTTGCCCCTTCCTGGCTCGTAGGTTTCATTCGCGGAGTGGCACCTTCGTTGGGAGCGATGGATTCGTCCCTCGGAGGCGTGGAGTCTCCTCCCGGGACATGAGCCGTCAGCGTGCGTGCTGCTAGCCCAACCGGGGGAGCCGGTCGGAAGCGCCTTGTTTTGTTGATGACACGGTTGGACGATGTCCTCGGCGAGCGGGTAGGATGGCGAAGGGAGCGGTGCACCATGAGGGAAGGCCAGAATTGCCTGAATACGCACGGGCCGCTTGAGCTTGCCTGCCACCTCTCGGTCGACCCGCGGAAGACCGCGCTGCGAGTCCGGGAGGATTGGCCGAGTATCGAGGCCGATGCGCATGATGAGACCTACTCTACCGCACGAGCCTCGGCTACGGCTCGGGTCTTGTGTCCCCGATCCCGAGTGCGAGGTAACACGACATGCGGGTGAGGTTGACGCCGGAAGACAGGTCTGGCCGACCGGGGACAAGCAGCATGGTCGGAGTGCAGTCGATGGGATGTAAGTTGGACCTCCAACCACAAGCCGTCGTCCTGCTGCGGCTGCTGGCTGCTCGATTAGGAAGGTCGGCCCCCACTCGAGTAGTCCGTCCTGATGGTGGCGGAGCGGCGAAGGGTCCAGCGTGACGGCGCGTTCCCTCAACGGTGGTGGCCCGCCGTGGAGCGTCGTGGTCCCGACCCGAAGGGTGTCCGATCGGCAGCACGAGATGCTGAAACGGCTTGCAGAGGCTTTCCCCCAGCCCACCGAGATCGTCGTGGTGGCCGACAACGTCCCAGCCCGAGGTGAGTCCTCCCCGGAAGGGCGCGTTCGCTGCTCGGAGCACCGCGGCACGCGAGGATTCGGGCCGACCTGCAATGCCGGAGCGCGAGCGGCACGGGGTGCAAACCTTCTCTTCCTCAACGACGACATTCGTGTCGGACCGGGCCTTCTGAACGCGCTGGGTGAGGCGCTCGGGTCGCACTCCATCGGAGCCGTTGGGCCCGATGTGTGGAGCCTGGCGCTGGGGAGAAGTGAAAGCGGAACACGGCTGTTCTGGCACCACGGCGTGCTCGAGACTCGGCAGGATGCCCTTTCCGGGGAGGGAGCCGTGGAGGTTCCCTACCTTTGCGGCGCGGTACTGGCCGTCCGGAGAATCGACTTCTTCGCGGTGGGCGGTTTCGACGAGCGCCTCGCGCCGTACTACTGGGAGGATGTTGACCTGTCCTTACGCATTCAACGCAGTGTAGGGACCACACGAGTCCTGTCGGACGTTCAGGTCGAGCATGACCACGGTGCCACGATCTCGACTGAGCCTGCCCATCTCCGGCGCCGAATCTACGAGCGGAACCGCCTGCTGGTCACCTGGAAGACCCTCAGCGGTAGCCGCTGGCTGGCGCACCTCGTTTGGTGTCCGTTCCGGTTGCTCGCCGCAACGGTACGGGACCCGCTTACCGCCGTTGCCTGGCCGCTTGCGCTCGCTCGACTTCGTGGTCGGCGCGGGAGGGCGCAGTCGTAACTTCGCCAGGAGCCGCATCCGTCTCGTAGCCCCGGAGTTGTGCAGCGGAGCCAGTGCGGCTAGCATATGGGACCCGGAGGGTTGCATGAAGCTGGTTGAGTGCGTTCCCAACATCTCGGAGGGTCGAAGGGCGGAGGTCTACGAGGCGGTCGCCCAGGCGGCGGCTTCGGTGTCCGGTGTCCGGCTGCTCGACGTCGACCCAGGCGAGGAGACGAACCGCACGGTGATCACCTTTGTGGGAGCCCCTGATGCGGTTGTGGACGGGGCCTTCGAGCTCGTGAGGAAGGCGGCCTCGCTCATCGACATGCGCTCGCATCACGGTGCCCACCCGCGCATGGGCGCAGTGGACGTGTGCCCGTTCGTGCCGGTGGCCGGGGTGACCATGGACGAATGCGTCGAGCTGGCGCACCGTCTGGGCAAGCGGGTAGGCGAGGAGCTGGGTCTTCCGGTCTACCTCTACGAGTTCGCTGCGACCCGACCGGAGCGGCGCTCCCTGGCCGACATCCGCCAGGGTGAGTACGAGGCGTTGGCCGAGAAGCTCGAGGATCCCTCGTTTGCGCCCGACTACGGCCCGGCCAAGCTGGTGCCGGAGTTCGGCGCGATGGTCATCGGGGCCCGCAAGTTCCTGGTCGCCTACAACGTCGACCTCAACGTCACCGACAAGCGGTGGGCCAATCGTGTTGCCTTCGACATCCGCGAGAAGGGCCGCACCAAGACCGGCCCGGGGGGCGAGTCTACGGAGGAGCCGGGCCTGCTGAAGGGCGTTCGCGCGATCGGCTGGTACATCCCGGAGTACGGCTGCGCCCAGGTGTCGATAAACCTCGTTGACCTCGATCAGACGCCGGTCCACAAGGCGTTCGACACCTGCGAGGAACGGGCGCAGGCGCGCGGCATGCGCGTTACCGGCTCGGAGCTCGTGGGACTGATTCCGCGCCAGGCAATCCTGGATGCCGGCCACCACTACCTGAAGCGGATGGGACGCTCGCGCGGGGTTCCGGAAGCCGACGTGGTGCATGCCGCAGAGCGCAGCCTCGGCCTCTCCGACGTGGCGCCGTTCGACCCCAAGGAGAAGGTGATCGAGTACATCCTGGCGCCGGAGCGGCCGCTGGTCTCGATGACGTTGCAGGAGTTTGCCGATGAGACCTCGCGCGACTCGGCCGCCCCCGGTGGCGGTTCGGTGGCGGCACTGGCAGGTGCCCTGTCGGCGGCCCTCGCCGCGATGGTGGCCAACCTGGCGCACCCCAAGGGCAAGCTCGCCGACAACCGCGACGAGCTCGAGGAAATCGCAGTCGAGGCCCAGCAGCTCAAGCAGCGGCTCCTCGACTCGATCGACGCGGACACCTGGGCGTTCCAGCGGCTGATGGCTGCCAACAAGATGACCGGCCCCGAGAAGGACGGGGCGGTGCGCGAGGCGACGCTGGAGGCTGCGCGCGTTCCTCTTGCAGTTGCGGAGGCCTGCCCGAGGCTCGCCGAGCTCTGCGGCCGCGTGGCAGAGATCGGTATGGCGGCCTCGGTCTCCGACGCCGGCGTTGGCGCGGGCATGGCCCAGGCGGCTGCCGCCGGTGCGGCGATGAACGTCCGTATTAACCTGCAGGGGATGGACGACGATGAGGCGGCCGAGCTGGTGAAGCGAGCAGATGAGGCGGTCGACGTGACCTCGGCTCGGGCGGGTGAGGTTCAGGCGGAGGTCTGGCGCCGGTTGGGCCGGACCTGAGCCAGGAGACCCTCGACTCCAACGGCACACTGACTCGAAGGGAGCTTGTGGTGACGGATCAAGGGAATGCGAGAACCTGGGCAGCCGCTGCAGAGCTGGTGACCCGTGTCGCGGTACCGCTGTGGATCCTCGCGGGGGCGCTCTTCAAGCTCTTCGCCGGGAGCCCGTCCACGTTGCCGAGCGTGGTGATCAAGCTCGGCGGCGCCGTGGGCCTCGACCTCGCCTTCGTGCTCCACTTCATGGTCGGAGTCGAGCTCGTTGTCATCGGCGTGATGTGGCTGCTCCCCTCGCTCGCCCGACTGGCCGGGGCAGCCCTGCTGTCGGTGTTCATGCTGACGCTCGTCGGCGAGCTTGCCAACGGGGCCTCGAGCTGCGGCTGCTTCGGTACGGTTACCGTGCATCCGGCAATCACGATGGTGATCGACGGCCTCCTGCTGGCTGCCGTGCTCGGGCTCGGACCTCGTTCGAAGCGCCTACGCTTTTCGCGAACCCTCCCGGCGGTCGGGGTCGTCGCGGCGCTGTTGTGGACGGTGGCGAGCTTCGCGGTTGCGTTCGGGTTGCCGGCAGTCAACGGCCGGAAGAAGGCACACACGCCTGCCGCTGCGAAAACGGCGACGGCGATGGCCGACAACGCGTCCCAAGCCGGCACCGCGCCGCCGAGCTACTACCTGCCCGACTACAAGTCCTGGCTGGGGCGGAAGTGGAACGATCTCGAGATTGCCAAGTGGGTCCGCGGCCTGCCCACGGACATCGACCAGGGGGAACGGTACCTGGTGTTCTACCGCAAGGACTGCGAGCACTGCCACCTGCTGCTCGAGGAACACTTCAGCGGGCAGCTGCCGTTCCCGACAACGGTCATCGCAGTGCCGGAACGTGCCGGTTTCCCAACCACTGGAGTTCTGCCGATGCCGTGCACCCAGTGCAGCCAGGCCGAGCTGCCGTCGGGTTGCGACTGGTTCATGCAGACTCCGGTGGTGGTGCGCTTGAACGGAGGGGTCGTGGAATGCGCCGCCGAGGTCAATCCCGATACCCCCGAGTGCCTCCAGTGGTGAGGAGTCGGGACCCACGGTGCGGCCAGAGGAGATGGCGACTGGGTATATGATTCAAGCACGAGCGCAGCTTCCGGGATGCATGTATGTTATAGTCGGATCGCGGTGCCCCCCTGGGCAATCGTTGGTCTACTTGAGGAACGAAAACGAGGAGGTGAAGAATGCGGAAGAGTTTGACGGTGTCGCTGGTCGTGCTGGCGGCTGCGGGTTTCGGACTCAGCGGCTGTGCCACCAAGGAGTACGTGCAGGAGCAAGTCCAGGCCAGCCAGAAGGTCACTGAGGCGAAGATCGGCGAGGTGCAGACCTCCGTCGAGGGTAACCAGGCGGAAATTGGCAAGCTGCACCAGAAGGACAACGAGCTGGCGGGCCAGATCAGCAAGCTGTCGGACACCGCCCGTGACGCGCTCAACCGCGCCGAGGAGGCCGGCAAGCTGGCGAAGGGCAAGTTCCTCTATGAGGTGACTCTGACCGACGATCAAGTTCACTTCGGCTTCGACAAGTACGATCTGTCTGACGAGGCCAAGGCCGCCCTCGACGAGTTCGCGAACAAGATCAAGCAGGAGAACAAGAACGTCTACATCGAGATCCAGGGCCATACCGACAACATCGGCTCCGAGGCGTACAACCTGAAGCTCGGGTACAAGAGGGCCGAGCAGGTGATGCGGTACCTCAATATGCAGGATGGTTTCGCGCTTCACCGCATGAACGTGATCTCCTACGGCGAGTACAAGCCGATTGCTGACAACCACACCAAGGAAGGGCGCGCCAAGAACCGCCGCGTCACGATGGTGGTGCTCGAGTAGCCGGTTCCGTGAGTTGACCACTCTAAGCCCGGGCCTTGTGCCCGGGCTTTTTTGCCCGCATCATTCGTTCGCGGTCTACTACAAGCGGCGATACGCCAGCCATCGCTGTGCTCTTCGCATCTCGGTGTCCTCAACATACCCTCCGAGTATGCCTGCGGCACCTCGACGCTCAGATCGTAGAGGTCCGGCCGGCGGCCCCGGTACCGTCCGCAGACCCGGTCTGGGGTCGGAATCCAGGCGCGAGGAGGAAGCTGTAGCCTTGTTCTACTGCGACGACGAGCAACGCCGAAATCGGCCGCAAGCCGGGCCTGCCCTCCGGGTTGCGGCGGCGCGGGCCCATCTTCTTCGTTGCCGCGCCTTGACGATGGAACGACATCGTCGGCGTCACGGCGCCTCGCATCTGGGCCCGTGGCGCACGCAACGGACGGCATCGGAGTCACCGGCCGGGCCTCTTGCGCTGACAAGCGTCTCACCGGTCTCGCTACGATCGCTCATGAATAATGCGAGCTTATGATCCCAAGAGGAGGGGATAATGACGGAGACCACGCCTACCTGTCTGCCGATCTTGAGCGTCTTTGGTCCGGGCGAGGCAACGGAGGAGGAGCTCGCTACGGCGGCCGCCGTAGGCAGGGAGGCCGCGCGTGCGGGATGGATCGTTCTGACCGGCGGCGGCCCGGGCGTGATGGCGGCGGCCTGCCAGGGCGCAGCGGAGGCCGGTGGCCTCACGGTCGGCATCCTGCCGTGCGCACGCGCCGGGAGCGGCTACCCGAACCCGTGGGTCAAGGTGCCGATCTTCACCGGCCTCGGCATGGCCCGGAATGCGATCAACGTCCTGTCGGGCTCACTTTGCATCGCTCTCGGCGGAGGTTCGGGAACGTTGTCAGAGGTCGCCATGGCGGCCAAGAGTGGCGCCGAGCTGTGGTGGTGGCACCCATGGCGGGTGGTTGCACCGGGCGGCCTGACGCCGCTGAGCTACCGCTCTTTCTCCGACGCCGCTGAGCTCCTCGAGTCACTGCGAGACCGTTTCGCCGCGGGTCCGTGAAGCCTCTCATCGCCGGTGTTTCCGGCCTACGTCGCTTGTGACTGAATGATCAGCACTACCTCTCTCTGAGGGTGTCCCAGATCATGTACGCACAAAGGACGGCGAACATGATGAAACCAAGGATCTCGCCGTAATGGGACTCGGACCAGTGTTGCAGGTGGACCGCCCCGGACAGCGTCCAGTCGTGGCCGCCGGCCTTCTGTCCGAAGTAGTTGATGAACGCCGCCACCACGCCCATGATTGCGCCCCCTGCGATGAAGCCGGACGCGATCAGCGTGCCCCGTTCCTTGCGCCTGGTGTTGAGCTCCTCGTCCTTGGACCGCGTAGAGACGAAGTAGGCCACCAGGCCACCGGCGAGCAGGGGGGTGTTGAGCTCGATCGGCAGGTACATGCCGAGGGCGAAGGCGAGCGGCGGCACGCCCACCATCTCGAGGATGAACGCGAGCAGGATGCCGGCCAGGTAGGCCAACCACGGTGCCGCCTGCCCCGTCATGAGTGGCTCGATGACTGCGGCCATGGCCGATGCCTGCGGCGCGGCGAGCGCGTTGGGGTTGGCCGCGGTGGGCACCCCGAAGCCGTAGGTCTGGTTGAGAATGAGGATGACAATCCCGACCGAGGCGGCTGCTGCCAGCGTACCGAGGAACTTCCACCGCTCCTGGGTTCGCGGCGTGGTGCCGAGCCAGTATCCGATCTTGAGGTCGGTGATGAAACCGCCGGCCATCGACAGGGCGGTGCACACCACGCCGCCGATGAGGAGCGCGGCCAGGATCCCTGTGCGACCGGTGACCCCGACCTCGACCAGGACCACGGAGGAGATGATCAGTGTCATCAGGGTCATGCCCGAAACCGGGTTGACGCCGACGATGGCGATCGCCCGCGCCGCGACGGTGGTGAACAGGAACGCGATCACGGTCACCACGGCGAGGCCGGCGATGGCATGGACCAGATTGTGGGTCACGTCCCAGTGGAAAAACACGTAGATAGCGGCGATGGTGGCCAGGATCATCGTCATGACCCACTTCATGGCCACATCCAGCTGTGTCCGCTCGACGCCTTCCTGGCTCGCCAGGATACCGCCCGTGAACTCTTGGAGGGCGAGCTTGAAGGCGCCGACGATGATCCGCCACGACTTGATGACGCCGATGATGCCCGCCGCCGCGATGCCGCCGATGCCGACATGCCGGACGTAGTCGGCGAAGATCTGCGACGGTGTCATCTGGGAGATTGTGAGGCCGCTGTTGGTCAGGAACGGCTGCGGGACATGCGCGCCGACGAAGTACACGAGCGGGATCAGAACCCACCATGCGAGGAACGAGCCGGCGCAGATGATGGCCGAGTACCGCAGGCCGATGATGTACCCGAGGCCGGTCACGGCGGCGCCGATGTTGAGACGGAACTCGAGCTTCACGGAGTGAGCCAGCCGTTGCCCCCAGCCGAACACGGTCGTCGACACGACCTCTTTCCAGGCTCCGAACCCAGACACCAGGAAGTCGTAGAGCCCGCCGACCAGGGCGCCGCCGAGGAGGATTCGGGCCTGCTCGCCGCCGGCCTCGCCGGCAACCAGAATCTCTGTCGTCGCGGTGGCCTCGGGGAATGGGAACTCCCCGTGCATGTCCTTGACGAAGTAGCGGCGGAACGGGATCAGGAACAGGATGCCGAGGAAGCCGCCGAGCAGCGACGACAGGAACACCTGCAGGAACGAGGCGTTGAGGCCGAGGATGTACAGGCCGGGGAGCGTGAAGATGGCGCCGGCGACGATGACGCCGGAGGCGGCCCCGATTGACTGGATGATGACGTTCTCGGACAGGGAGTTCTTGCGGCCCATGGAGGCCGAGATTCCGACCGCGAGAATCGCGATCGGGATTGCGGCCTCGAACACCTGGCCGATCTTGAGCCCCAGGTAGGCGGCGGCGGCCGAGAACAGCACCGCGAACACCAGGCCGAGCGACACCGAGTACGGGGTCGCTTCGGGCAGCGGCGCGTCGGCCGGCACGATCGGGCGATACTCTTCTCCAGGGGACAGCTTGCGGTAGGCGTTCTCCGGCAACGTCAGCGGCTTCTGCTCCATGCGGCCTCCTCCAGAGTGACGATCCGCTCGAGGGTAGGTTGGCCGCAATGCCGCTGTCAATCACCGACGGGCGATGGCGACCAGGCTGAGCCCCCGCCACGGATACAGGCGGTCGGTGCGACGTACCACCGGCATCAGGATGTTGAAGAGCTTCAGCTGCATCCGCGAGAGCCGTTCCCGGCGCATGAGCTTGCCGTTGAGCAGCCAGCCGGGGACGGCGCTACGGTTGAACTGCCTGAGATCGACGACCTCGAGCCCGCCCTGGGTGAGTGCGGTGCGGAGCTCGGTGGCCGAGTAGCGTTTGACATGGCCCAGCACGCGGTCCAGGGTGCCGTAGCGGGACTGGCCCTGAGGCACGAGGATGACGGCCTGACCGCCGGGCCTGAGGGCGCTCCTGATGTTGGCAATGGCGGTCGCCTCTGTGGCGACATGCTCGAGCACGTTGAGGCAGACGACGGTGTCGAAGCCGTCGCGCAGAGGCTCGAAGTCGCTCGGGTCGGCGAGATCGAGCCGGCGGGTCTCGAGGTACGGCCTGCCGTAAGTGAGGTTGGTGAGGTACGAAAGGTAGTGCTGGTTGACGTCGGTAGCGACGTAGCGAGACCGAGGGGTCAGCTGCATCGTGAGGTTGCCGATCCCGGCTCCGATCTCCAGCACCCGGTCGCCAACGTAGGGCCGGATGAAGTCGGCCATCCAGCGGTTGAAGGCCGGCACCTCGTTGAGGCTGGCCAGGATTGCCGCACCATGCTCGTCCTCACCACGGTAGAGGTCGTCGATCAGCCACCACTTGCAGACCGCAACCATGGCGGTGACCGCGTGCCGGAAACGGATCTTCTTCCCTTCCTGGTAGGTGCGGCCGGAGTAGCGGATCGGTACCTCGTAGATCCTGGCTCCGCGCTTGGCCAGCTTGGCCGTGATCTCCGGCTCCATCGAGAAATCACGAGACCTGATCGGGATCGATCTCAGCAGCTCGGTGCGAACCATCTTGTAGCAGGTCTCCATGTCGCTGAGGTTGAGGTCCGTGGCCAGGTTCGAGACCAGCGTCAGGAGACGGTTGCCGATCGTGTGGCGGAAGTAGAGAACGCGCCGGTACCCGGACGGGAGGAAGCGGGAGCCATAGACGGCGTCCGCACCCGCCTCGAAGAACGGCGTCAGCATGACCTCCCAGTCCTCCGGGTTGTACTCGAGGTCGGCGTCCTGGATGACCGTCAGGTCCCCGGTCACGGCGTCGATTCCGGCTCGTACCGCAGCGCCCTTGCCCCGGTTCTCTGGCTGCAGGAGGAGGCGGACGTCTGGGTGCTCTGCCTGGAGGGCTTGCAGGGCCTCGCGCGTGCCGTCACTCGACCCATCGTCGACGATCACGAGCTCCACCCCCGAGATCCTCGGATCCTCGAAGGCCAGCACCCTCTTCACGATCTCGGTGATCAGGAACCGCTCGTTGTAGACCGGCATGACAACGGAGAGCTTCACGGGGACATGTTACAGGAAGCAGAGTGCGAGGTGAGAAAGTGAGGAGGTGAGAAGGTCCCGCCCACCCACCGGGGAAGAGGGGAAACGGGAAACGGAAGACGGACGACGCTCCCCCGCACACCCAAGATAGTGAGGAGTAAGGAGTAAGGCGGCCCCCGCCCCTCCCAGAGGACTCAGGTGTAGCGCGCTCCAGAGAATGGTGCGTTCAAACGGACGTGCGGTCCTCGATGTTTCTCTGAAGGTTGTTCACAAGGGTCGGGCGACGGCGAGAAACGTCAAGGGGGGGGTCCTATATAAAGAACGAGCACGGGTATGGCTCCCGTTGCCAGCCTACGTGGCTTCGGGGGGAATGCCGCCCGTGCTCGTTGAGCCATGCGCGCTGTCTGATAAGGACCTTGCCCCATG
>JAJDNH010000088.1 GCA_022340775.1 Acidobacteriota bacterium
TGGCGCACCCGCTCCTTCAACCGCTTGACCTCTCTCAACTCCCCTGGCTTCTCCACCCTCACCACCTTCTTCAACACTTCCTCCCTCCCGTACTGCCGAACCCATCGCGACACCGTCTCCCTCCCCCTGATCCCATATGCCTCCGATGCCTCATACGGGCTCCCATACCGCCCCTCCGCCAACTCCGATACTACCTGCCTCTTGAATGCCTCGCTGTACCGAATCACCTTCCCTGACACCGATCCCCCCTCTCTCGGTGTCAACCTATACCAGGACGCCACCCCTTCTCCCGTTTCCCGTCTTCCCTCTTCTGGGAAGGTGGGTGGGCCTTCCTCACCCCCTCACCTTCTCACCGGCTCACTTCCGGTTGGGGGGTGCTCCCTCCCACCCCCTGTGGTACACTCTCGTAATAGAGAACAGGTCTCGATCGCATAACTAGGGCCTCAGCGAGCCGTGCCAGCAGCCTTGCTTCGCGGCGCCGTGCCCTCTCGGATGGCCGGAGGACGCCATGAAACGCTTTCGTATCACCGTGCGAGTCGCCGTTTTGCTGCTCGCTTGCGTCAGCATTGTTTCCCAGGCGGTAGCCCAGGACTCTCCGCCCGGGAAGGGGATCACCGACCCCAAGGAATGGATGAAGGACTGGGCCAAGAACCGTCTCAAAGATGCTGCCTTCGGGACGGACGTCTCGGTTGAGTTTCATGCGATCTTCGATGGCCTCCCGGAGAGCGTCAAGCGGGCACAGACGAACCTGGGGAAAGCACGTCCCCACCAGAAGCCGAACGCGCCCTGCCGGTGGGCGGCACTCAACCAGACGTGGTGGGCAGCATTCAACCTGTCCAAGGCACGACCGATCCAGGGCGCCGGCAAGACCTTGTTCAACATCTTGGACGACCTACTCACACTCGGCTCCGGTGGTCTTGAGAAGTTCATTGGGAGCAAGGGCGAGAGCTTCGTCCGTGCGAAGATCGCCAAGAAGCTCGCCGGGAAACCACCGAGAGGTTACAAGGCCAAGGTCGAACCCAAGAAGGGGTGCTCGATGTTCACCAAGACCATCTGGGACCCCGCCAAGGGCATCTACCAGTTCAGCATCGCCGGCATCTGCAGGTGCAACAAGGTCCAGACTGGCAAGGGAACGGATACCGTTCACCTGAAAGCTTTCATCGCGATCTTCGAGGGCACCGCCAGGGTGCCTTACAAGAAGGGTCAGAAGAAGCTGAAGGCCGTCTTCGGGCCGGCCCACCTCGTCCATCTGTCTGCTGACTGTGCCTGCAGCGGGAAGAACCGGTACCGGGACGCACAGCTGAGCCCCCCGAAGAAGAACACCAAGACCGCCGTGGGCGGCGGGAGCTCGAAGGCGAAGCCGCTGCCGACACCGTCGCCGGGATGCGCCAAGAAGGACTGCCTCGACGACCTCAAGTACCTGAAGGAGATCGACCAGCGTACCGATCTCGACAACTACCACCGCTCGATGGCCGGCAAGGCCATCTGCGACCACTTCAACCAGTGCGACTGCGATAAGCAGGTGACTGCGGACGACATGAAGGGCGAGCGCCTCAAGCTATTCGCCAAGTACTGCGTGGCTCATCCCAAGCCCCATCCTCACAAAGACCGGCGCACCGGCTACCTGGGACCTCCCAACCAGGAGGGTGAGCCGGTGAGCGACACCACCGGCGCCGCGACCGAGGCCGTCGCCACCGCAGGGGCCGACGCGGGCGCGGTCGAGATCCGGGTCGGCGGACCCGGACAGCCGGTCCCCGGCGCCAAGGTGGGCATCCTGCGCGGCGAGGTCATGGTCTCCGAGAAGCGGACCGACAGCACCGGCACCGTGAGCCTGCCGCTGTCCCCCGGCAGCTACACGGTTGCGGTCGACAGCGGCGCCGGTCCCGTCGAGAGCGGGCTCGACGTGGCCTCCGGAAGGCTCTCCAGCTACACCACCCACGATGGCACGCTGACGGCGAGCGACACACCGCTGCCGCAGTCCGTCACGCCGGCCGACACTGCCGTCGAAAAGGGCTACGCCTTTTCGTACCGCGAGCAGAACGACCTCGTTACGATCGATTTCTCAACCCCGGAGGGCATGATCTACGTGAGCGCGCCGGGGCAGGCGGTGGCCGGCTCCCCGGTGAGCTGGGGCGTGACCCTGGCAGCCGCGGGCACCTCGCCCAAGAAGATGAAGAAGAACACCGACAAGATCCAGCGCTACGCGGTGAGAGCGGGCGGCACCGAGCTCCCACTGGCCGACGGCGACGTCCTGCACCTGACCGCCGCCGGGCAGGTGAACGTGGCGTTGATCCGCAAAGGCAAGGTCGTGGCCAGCGGCACGGTGCCGTTCGACGTCATGACCGGCGCGCCCGAGACCACCGCCTCTGCGGGCATCCCTTCTGCCTTGGCCGGGGACGGCTTCACCCTGGCCGGCGCCTTCGACGGCAACAGCGGCAACACCCGCCTCGAGGTGGGCGGCAAGCCGCTGCGAGTGGCCGCGGAGTCGACCCTCGGGGTCTCCTTCTACACCCCCGCAGGCAACACCGGCCCCGTTTGGGTCACGGCCACCGAGGACTCGACGGTCACCAACACCACCCTGCGCATCCTGGGCCTCGACTTCTGGGCCGACCGGACCCACCTGCTGCGCGGCCAGCACACGACCGCCCACATCAGGGTGCGCGGTCTCGCCGGCATCGAACGCCCGGTCTTCCTGGCGCTCGCCAACCGCACCCCCGGCATCATCTCGTTGAGCCCGGCCGACGCCCAGCTGGTGGTCATCACACCCGGCGCAACCGGAGACGAGGACGACTTCAAGATCGACCGCGGGATGGTCGGCGTGACCCCGGGGAGCTTCTGGATCACGGCCGCTGTGACGGCACCGTGAACAGGCAAGCATGTCCCCCTGCCATGTAGGGGATGGAGCCGGCTAGATAGATCCGTCAACCATGTGCCCGCGAACACGGCTCGCGTCCCACGTCGAGCCCTCTCCGCGGCTGGTTGGGCGGCAGTCTCCGTCACTCCATCGCTCCGTCACCGGATGGGGGGAGCGCCTCCCAACTCTTCACTTCCCATCGGGTGCGGCTTCTTAACAACAATCGAGACTGAGTCTATAGTTCGCCAACGTTTCGACGTGGAAAGGAACCCACATGCGCACACATTCCGGATCCTCGATCATCCTCCTGGGAGCGTTGTCCGCTGCTCTCGGCTGCCAGCAGGCGCCGAAGACGGCCCGAACGCCTGTCGAACGCGGCGAGTACCTGGTCACGACCATGGGGTGCAACGACTGCCACACGCCGTGGAAGCTGGGACCCAAGGGCCCGGAGCCGGACATGTCCCGCATGCTGTCGGGCCACCCCGAGGCCATGGGACAGGTGGCGGTGCCGCAGGGAAACTGCGGCGCCTGGGGAATCCAAGGGACACTCACCATGACCGCCTGGAGCGGTCCCTGGGGAGTCAGCTACGCCGCCAACCTGACCCCGGACGAGGAGACCGGGATCGGCGCGTGGGGCGAGAACACGTTCATCAAGGCCATGCGCACCGGCAAGGTCATGGGCGGCGGCCGGCCGATCCTGCCTCCGATGCCGTGGAACTGGTACGCGCGACTCAGCGACGCCGACCTCAAGGCGATCTTCGCGTACCTGCAATCGATCCCGCCCATCACCAACCACGTGCCCGAACCGATCCTCAACCCGCAGCCGGCCCCGGGAGCCCCGGCCAAGAAGTAGCACCGTGCGTACCGGTAGCCTCCGCGGCCCTCCGGGTGACCGCCCAGGCTCGGTTCCCAGGAATTGTTCTTCCGAACGACGAGGTTATCGCTCCTTGGGAGGGCATCAATATGACTGACAAGAAGATCATCGCGGTGGTGGGAGCGACCGGCGCACAGGGCGGGGGCTTGGTGCGCGCGATCCTGAACGACGCCAGCGGAGAGTTCGCGGTGCGCGCGCTAACCCGCAAGCCGGACTCGGAGAAGGCCCGGGAGCTGGCCATCCAGGGCGCGGAGGTCGTCGCCGCGGACCTCGACGACATCGAGAGCCTGAAGAGGGCGTTCGCCGACGCCTACGGCGCCTTCTGCGTGACCGCGTTCTGGGAGCACTTTTCGCCCGAGAAGGAGCTGGCCCAGGCGGAGGCGATGGCCAAGGCGGCCAAGAGTGCCGGGCTCAAGCACGTTATCTGGTCCACCCTCGAGGACACGCGACGTTGGGTACCGCTGGACGACGACCGCATGCCGACCCTGATGGGCAAGTACAAGGTGCCGCACTTCGACGCCAAGGGTGAGGCCAACCACCTGTTCACCGACGAAGGCGTGCCGACCACCTTCCTGCACACGTCGTTCTACTGGGACAACCTGATCTTCTTCGGCATGGGCCCGGCCAGGGGCGAGGACGGGGTTCTCGGCTTCACCCTGCCGATGGGCGAGGCAAAGCTCCCCGGCATGGCCGCAGAGGACATCGGCCGTTGCGCCCTGGGCATCTTCAAGCAGGGCGAGAAGCTGATCGGCAAGTCGGTGGGAATCGTCGGCGAGCAGCTGACCGGAGCGGAGATGGCGGCCGCGCTCGGCCGGGCACTGGGCGAGGAGGTTCGCTACAACGCCGTGACGCCGGAGATGTATCGCAGCTTCGGCTTCCCCGGCGCCGACGACCTCGGCAACATGTTCCAGTTCAAGCGCGACTTCGAGTCGGATTTCTGCGGGGCCCGCGACCCCCAGATGGCCCGCTCACTGAACCCGCAGCTGCAGACGTTCGGCGCCTGGCTCGACGCCAACGTCAGTCGGATCCCGATCGGGTAGGTCGCACCGCCCTCCCCTTCGCCGGTACAAACGGGGGGCCTCCCTCGTCTCGCCTCTTGCGATCCCGCGCAGGTGGTTGGTACTTCCTCATCTGCTCACTTTCTTACTTCCTCACCTCCTACTGGGGGCGGGAGCGAGAAACCCCTTCCCCTCGCGCTCCGTACCACTGGGCGGTGACCCTGATTCCAGTACGAGACGACGTGTGGATAGGCCGGCGTCGGTGCTGGGCCGGAACGATACCGGCACTCCCGCCCCGTGTCGCCGCCAGGGAGGTATGAAGGAATGACCGAACGTGAAGTGGATCGTCGCACCTTTCTCGTCACCGGCGCCAGGACCGGCTTCGCGGTCTGCGGGGTCTGCCTGTGCGGCGGCCTCCCGGCCTTCGCCGGCGAGACCGCCAAGGACGAGATCATCGACCCCGCCAAGCGCGAGTACTGCGGCTACGTCTGCCCGGACGATTGCAAGTTCCTGCGCGCAACGCTGGAGAATGACCTCGAGGCCAAGAAGGCCGCCTGGGCGACCTGGGAGCTGGAGAAGCGGTTCGGGGCCGCGTTCGACGCCAAGCAGGCGTTCTGCTTCCGTTGCAAGGCGCCGGGCAAGCCCGAGGGCTTCGTCGTCAGCCACTGCGACGTCCGTGCCTGCGTGCGCAAGAAGAACCTCGAGTGCTGCATCGAGTGCGCGGAGCTGCCCGACTGCGACAAGGACCTCTGGCGGCGCTTCCCGGACTTCAAGAAGAAGGTGGTCGAGCTCAGGAAGCGCTACCTCGCTCAGAACCGAACTACGGTCGCCGAGAAGGGGTAGTCTCCAACCCGGAGCCGGCGGGCACCAGTGTGGAATGGCGGAGCTGCGATCCCAGTCGTGAATAGACACCGTGAGACAACGAGCAGCCGGCTACAGACGGTCGGGGTCGAAGCTCGGCAGCGTCCAGAGCTCGTTGAACGGGTCGACGACCTCGATAACCCCGGAGAAAGCGGCCTCGATGAGCCCGTCCCGCGGCCCGGCGAGGACGCGGGCGCAGGGGATGCAGTGCGGCGCGAGAGTGACGAGACGCAGCTCGCTGTGCCGGTCGGCGAGGATGGTGTTGAGCGCTCCGACCATCGTTTCGACGTCGATCCACTCTCCCAGGTACCGCACCGGCAGCCGATAGACCTCCCCGTGGGTGTACACGATGAGCTCGTGTGGCTGCTCGAGAGCCTGCTCCACGGCGCCTCGCAGCTGCTGGAACCGTTCCTGATCGTAGGGCTCCCCGTCCTCACCTTTGGACACCTGGAACGTGACCGGAATCCCCCGAACCGACGTCGACACCTTCTGAGCGCCGGAGCCCAGGTCGACAGCCTCCAAGGCGGGCCACCGCTCCTCGATGATCAGGTCGTCGAGAACCGGGGACGTGAGGTCGGCGAGCCGGTACATGAGGGGGGCGTGCTCGCAGTACCGTAGGGCACACGAGGGGTTGAAACGCGCGAGCCGGCCGGCTCTTTCGAGAACCTCGGCCGGCAGGATCGCCGCCGGTCCGCCTGCCGGCTCCGCAACAGGCTGCGCGGGGAGGAGCCCGAGTCGCACCAGCTCCGCCTCGAGCTGCCCCGGCCGCGGAAACCGCAGCAGGGTCTTCGCGTAGCGGTTGATGGCCGAGCTCATGCCCCAGCCCCGGCGCGAGTCGTTCCTGAGCCAGGCCAGCGCTCGGCCCCGGTCGAGCCCGGCGAGCTCGCGCAGGCAATCGGCCTCCCGGTACCGGATCTCATGCCCCTCGACACAGCGTTGGAGGGCGGCGGCCGTTCCTTCCGCGTCCTCGCGATGCCTCTCCAGCCACTCGCCGAGGTCGAGGCAGCCGGCGGACTGGACCGCCGCCAGGTCGTCCCAGGGCGATTCGACCCGGGTGAGGCCGGAGCACCGGGCGTCTCTGGTGTTGGTGGTCCAAGGTGGCATGGCTGCGAGCGACACGCCCAGAGGCGCCGCAACCTCTTCCAGCCTCTCTCGACCGCTCACCGCCTCACAGCCCCGCCTGGCCGCCTCGAAGAGAAGGGCACGCGTCGGCGGCGTCTCACCCGTGTCGGCGGCAACACTCAACGCCCACTCGCAGAAGCCGGGCGCCGAGCAGCCGTCGAGGATACCCAGGTAGATCCGCCCCACCGTCTCCGATCCGGTGCCGGGCTCGATCAGTCGGACGCCGTCGAGCAATCGGCGCCGTGCCTGTGCGTCCCCCCGACAGACCCGGTGGTTGAGGTCCGCCTGGAACGGGTACCACCACCTCGAGGCGAGCCGCTCTTCATCGGTCCACCGAGGGGCATCGCCAATACACTTCGCGAGCGGGCCGGTGAAGCACACCGGCGGTCTCCCGGCCTCTCGCGTCGGCAGTACCGGCGTGGACGTGAAAGGACCGATACCACGGTGCGCACAACCGATCGCGAGCACGGCCACCACGCCTGCGATGACGACCAGTCCCGGGTGGTGCATCCTCATGGGTACGACCTCCGCCGTCCGTTCCTCAGAGCTTGACGCTATCAATGACGTCCACTGTACCTCAGTTGGTGCAGCGGCCCCGGAGGATGGTGCGATCAAACGGGCGTGCCGGGCGCGGCATTCCCCCAGCAGTGCGAAGACGAGCTGCCGGCGATGGGAGGGGAATGCCGACGCCGGGCTCCCTCGGCCCTTGGCCTTCGGAGTATCCGCTCCAGGATTGGAGGAGGCGGCCCGAGTGGCTTCCGGCGGGAGCCGTGAAGTCGCTCATCAGTTCTCGCGCCGTTGCTCCCGCCGGAAGCGCGAGGCGGGCGGTCGCCAAGCGACAGCCCGGCCGCCGGAGCAACGCAGAACGCCGGGGTGCGGCCGTAGGCCGCGGATCTGCCGAGTCTCAGATGTCTCCCCGGAAACGGTCCAACAGAGCGAGAGGGAACTTTCGGCGCCGGCAGCGGTCTAGACTGGTGCTATGAGGAAAAACCAGATCGCACTGCTCGCCGTCACTCTTCCTCTCACCCTTGCCTCCCTGTGGGGCCCGCCGCCCTCGAGCACCCGGACAGCGGGAGCCAATCCGCAGGCGCCCACTCCCACCCCGGCCGCCGTCGCCGTGACGGAGTCGCCGCACACCTGGGAGGAGGTCCACCGTCTTGTCTCCGAGCAGAAGCTCAAGGCCGCGCTGGCGCTGGTCGATGCAATCCGCGAGGACGCGGCCGCCGCCGGCGACGACGCCGAGCTGACGCGCGCCATCGTCGAGCAGGTCAAGCTGCGCACAGCCCTGCACGGCTACGAGACCGCCGTGCGCTTTCTCAGACAGACGCCGTGGCCGGACGACCCCATCCAGCACGCTGTCCTCGACCTCTACTACGCGAGCTCCCTGGTGACCTACCTGAACGTCTACTCATGGGAGATCGGCCAGCGACAGAAGGTCGTCGGCACAGAGACGGTCGACCTCGAGGCGTGGACCGGGGCCCAGATCTCGGCCGAGGCGAACCGCGCCTTCCATGAGGTCTGGAATGACCGGGCGCGCCTCGGCGATCGGCCCGTCAAGACCCTCGAGCGCTACATCAGGCCGTCGACGTACCCTGAGCGCATTCGCGGCACCCTGCGCGACGCGGTCACGTACATGTGGACCGGCCTGCTCGCCAACACCCGGCTGTGGCGGCCCGGGCAGCAGGACGATCTCTACCTGCTCGACCTGAAGTCTCTGATCGCCGGCGACCCGGCGGCCTCCCGCGCCGTGGACCTCGACTCGGCGACCATCCATCCACTGATCAAGATAGGCGCCATCCTGGACGACCTCGAGACGTGGCACACGCAGCGCGGCGAACCGGAAGCCGCACTGGAGGTCCGCCTGGAGCGCCTGCGGGCACTTCACCGGGTGTTCACGGACGCCGAGGACCGGAAGGCCCTCCGCGACCACCTCGCGAGGACCCTGGAGCGCTTCGATGCGTCGCTGCCCTGGTGGTCCATGGGACGGGCCGAGCTGGCCGAGTTCGTCCGCGAGGAGGACAGCCCGGACGCCCTGATCCGGGCCCGGAAGATCGCCCAGAGCGGACAGCGGGCCCATCCCGAGTCGATCGGCGGCCAGCGCTGCCGCGCCATCGTCGGCGCCATCGAGGCGCCGGACTACCGCCTGGAGGCCATGGCCACCGACGGCCCCCACCGCCGCTCGATTCGGGTCATGCACAGGAACCTGGCCACGATCTGGTTCCGCGCCTTCACCTTCGATCTTGAGCGCCGGATTGCCGAGGCCCAGGACTACAACCTGCTTCCCGGCCACCGCGAGGTCGCCGAGCTTCTGGACCACGAGCATCCGGTCGTCCAGTGGCGGGTGGATCTCCCCTCCACCCCGGACTACCGCAGCCACAGCACGTACGTCACACCGCCCATGGCAAAGCCCGGCCTGTATGTCGTCATCGCGTCGGCGCGCCAGGACTTCGCGGTCGGACAGAACCGGCGCCGGGCGCTCAACTTCCTCCTCAGCGACCTCGTCCTCGTCACGCGCGCCGTCGAAGACAGCCTCGAGGTGACAGTGCGCGACGGCGCCACCGGCGGGCCGGTTCAAGGCGCCGAGGTGGCTCTCTACCGCTGGGATTGGAAAAGGGGACCCACGCGCATCGCCGAGCTGCGCAGCATTGCCGACGGTCGCGTCGTCTTCCCGAGGCCGGGACGGTACTCATTCGTGGTCGCGGCCAAGGACGGGCAGCAGGCGTTGCACACCTCGCCGTCCCAGGGCTACCCCCACCTGCGCAGCGAGCGTCAGTCATCACTGGTCTTCACCGACCGCAGCATCTACCGCCCCGGCCAGACCATACGCTGGAAGGTCGTGGCGTACCGCGGCGGCGGCGAGGACCTGCGGTTCCGCACCCTGGCCTCGGCCGCAGTGACCATGACCCTACTTGACGCCAACCATCGGCCGGTGGCCACGACCACCGTCACCACCAACTCGTTCGGCTCGGCGGACGGCGCCTTCGCCGTGCCCGCCGGCCGGATGCTCGGCGCCTGGTCCGTAGGCAGCTCCCTCGGCGGCAGCGCAGCCGTCCACGTCGAGGAGTACAAGCGCCCCACCTTCGAGGTCGAGATCGCCGCCCCGAAGCAGCCGCTCCGCCTCAACCGGCGCGCCGCGCTCACCGGCCACGCAGGCTACTACTTCGGCCTGCCGGTGAGCACCGGCACGGTGACCTGGCGGGTGGAGCGGGTCCCGGTCTACCCCCGGTGGTGGGGGTGGTGGCACCCGGTGCCCAGCGCGGCACCACGCATCGTCGCCGGGGGTCGCGCCGAGGTCGACGCCGACGGCAACTTCACCGTCGAGTTCACCCCGGCGGCGGACGAGCGCGAGGCCGGAAGCGGCGTGACCTACCGGTTCCGGCTTGCCGCCGACGTCACCGACGAAGGCGGCGAGACCCGCTCGGCGGAGCGGACGATCCGCCTCGGCTTCGTCTCCGTCGAGGCCAGGATCTCGGAGGACGCCGGGTTCCTTCACGCGGGACGCCCGGTCGAGCTCTCGATCACCCGCACCGACCTCGACGGCACGCCGGCCCCCGGCGACGGCTCGTGGAAGCTCGTCGAGCTGACCCAGCCGGAGGCGCCGGTCCTGCCTGCCGACGAGCCGGCCCCGGGCCCACGCGCGGGCGGCTGGGAGAAGGACCGGACAGCGGGCGACGCCCTGCGCCCGCGCTGGCGGCCCGACTACCAGCCGCAACGCTCGCTGGCCCGCTGGAAGCCCGCGCGAGAGGTCGCCTCCGGCACCCTCAGCCACGACCAGGCGGGGCGCGCGACCGTCGCCCTGACCGCCCCGCCGCCCGGGGCCTACCGCCTCGTCTACACGACTCTCGACGCATACGGCGCCGAGCTCACCACAACCCACGACCTGATCGTCTCGGGCGTACGGCGCGCGCCCGTGCAGCTGCCGCTGCTGCTCGAGGTCGAGCGCTCGTCGGTCGCGGTGGGCGGCACCGCCCGCATCCTCGCTCGCTCCGCCATCCCCGGCCAGGAGATGGTGCTCGAGCTCTACCGCGACGGCAGGCGGACCGAGCGCCGGGTGCTCCACGGCGGCCGCGACGTCGAGCTCATCGAGATCCCGATCGGCGAGAACGACCGCGGCGGCTTCGGCGTGACCCTGACCGCGCTCGCCGACCACCAGATGCTGCAGCTGACGAGCCGCGTCTTCGTGCCGTGGGACGACCGCAAGCTGGCGGTGAGCTTCTCCACCTTCCGCGACACGTTGCGGCCCGGGACGCACGAGACGTTCGCGGTCACGGCGAAGGGCGCCGACGGCCGGGCGCTGGCCGAGGGCGCCGCCGAGCTGCTGGCGTATATGTACGACGCCAGCCTCGACCTGTTCGTCCCCCACACGCCGCCGAACCCACTCGGCATCTACCCCGACCGCACCGCCGCCGGGCGCGCCCAGCCCGGTCTCGGCGAGGCGCAGATCGCGTTCTCCACCGACAGCGGCTTCGCCCCGGTCCCTTCCTCCCCGCGCCTGGCCACCGCCTCCCTCGAGGGGATCTCAGGCTACGGGATCGGCGGCCTCGGGCGACGCGGCGTCTACCTCCGGGCGGCGAAGGCGGGGATGGTCGAGGAGGCCATGGTGGCCGATGCCGTCATGCCGGCCTCGGCGCCGGCCCCTGCACGCCAGGAAGAGGACAAGGCGAAGACCTGGGCCGTGCAACACGTCGGTGGAGCAGGCGGCGAAGCTGCGGCCCCGGTGGAGCTGCGCTCCAACTACGCCGAGACCGCCTTCTGGGAGCCCCACCTGCTCACCGGGCCCGACGGCACGGCCAACATCACCTTCACCGTCCCCGACTCGGTCACCGAGTGGAACGTCTGGGCGCACGCGATCACCCGCGACCTGCGCGCCGGCTCGGTCCACCGTACGACGAGGAGCGTCAAGGACCTCATGGTCCGGCCGTACCTGCCACGGTTCCTGCGCGAGGGGGACGCCGCCGAGCTGCGGGTCGCCGTCAACAACGCCGGCACGACCCCGCTCAACGGCACCCTCGACCTCGAGATCTTCGACCCCGAGACCAACGAGAGCCTGCTTGCCGAGCTCGGCCTCACGCCCGCGCTCGCCACCGGCCGGCCGTTCACCGTCGAGCCCGGCGGCGGCACGACGCTGACCTTCCCGGTGCGCGTCCCCGCGCGCGTCGGCATGGTGGCGGTCAAGGCCGTCGCCCGGGCCGGCGACCTCTCCGACGGCGAGCTGCGCCCGCTGCCGATCCTGCCCGGGCGCTACCACCTCGCCCAGTCGCGCTTTGTCACCCTGCGCGACGACGACCGCCGCACCATGTCCTTCCCCGACCTGGCGCGTACCGACGACCCGTCACGGATCGACGAGCAGCTCGTGGTGACCGTCGACGGCCAGCTCTTCTACGGCCTGCTCAACGCCCTTCCCTACCTGGTCGACTACCCGTACGAGTGCACCGAGCAGACCCTCAACCGGTTCGTCTCTACGACCATCGTCACCAGCGTCTTCGACCGCTACCCCTCGGTCGCCGCGATGGCCAAGAAGCTGGCCGCGCGCGACACCCGTCTCGAGAAGTGGGACCGGCCCGACCCCAACCGTAAGATGCTTCTCGAGGAGACGCCGTGGCTGGTCGAGGCCGCCGGCGGCGAGTCGGGCGGCCACCCGCTGATCAAGGTGCTCGACCCGGCGGTCGCGGAGGCCGTCCGCTCGACCAGCCTGGCGCAGCTGGGTAAGGCGCAGACCTCACTCGGAGCGTTCCCCTGGTGGCCCGGCGGCCCACCCTCCCCGTTCATGACGCTGTACATCCTGTCCGGGCTCTCGCACGCCCTCGAAATGGGCGGCGAGGTGCCCAAGCCGATGGTGGTCAACGCCTGGAGCTACCTCCACCGCCACTACCTCGACGAGATGGTGCGGCGCATGCTCGCCGACGACTGCTGCTGGGAGACCATCACCTTCCTCAACTACGTCCTCTCCAGTTACCCCGACGACTCGTGGAGCGGCGGCGTCTTCACCGCCGAGGAGCGGCAGACGATGCTCGACTTCTCGTTCCGCCACTGGCGCCAGCACTCCCCGCGCACCAAGGCGTACCTGGCGCTGACGCTGAAGCGGGCCGGCCGCGCCGCCGACGCCAAGCTGGTCTTCGACAGCGTCATGGACTCGGCGACGACGACCCGCGACGGCGGCACCTTCTGGGCGCCCGAGGACCGCGCCTGGCTCTGGTACAACGACACCATCGAGTCCGAGGCGACCACGCTGCGCGCCCTCACCGAGCTCGATCCGGCCGACCAGCGCCGCCACGGCATCGTCCAGTGGCTGTACCTGAACAAGAAGCTCAACCACTGGAAGTCCACCCGCGCCACCGCCGAGGTGATCTACGCCGTCGTCCACTACCTCGAGCACGAGCACGCCCTCGGCGGGTCCGAGACCATCACCGTCGACGCCGGCCCGCGCACCGCGACCTTCGCGTTCGCCCCGGACAGCTACACCGGCGCGAAGAACCAGCTCGTCATTCCTGGCGACAAGATCGCCCCCGCGGCCATGTCCACGATCGAGGTCTCCAAGAAAGGCAAGGGGTTCGCGTTCGCCTCAGCGACCTGGCACTTCTCCACCGAGGCCCTGCCCGAGGCCGCCTCCGGGGACCTGTTCGCGGTCGAGCGCCGCTTCTTCAGGCGCGTCGCCAAGGGTAACGACTGGACCCTCGAGCCGATCTCGAAGGACACCCGGCTGGCCCCCGGCGACGAGGTCGAGGTGCACCTCGCCATCACCGCCCGCCACGCCGCCGAGTACGTCCACCTGCGCGACCCGCGCGGCGCCGGCTTCGAGCCCACCCGGCTCACCTCCGGCTATAGCTGGAACCAGGGGATCGCCGTCTACGAGGAGGTCCGCGACTCGGGCGAGAACTTCTTCTTCGAGCAGCTTCCCGCCGGCCAGTACACGTTCACCTACCGCCTGCGCGCTGCCACTGCCGGCACCTTCCGCGTCGGCCCCGCAACGCTGCAGTCGATGTACGCCCCGGAGTTCACGGCCTACTCGTCCGGCGCCCTGCTGAAGGTCACGCAGTGAGGTCCACCGAGCGAGCCGTCCCGTAGGCGGGTGCTTCAGCGCCCGCCCCCAAGATCGTCGGGCGAGCCCGGTAAGACCTGGTCCCGCCGGAGGAGTCTGGGGGCGCGCCCTGAAGGACGCGCCTACCAACTCCTTTTTTTGGTGGCAGGGGGCGTCTCGCCCGCTGGGGTGGGCGGGGGAGCGTTCCCCTTCTCCCGTCTCCCGTTTCCCTTCCCGGTCGGGCGGGGGCACGTCTCGCGTCTTACGTCTCGCGTCTAGCGATCTCCGGGCGGGCGGGGATCTCCGTCGCTCCCTCCACCTGTATAGTGGACGCAGCCACGGCATCCAGGGGAGGAGCGCATCGCACACCTGACCGTACGATCGGCCTACCGCCGCCTGACCGACCGGATCAACCGGTTTCCGCAGGGCGCGCCGCCCTCCCACCTGCTCTACCAGATCCTGGAGCTGCTCTTCTCCGAGGAGGAGGCGGAGCTGGTCTCGCTGCTGCCGATCCGCCCCTTCACCGTCTCTACCGCGGCCCGGGCGTGGAAGAAGAACGAGGCGGAGGCGCAGGCTGTCCTCGACAACCTGGCGTCGAGGGGGATCCTGCTGGACATCGTTTCCGAGCGCACCGGTACCACCCGCTACGTGCTGCCGCCGCCGATGGCGGGGTTCTTCGAGTTTTCCATGATGCGGGTGCGGGACGACCTCGATCAGAAGCTGCTGTCCGAGCTCTACTACCAGTACATCACGGTCGAGGACGACTTCATCAAGGCTCTTTTCACCAAAGGAGAAACCCAGCTGGGGAGGACCTTCGTCAACGAGAGGGCGCTCCCCGCGGAGCCGTCGCTGGAGGTACTCGACTACGAGCGGGCCACCCAGGTGATCCGCACCGCCTCCCACATCGGCGTCGGGGTCTGTTACTGCCGGCACAAGGCGCAGCACCTCGGAGAGGCCTGCGACGCCCCGATGAACATCTGCATGACCTTCAACGCCGTGGCCGCCTCCCTGACCCGCCACGGGGTCGCCCGCACCATCGACCGCTCCGAGTGCATGGACCTGCTCGACCTGGCCCGCGATGAGAACCTGGTCCAGTTCGGCGAGAACGTGCGAGAGGGGGTGAGCTTCATCTGCAACTGCTGCGGCTGCTGCTGCGAGGCGATGATCGCGGCGCGGCGGTTCGGCATGCTGCACCCGGTCCACACCACCAACTACCTGCCCGAGGTCGACACCGAGGCCTGTGCCGGCTGCGGCAAGTGCGCCGAGGTCTGTCCCGTCGAGGCCATGGGCACGGTGTCCGCCAACGACCCGCACAAGCCCAAGCGGAAGATGGCCCGTCTCGACACCGACATCTGCCTCGGCTGCGGCGTGTGCGTCCGCACCTGCCCGTCATCCGCCCTCAGGCTGGTGCCCCGAGCCCAACGGGTGCTGCCGCCGCTGAGCGGCACCCACAAGGCCGTGGTGATGGCGATCGAGAGAGGCAAGCTGCAGAACCTGATCTTCGACCACGGTGCCCTCGCCAGCCACCGCGCCATGGCGGCCATCCTCGGCGTGGTGCTGAAGCTGCCTCCCGTGAAACAGGCCCTCGCGTCCCGGCAGCTCCAGTCACGCTACCTGGAGCGCCTCATCGCCCGCTACGACGACCACTGAGGCCGCGCCCACCAACCCCCTTCTTTGGTGGCAGCGGGCGTCTCGCCCGCTGGTGTGGGTGGGGCACCGATGAAGCTGCTACCGCGGGGATTCGCGAGCCCCCCACCCGGGCAGGCGGGACGCCGCCCCCACCACGATCAGGGGTCGCGAGTGAATGATGCGGGCTAGAGCCCTTCGATGAGTGCATCCCGGCTCTCACCTTTGTGGGCAGCTACGGCGCGCAGCACGGCCGCCAATGTGCCGACACGGAGAGGATGATGGTCGGGTACCACAACGCGGTGGCAACTTGGCTCGGAAGTCTCCAGGACCACGTGGCTCCCGACCTGGTGAATCCTGTGATACCCCCATCTCCGACAGAGATGGCGGATCAGTTCCTCGCCATCCAGATTCCGCGGCAGCTTCATCCTACGGCGATCAGCTCGTCGCGCCTCAGGTGCAACCTGACGGCAGAAGGCTTCTCGTCATCGAAGAAGTAGGCACTGACGGCTTCGAGGACGCTGGCGCGAAGCTCATCCCAGGTGTCCCCCTGAGTGAAGATCGGCTCCGTGAGACACTCGGCCACGAAGCCGCCATCCACCTCCTGCATGACATCGAACACCAGCTCACTCTTCATGAAGCCATTGTAGGTGCAATGGCCGAGCTGGTCGAGCCAAAGCGGCCCGGGGGCGCGCCCTGAAGGACGCGCCTACCAACGCCATTCTTTGGTAGCAGCGGGCGTCCCGCCCGCTGGGGTGGGTGGGTACGTCTGCAGCGGCAAGACCGGTCATCCCGAGCACCCCAAAGTGTCATCCTGATGAGGGAGCGCAGCGACCGAAGAAGGATCTGGGTGGGCGGGGGTCTCCGTCACCGGGTGGGCGGGGGAACCTCATCACCTAATCACTCAATCACTTAATTACCGGGTGGGCGGGGGGAGCGTCCCCCGTCTCCCGTTTCCCGTCTTCCCTCCCGGGCGGGGGGGGCACGTCTCGCGTCTCGCGTCTCGCGTCTTGCGCTCTTCCGGGTGGCCGGGGCCTCCGTCACTTCATCACTCCGTCACTCCGTCACCGGGTGGGCGGGGGCACGTCTCGCGTCTTGCTTCTCGCGTCTAGCGATCTCCCCGGGCGGGCGGGGGGGCTGCCCCCACAACGGTCAGTGGAGCGCAAGTGAGTGACGCGGTCTACTCGTACCTGTGGAACAGCGATTGGTGCCTCAGCTCGATCATCTCCGGACGGCCCCCGGCCATGTAGACGCGGGTCACGCAGCACCCGAGCGAGGGCACGGGGCAGCTGCTGAGCTCCAGGCAGTCCCCTCCCACCATCCAAGAGGAGCGGTAGAGGTTGCGGAGCTGCCCGACGTCCATGTCGGTCAGAGGCCGACCGTCGACCTTCAACGGCAGCAGGGTCGCGAAGTGAGCGCGGGCGCCGGCGGCCATCAGCGGCATGCGCGGAGCGATCACCAGCTGCAACGGGATCACCACCGACGTGACCGCCCACTCGGCGCTGGGCTTGGTCTCCTGCTGACCCCGGTAGTCGGGATGCGTGAAAACGCCAAACCCGCGGTCCGGCCAGAAGAAGAACGTGTGACCGCCGTCCGCCTCCTGGACGGTCGCGGCCTTGCCGTACGCCGCCTCCCACGAGCTGAGAGGGTCGAGCACCCGCGGCGCGCCGCTCGGCCGTGAGTCCAGGAACGCCCTGCCGACGGCGCCGTGCCGGGCGAGAAGGCACGGCAGCAGCACGACGAACGCGCCGACGAGGAAGATAGCGATCACGACCCAGAGGACCTGCTTCCCGAACCCGCCGCGCCTGCCGGTCTCGCTTCGCTCTTCTTGCATCACGTCCTCCAATCCCCAACTCCCGCACTGCCCGGTGTCAACGAACGGTGGCCGCGGGGTACGCCTCGGCCGCCTGTGCGCCGACGGCAGGGCCCCGCAGGCCGAGCAGGAGTCCACCGCACTTGGAAGTCATATCCCGAGTATATCGCCGGCCGGCCTGGCCGCAAGGACGCTGAGACGGGGTCTTGACAATCGACTGTTCTGAGCATATGCTCGAAACAGGGAGGGAACTTGGCACGACCGGAGAAGCTCAGAAAGGTCGGTTGGGACGGCGAGGTCAGCGGCTTCAAGCCGGTCGGTGTACCGGCCTCCGGGCTCCAGGTCGAGACCCTGCGTCTCGACGAGCTCGAGGCCCTTCGCCTCGCCGACATGGAGGGCCTCTACCAGGAAGCCGCCGCCGAGCAGATGGGAATCTCGCGGCAAACCTTCGCGCGCGTTCTCGGCCGTGCGCGATCAACCGTCGCCAGGGCCGTCGTCGAGGGCAAGCTCCTGGTGATCGGCGAAGGCCCGGTCGTCACCAGATCCGACGGCACGATCCCGTGCCCGGTTCACGGGATGGGCCGCAGACGGGGTCGTGGCTGCCGCTGTGGCAGCGGCCGCGGGCGGCACGGACACGGCGCGGACCGGCGCTGAGAAAAGGAGGAACGACAATGCCTGGAGGAGACAGAACCGGACCGAGGGGAACCGGACCGATGACGGGCTGGGGCCGCGGCTACTGCGGCGGCTCGGCGCCCGCGCGCGGCTTCGGAGGGGCCTACGGCGGCCGCGGCCGCGGGGCGGCCTGGGGCCGGGGCGGGGGCGGCGGCAGGGGCTGGCGTCACCGCTTCTGGGCCACCGGTGAGCCCGGCTGGGCCCGCGGCCGCTGGGGCTTCCCCGAGCTCATCGAAGACGAGCCGCCGCCGGCAACCGAGAAGCAGTACCTCGCCGAGCGCCGCCGGCTCCTCAGGTCCGAGCTGCAGGCCATCAAGATGCGGCTGAACGAGCTCGACGCCGCCGAGGCCGAGGGCCACGGAACAACCGGGCGCCAGGCGCCCCCCGACGAAGGTGAGCAGGAATGAAGATCGTCCTGACGGCAACCGGTGAGGTTCTGGACAGCCAACTCGATCCGCGTTTCGGGCGGGCACCCTGGTTCATCCTGGTCGACACGGACAGCGGCGACATACAGACGGTCGAGAACTCCTCAGGAGTCGAGGCGGAGCAGGGCGCGGGCGTCCAGGCGGCCGAGGTCGTGTCTCGTCTCGGCGCCCAGTGCGTGGTCACCGGGCACTGCGGCCCGAGGGCGTTTCGCGCCCTACAGGCGGCGGGGATCGAGGTCTTCACCGGCGCGTCCGGAACCGTGGCCGAGGCCGTCGAGCAGCTCAAGGCCGGCGCGCTCGAGAAGGCGCACGGCCCCGACGTGGTGGGACACTGGGCTTGAGGGTCGCCATCGCCTCCGGCAAGGGCGGCACCGGCAAGACGACCGTGGCAGTCAACCTGGCCCTGAGCCTGCCGGGCCGGGTGCAGCTCCTCGACTGCGACGTCGAAGCGCCCAACGTCCACCTCTTCCTGCACCCCTCGGTCGAGATCAGCGAGCCGGCGGGAATCCCGGTGCCGGTCGTCGACCCGGAGCTCTGCAACAACTGCGGCGAGTGCAGCCGGCTCTGCCAGTACAACGCCATCGTCAGCCTGAGCACCGGCACTCTCGTCTTCCCCGAGCTGTGCCACGGCTGCGGGGGTTGCGCCCTGATCTGCCCCGAGCGCGCCATCACCGAGAAGCTGCGCCCGATCGGGGTCGTCGAGCAGGGGACGGCGCGAGGGTTGCGGACCGTGCACGGGTGCCTCAACGTCGGCGAGGCCCTGGTGCCGCCGCTCATCCGCCAGGTCAGGGCGAAGGCGGACCCGGAGGCGATCGTCCTGATCGACGCGCCGCCCGGCACCTCGTGCCCGATGATCACCGCGGTTCGCGGCTGCGACTACGTCATCCTGGTCACCGAGCCGACCCCCTTCGGCCTCAACGACCTGGGGCTCGCGGTCGAGGCGGTGCGGGCGCTCGGCATCCCGTGCGGCATCGTCGTCAACCGCGTCGGCATCGGGGACGGCCGCGTGCACGACTACTGCGCCGCCGAGAACCTCGAGATCCTGCTCGAGATCCCTGACGACCGCCGGGTTGCCGAGGCGTACGCCCGCGGCATCCCAACGCTCGACGCTGTGCCGGAGCTGCGTTCCCGGTTCTTGCAGCTGGCGAGCCGCCTGCGGAACCGGCTGCCGCGAGCAGCCGATGCGGCTCTTCAAAAAGGAGGCGCGCGTGCCCACCTATGAGTACCTGTGCACCAAGTGCGGACAGCGGTTCGACCTCTTCCAGTCCATGTCCGCGCCGCCGGCTGAGAGCTGTCCGGAGTGCGGCGGACCGGTCGAGCGCCAGATCGGCGCCGGCGCCGCCATCCTGGTCAGGGGCGGAAGCCGCGAGACCCGCGGCCAACGGGCCGCGGCCTGCGACCGCTCGACGCCCTGCTGCGGGCGCGACGAGCGCTGTGACGCCCCACCCTGCGGGGAGCGCTGATGGCGCCCCCGGCGGCCCCGCTGCCCCTGGTCGAGAGCCAGGCCGACGCCGCCCACGTCCCGGAGCTGGTGGTCATCAGCGGCAAGGGCGGCACCGGCAAGACCAGCGTCGTCGGCTCGTTCGCGGCGCTGGCTGACAACCTGGTCCTGGCCGACTGCGACGTCGACGCCGCCGACCTCCACCTCGTCCTGGCACCCGAGATCCGCGAACGGAACCTCTTCGTCGGCGGCCACGAGGCCAGGGTCCGCGAGGCCGACTGCACGGCTTGCAGGGTGTGCCGCGAGGTCTGCCGGTTCGACGCCATCGGTTGTGATCCCGACACCGGGATCTGCACGGTCGACCCGATCGCGTGTGAAGGCTGCGGCGTCTGCGTCGAGCAGTGCCCGGAGCAGGCCATCGACTTCCCGGCCCGCACCTGCGGCGAGTGGTTCGTCTCCTCGACAGCCTCCGGCCCGATGGTCCACGCCCGGCTGGGAATCGCGGCCGAGAACTCCGGCAAGCTGGTCACCCTGGTGCGCCGCGAGGCCAAGCGCATCGCCGCCACCAGCGGCCGAGCGGGGATTCTGGTCGACGGCCCGCCCGGGGTCGGCTGTCCGGTCATCGCCGCACTCTCCGGCGCCACCCGGGTGCTCGTCGTCACCGAGCCCACCGTCTCGGGGGAGCACGACCTCGAGCGCGTTCTCCAGCTCGTCAAGCACTTCGGCATCCCGGCCGCGGTCTGCGTCAACCGCTGGGACATCCACCCCGAAGGAACCGCACGCATCGAGGACCGGGCCCGCGAGCACGGCGTGACCCTGTTCGCGAAGATCCGCTACGACACCGCCGTGACCTCGGCACAGGTGCAGGGCAGGCCGGTCGTCGAGCTCGGCGGCCCGGCCGCCGACGACATCCGGGAGCTGTGGGAGCGGGTGGAAGCGTGGTGGGATGGAGGGGAACCCCCGCCTACCCAACCGGAGGTGAGAAAGTAAGGAAGTGAGAAAGTGAGGAGGTCCCTCCCGCCCACCCGGGGGAATCGTAAGACGCGAGACGTGCCCCCACCCGCCCGGGGGACTTAGCGACAGCGCGCTCCAAAGACAGGCTGCGCTCGTACGGCCGTGCCAGGTGCAGAGGCTCAGCTACATGAGGCCCCGTAGGCGGGTGCTTCAGCGCCCGCCCCCGAGATCCTCGGACGAGCCCGGTGACACCTGGTCCGGCTGGAGAAGCCTGGGGGCGCGCCCTGAAGGACGCGCCTACGTCCGGCTACGGCGGCCGCCACGGGGTCACTCATCCCCGCCCGCTGGGGCAGTCGGGCGTTTCCCGTTTCCCGTTTCCCGTCTTCCTTCCCGGCCGGGCGGGTGACCCCCTTGAAACAAGTGCTAGACTCAATCTCGGTTCATGACGGAAGCCGAGATGCGGCGGCTTACGGGAGGCTCAGATGCGCAAGGTCCTCGGTATCGCCCTGCTGACGATGTCCATGTCCTACGTCGCGACGGGCGCGACCCTCAAGCTCGACGCGAAAACCTACGTCCCCGGCACCCCGGTCACGGTGCAGTTCACGGCGCCGCCCGGCCTGTCCGGCAACGCCTGGATCGGCATCATCCCGTCCAACATCCCGCACGGGGACGAGGCGGTCAACGACGCCAACGACGTCGACTACCAGTACCTCGGAGGCAAGACCTCCGGATCGATGACCTTCACCGCGCCGAGCAAACTCGGCGCCTGGGACGCGCGCCTCAACGACGGCGGCGGGAAGGAGCTCGCCTCGGTCTCGTTCACCGTCAAGCCGGTGGATGCCAGCGGCGCGTCGCTGACCCTCGCCGCCACCACGGCCGCGCCGGGCGCCCCGATGACGGTCACCTTCAAGGCCCCGGCCGGGATGCCCAAGGAAGCCTGGATCGGGGTCGTACCCGCCACCGTTCCTCACGGCGACGGTGCAACCATCGACCAGTACGACGTCGACTACACGTACCTGGAGGGAAAGACCTCCGGCAGCTGGAGCTTCACGGCCCCCGGGAAGACCGGAGCCTGGAACGTCCGCATGATCGACGCCGGCAGCAACGGCCGCGAGATCGCCTCAGCGGACTTCACGGTGCAGCGGGTGGACGCGAGCGAGGCCTCGCTACGCCTCGATCGCACGACCGTGCCGGTCGGCCAGGAGTTCGCGGTCCACTTCACCGCCCCGAAGGGGCTGCCCGAGAACGCCTGGGTGGGGATCATCCCGTCCAACGTGCCGCACGGCGACGAGGAGACCAACGACCAGCACGACGTCGACTACCAGTACCTCAAGGGCCGCACCGACGGTACCCTCACCTTCCGCGCGCCGGCCCAGGCGGGCGCCTACGACCTGCGGATGAACGACACCGACTCCAACGGCAAGGAGATTGCCTCGACCAGCTTCACGGTCGGCGGCGAGCTCTCCAGCAAGGAGATGGCCGCCACGCTGGCGAGCTCCGGCAAGCTCTCGATCTACGGCATCCACTTCGCCACCGACTCCGCCAAGATCGAACCCGACTCGAAGCGGCCTCTGGCCGAGATCGGCCAGCTCCTGATCCGCGACCCGAACCTGCGCCTGCTCATCGAGGGCCACACCGACTCCACCGGCGAGGCCGCACACAACCAGGAGCTGTCGCAGCGCCGCGCCGAGTCCGTCAAGAGCTACCTGGTGGAGACCTTCGGCATCGACGCCGCCCGCCTGGCGACCCGCGGCATGGGCGCCTCACAGCCGGTGGCCACCAACGACACCGACGCCGGCCGCGCCCTCAACCGCCGCGTGGAGCTCGTGCGACAGTAGCGCGACCAGCGCGCCAGAGCCGGAGTCGCTCAAGCGGGCGTACTCACAGCACTTTTGATGGGCAAGAGGTGTCGTAGGCGGGTGTTTCGGCGCCCGCCCCCGACATCCTCGGGCGAGCTCGGTGACAGCTGGTCCCGCTGGAGAAGCCTGGGGGCGCACCCTGAAGGACGCGCCTACGCCAACTCTCTTCCGTGCCGGCAGCGGGCCTCCCGCCCGCTGGGCCGGGCGGGTTGTCGCTTCCCGTTTCTTCGGGTGGGCGGGCGGGAAATTCTCACCTTCTGACTTCCTCACCTTCTCACCTCCTGCCGACTGGGCGGGCGGGCGCACGTCTCGCGTCTAGCGTCTCGCGTCTAGCGATCCCCGGCATCCACGGCCGCTCTCCACCGTCACCCGTTTGGGTGATGCAGACCAGCCCGCTTCGGCCCGACCTTGTCGAGGTCGTCGCGTTCGACTCACTCCCGGCCGGCCAACCGGCCGGGGTAACGGCCAACCACCTCTCGTAGGAAGGAGAGTGCACGATGAAACCGACAGCGTCCCAGCCGAGACGGCGCTCCGGGGTACGGACAGGGGCGGCGGCTCTCGCCGCCATGGCGCTGGTCCTCCTCGCCGGGTGCACCACGGTCGCCATCAATCCCAACGACGGCAGCGCCCCCAACGTGACGATCAAGGTTCAGGGGCCCAACGGGTATCAGGTGGCGACCAGCACCAACTACGCCAACAGCTCGGCCCAGGAGCCGGTGAACATCATGTGCATCGTCGAGGACCCACAGGGTGTCAAGTCGATCAACCTCCACGTCTCGGACGTCACGGTCGACGCCGTGAACTGTGGCGGAGCGATCTACTCCGGCAATTACTCGGTGAACGGTCTGCCGGCTCCGATATCCGACACCCTGTCAGGAGCCTCCGGCAAGGTGCCTACCAAGCTCTCTGGCATCATGCAGATCTCCGGAATCCTCGAAGCGCAGAAACCGCTCGGGGTCACCAAGAAGTGCTACCCCGCCAACAACACGCACATCACGGTCCGGTGCCAGGGCGGCAACTGGGCGTCGAACGCCGCCGTCGCGACGGCGAGCACGACGCTGCAGGTCAACTTCTAGGAGCGGTTCGCAACCGTCGGGCGGGTCGAGAGTGCAATGATGACGGAACTTCACGAAGCCCGAAAGGCGCCGTCCGCTCGATGGGCTCCGGGCTCCTAGAAGCTCATCACAATCGTCGTCCCGTAGACCACGGTGTCGGCCAGTCGTCCGTCGGGGTTGATGGAGTTCCCGTCGCTCACACGGCGGGCGGTGGAGGACAGTGGGAAGAAGTACTGAACCATGGGCTGGATGCTCCACCCCTCGGCCAGCGCGATCGTCAGTCCGGCCTTGAGCATCCCGTCGTGGAAATCGTGGTAGCGCTCGCCGGTGTAAGCGCCCTCGTTTGGATCGTAGGTCCTCCAGCAGTCATCGGAGCCGGCAAAGTAGCCGGCCGAGGCCCCGAGATCCAGGGAGACCGACTTCCCAAACGCCAGCGAGTGGCTCAGTGAGAGGTTGATGTAGGTCCCCGGATAGGAGCCCACGTCCCGATAGACCGTGAGCGTGGGCTTGCCGATGGTGTCGTACGACACGCCCAGCCACACCTCTTGTGTCTCGGTGGCGTACCTCGTCCCGTAGTAGATCCAGCCGGCGGTCGCCTCGAACCGCCCGACGGTCCGGGTGTAGCTGAGGCTGATGTCGGCCTCGTTGAAGCTCCCGTGTCCCGGACGATCAGGTTCGAAGGAGGGGGTGGCCTCCTCTTCGACGTCGATGTTTCCCCAGAAGGAAAGCGTGAACCCTCGGGTCGTGACGGCCAGCGAGGGCTGGATGACGCCGTTCTCCGCACCGAGCTCATACCCGCGGAAGATGTACCGGTTGAAAAGACCCAGCGTCGCGCTCCCGGTAACGGGAGCCTCCTGCGCGAACAGGGCCGGGGTCGCGGTCGCGAGGACCAGCAGGACGAAAGCTACGAATCCTCTCTTCACGATGTCCTCCGCATCTGGAAGCCGGGCGAGTCGGGCGCCACCCCGGAGGGCGGCGCCGGCCCGCGTGCCCGAACGACCTCAATCGTGCATGTAGGCTTCCTCGCCGTGCAGGACGGCATCGAGCCCCATCTCCTCCTCCTCGGCGCTCAGCCGCACCGGGGTGATCTTGTCGATGACCGCCAGGGCCAGGTAGGAAAAGACGAACGCATAGGCGCTGAAACCGAGCACCCCGACGGCCTGCTTGAAGAAGAAGTCCGGGTTGCCGTGGAACAGGCCGTTGGCCCCGGCAGCGTTGACCGAGGTCGTGGCGAACAGCCCCAGCATCAGGATGCCGAGGGTGCCGCCCACGCCGTGCACGCCCCACACGTCCAGAGCGTCATCCCAGTGCATCCTGTTCTTGAGGTTGATGGCGCCGTAGCAGACCATGCCGGCGGCGATCCCGATCAGGACCGCCGTGCTCACCGTCACATAGCCCGCCGCCGGGGTAATGGTGGCGAGCCCCGCGATGGAGCCGGTGAGGAGGCCCAGGAACTTGGGCTTCTTCTCGAAGATCCAGGCCATGAACAGCCACGTGATGGCCGCGAACGAGGCGGCGATGTCCGTGTTGAGGAAGGCCAGGGTGGTGACGTGGTTCACGCTCAGCTCGCTGCCCGCGTTGAACCCATACCAGCCGAACCACAGCAGGCCCGTGCCGAGAGCGACCAGGGGGATGCTGTGCGGCCCCTTCTCCACCACCCTCCGCTTGCCGACGAAGAACACGCTGGCGAGGGCCGCCATGCCCGCGATGGCATGGACCACGATGCCGCCCGCGAAGTCGAGCACGCCCCACTTCTGCAGCAGGCCGCCGCCCCAGATCATGTGCACGGCAGGGAAGTAGACGAAGAGCAGCCACACCGTGAGGAAGATCATGTAGGGGGCGAACTTGACCCTGTTGGTGAAGGCCCCCGTGATGAGGGCAGGAGTGATGATCGCGAACATCATCTGGTAGGCGACGAAAACCAGGAGCGGGATGTTGTTGGTTGAGGAGAACATCGCCGCCGGGTTCACCCCGTGCAGGAAGGCCATGTGGAGGTTCCCGATGATTCCCCCCACGTCGCCGGAGAAGCACATCGAGTAGCCGCAGACGAACCACAGCACCGACGTCCAGCCCATGGAGACGAAGCTCTGGATCATGATGGCCAGCACGTTCTTGCGGCCCACCAGGCCGCCGTAGAAGAAGGCCAGCCCTGGTGTCATCAGCATCACCAGGCTGGTGGCCACCAGCATGAACGCCGTATTGCCCGTGTCACACATCGCCCGTTCCTCCTTTAGTGGGGCATCTCGCAAGAACGCCCCTCAAAGCTCAGCAGAATCGCAACGAGCGGACAATCGGGAGAATCGGAAGGCGGCGCTTCGAAATACCTGGTGACGGCTTCGATGCCCCCGGGTGGGACACGGCAGCGGTCGGATGGGGCTAACGCAGCAGGCAGCGGCAGGATCGAGCTGTGAATCGATAGTCAGGGAGCAACGGCGATCGAGATCACCCGGCAGAGTGCCTACCGGCCGGCCTCGCCCTACAGCGTGGTGATCCCCTCCCGGATGGCGTACTTGGTGAGCTCGGCGATCGAGTGGATGTCGAGCTTCTCCATGATCTGCTTGCGGTAGGTCTCCACGGTCTTGACGCTCAGGCTCAGGCGGGCGGCGATCTGCTTGGTGGCCAGCCCCTCAGCCAGCATCTGCAGGACCTCACGCTCCCGGGCGCTGAGACGAGAGAAGACGCTGGTTCCCTGATGCTCGAGGTGGCGGATGTAGTCCTTGACGACCGCGTCGACGATGGATGAGCTCAGGAACGCCCGGCCGCCCATCACGGTCCTGATCGCGGCCGCCAGCTCCTCGAACGCCGACTCCTTCAGCAGGTATCCGAGGGCGCCGACCTTCAGCGCCTCCGCGATGAAGCGCCCGTCGGCGTGCATCGAGAGAATGATGACGCGCACGCTCGGGTTCTTCTCCAGGATCAGGCGGGTGGCCTCGATCCCGTTGAGGCCCGGCATCGAGATGTCGAGGATGGCCACGTCCGGCGCCAGCTCGCGAGCCAGGGACTCGGCCGACAGACCGTCGGCGGCACGAGCGACCACCTGGTAGCCGGGGATTCTCTCGAGGAGGGTGGCCAGCCCGTCCACGACGATCTTGTGATCGTCCGCCAGCAGGATCCTCAGGCTCACAGGGGCTCCCCCTTGCGCGCGGGAAACGGTACGGAGAGGGTCAGGGCAGCCCCGCCTCCCGGAGCAGAGTCGATTGTCAACGATCCCCCGAGCCCTTCCATCCGCTCCCGGATGCTGAACAGGCCGAAGCCGTCATGCTCGGTCTCGCGCACCTGGGCGGAGTCGAAGCCCACGCCGTCGTCCCTCACCTCCACGGTCAGCCGCTCCTCGGAGCTGTCCAGCCGTATCTGGACGAGGTCGGCCCGAGCGTGCTTGACGGCGTTCATCATCAGCTCCTGCACCGAGCGGAAGAGGGTGATCCGGAGGTCGTCCGGCACCTCCCTGCCTTGGCCGGAGACGACCACCTCAGAGCGCAGCCCGTGCCTGTGTCGGAACTCCTTCGCCAGCCACCGCAGCGCCGCCTCAAGCCCGAGCTCGTAGACCACGGGAGGGCTGATCTCGAAAGTCAGGGTGCGGGTGTACTGGATCGTCTGGCCAAGCAGCGTGTCGATCTCCTCGAAGTCCCGCTCCATGCCGCTGAACACGGCGTTCCCGCGCAGCCCGGCCAGGCGCCCCTTGGCCACCGCCAGGGCCTGGCCGATGTGATCGTGCAGGTCGGAGGCGATGGCGCGGCGATGGCGCTCCTCCGTCAGCGCGAGCTCGGAGGCGAGGCGCCGGCGGGCGGCGTTGGCGCGAGCCAGCTCCGCCGCACGCTCACGCACCTGCCGTTCCAGGTCGTCCTCCGCCGCCCTGCGCTCAAAGTGAGCCTCGAGCATCTGCGCCAGCGATTGGATGAGCACCCACTCCTCCTCGAGGAACGGACCCTCATGCGACCGCGGCTTCTCGACCAGGTACGCCACCTCCACGATCCCGTCGCCGCCGTGGCGAGCCGCGAACACAGCCGTCTGCATCCAGGGCGTTCGCTCAAAGCCCGGTCCGGCAGCCTCCGCGTCGCCGACCGCGATGCGCGCCGCGGCGACCCCGGGGTACTGCCAGGCCGCAGGGATCAGCCTTACCGCCTCGTGCAGAAGAAGGCGAACGTCGCGAGGGCCGTTCTGCAGGAGGCGGGCCATGTCCTGAAGGACCCTCAGCGCCTTGACGCGCCCCCGCAGGGCCCGAACGAGGCGGTCCTTCTCTGCCGTGCCCATGGAATCGAGATCGGACGGCGGCTGGAGCCAAGAAACAGACACGCCACGCATTGTACGCCTTCCGCATGCCCTCCCGGGCGGGCGGGGCGCCGAGGCTCAGCCACAGGAGGTTCCGTAGGCGGGTGCTTCAGCGCCCGCCCCCACATCATCGGGCGAGCCCGGTAACACCTGGTCCCGCTGGAGAAGCCTGGGGGCGCACCCTGAAGGATGCGCCTACACGACTCCGCTCCGTGGTGGCAGCGGGCGTCTCGCCCGCTGGGGCGGGCGGGTAGGTCTGCAGTGGCAAGGCCGGTCATCCCGGGCGCCCCAGAGTGTCATCCTGATGAGGGAGCGCAGCGACCGAAGAAGGATCTGGGCGGGCGGGGGCTCGTTTCCCTTTTCACGTTTCCCTTCCCGGGCGGGCGGGTGGTTGCCTCCGTCACTCCGTCACCGGCTGGGCGGGGGAGCGTTTCCCGTTTCCCGTCTCCCGTTTCCCTTCCTGGGCGGCTGGGGGCCGTCTCGCGTCTAGCTTCTAGCGTCTAGCGATCTCCCCGGGGCCGCACGGCCGCCGGAGCGCCAGAGAACCCGAGATGCCTCAGGAGCGTAAAGTAGTGTCAGAGCCCATAGCCGTCGTTCGAATCGACAGAGAGCTCGCCGCCGATGGGATCAAGCTCGACTGTCATTCAGATGTGAGCAGGGAACCAGAGAGGTAGAGCGATGGACCCAATCAAGAAGAGCGCCCACGTCGCCGGATTCCTGTACCTCCTCGTCGCGCTCACCGGCCCGTTCGTCCTCATCTACGTGCCCGGCAAGCTGTTCGTGCACGGCGACGCGAGCGCGACTGCCGGCAACATCCTGGCTCATCAGTCGTTGTTCCGGTCCTACATCGTCGTCGGGTTCGTTTCCGAGCTGTTCTTCATCGCACTCGTGTTGGCACTCTACCGCTTGCTCAAAGGGGTGAACGCCCAGCTCGCCGCACTCATGGTGATACTGGTTCTGGTCGAGGCGCCGCTCGCATTCTTGAGCGTGGCGAACGAAATCGCGACCCTCACCTTCGTGCGCGGCGCCGGTTTCCTGGCTGTATTCAGCCCACCTCAACGCGACGCCCTGGCAACTCTCCTGATCAACATCGACAGGCAGGGAGCTCTCGTCTCCGATGCGTTCTGGGGGCTCTGGCTCCTTCCTCTCGGGTGGCTCGTGTATCGATCGGGATTTCTTCCTCGCCTCCTCGGCGTCTGGTTGCTCATCAACGGCCTGGCCTACCTTACGATCAGCTCGACGGGGGTGCTGTGGCCGGAGCACCTCAAAATGGTGTCCACGATCGCCACTCCCGTCCTGTTCGGAGAGGTGGCGTTCATGCTGTGGCTGCTGATCGTGGGTGCGCGTGTGCAACCCTCGGAGGTCGCCGCACCGTGATCGAACCAGCCTGCCGTGAACACCATCTCACGTTCTCACCTCCTGCCGCCCGGGCGGGGGCACGTCTCGCGTCTAGCTTCTCGCGTCTTGCGAGCCACGCAAGTACGTCGCCGGTTCCACCGCTGCCACCGTGGCGCCCGGGGGTGCGCTCTTGGCGGTGGGAGGTTGTGCGGGAGGTTCGGTGACGACGCTTTCGATGGCCCTCTCGAAGTCGTCCTCGAGCGTCGGGAACGCCTTCTTCGACGAGGCGCAGAGGACCTGGATCAGGAGCCCGTCCTGCACGAACAGGCCGAACCTGTAGCGCGCCTGAATCCCGTGGAGCATGCCGCCCAGGTCCAGCACGCGCACCGGGTGGGCGTGGAGCGTGCGGGTCTCTTCGCCGAGCTTCTCGAAGCCGGGGGAGCTCTTCTGCAGATGACCCAGCACGACCTCCTGGAGCCGGTCGAGGCTCCACTGCCGGATGTTCGGCGGGGCCTCCGGAATGACGATGATCGCCGCGTCATGCGAGGTATCGATGAACCAGAGATCCACGACGGGGTTGTTCTTCTTCGCCTGCTCGCGGTCCATCAGCTTCCACTGGGAAGGGAGAGGACCGATCGCGTACCCGGGGACCGCGCCGCGGACCGGTACCGCACCGGCCCGGTGGAGCCGGAACCTGACCCGCTGGACCGCTGCGCTGAGCAGGTTGTGTCCGGTGAGCGACTGCTGGATCCCGAGGAGCGAGAGGAGAACGAGGATCGCCGTCACGCCGGAAGCCAGCCCGATCCGGACCTTCCCGGCGTTGCCGAAGAGAAGACCGCACAGGGCCAGGCAGAAGACGACCTGAAAGACCGCCCCGACCGGATTGCTCTTGGCGAGGAAGAACACGCCGAAGAACACGGCGCCGGCAATCACTCTGAACTTCGCGAAGCCGAGGAGCTTGCGGGAGCCCTTGAGGAGTGACAATCCGACCCAAACGTCGATCAGCGCCGGCACGACCGGCAACATCGGACCCAACTCTCGATCACCCAGGGCGAAGCTGACCAGGGCAATAGCCGCATTGACGAGGAAGATCGCGCCGGCGATCTTCACCCCGAGTGGAAGCTCGCTGCCCGCCGCCGCGCCGCTCGTGTCCACCGGCCCGAAGCCGCAGTAACCGCACGCTTGGGATGCATCCTCCCGCAGCTGCCCGCATTGGGGACAGATCGTTGCATGGGCCGCCTCGACGGTGCCGTCCGTGTTCATCGTGGACATTCCAGACCTCCGGAAGGGTTCTCTACAACCATCGTATCGCAAGCGAGTCACTGCGCGAACCGGCGGAGCCGGGCGGGGTGAGTGCTGGCAGGGGGCCGCCGGTATGAGTAGGGGGCCGGGTGGGCAATCGCCAGTAACTGGGAGACAAAACCGGATGCCAAGCGCCGACGCACGGCGCAAGACTCGCCTCCGGCCGGGGGCCATCCTTGGCAGGATGGAACTCATACTCACAGGCTCCGCCCGGAAGGTCTCAGACGAGCCGCTGTCAACACCGACAAACGTCATCTCTTCCCTTTTCCCCAGACTTCCCTGACCCACCCGCGGGCCCTCTCCAGGCACTCATCAGCTCCTGGGTCTTGGCCAGGCTCCCGCGATTGTTCCAAGAGTGTCTGACTGGAGCTTGACAAATGATACCTGATTGGTAATGATAGTAATATGGTCGTATTTCAGGTACTCCGAAGATGATCGGCATCGGACGGCAAACCGACTACGCGGCTCGCATCGTGCTGCACCTCGCGACATTGGAGGAGGGCGCCAGAGTCACTGCCCGGGAGATCGCCGCCAAGCGGCTCCTCCCTCCAGCATTCGTCCGGCGGATCATCAGCAAGCTTGCAGAGACTGGCATTCTCTCTACGGTTCGCGGCTCCGGGGGCGGAGTAACCCTCGCTCGCCCGGCGCGGGAGATCAGTCTTCTTGATGTTGTGAAAGCCATGGAGGGCGGGCTGGTGCTGAACGCCTGCGTCGACGACCCGAAATCGTGCCCGCTCTCCGCCGCCTGCCCGGTCAACAAGGCGTGGTGCAAGGCAACCGATACGCTTGCGGCAACGCTCGCGAAGGTCCGCTTCGACCAACTCGCGAACGACCTGGAGGCGGGCGTCACCAGCAACGGATACCCCGAGAAGTTGCGCCGGTCGTTGCCGACCACTCCGGCCGGCGGACGCCGGTCCGACTGAGAAAGGAGGCGGTCTTGACCGTTCTGGCCCTATCTCGCCTGCAGTTTGCGGTTGCAACGTACTTTCACTTTCTCTTCGTGCCGCTCACGCTGGGGCTCTCCCTGCTGGTAGCGATCCTGGAGACCATCTATGTCAGGAGCGGCGACGAGGACTACAAGCGTGCGGCGAAGTTTTGGGGCAAGCTGTTCCTCATCAACTTCGCGATCGGCGTCGTCACCGGGATCACGCTCGAGTTCCAGTTCGGGACCAACTGGTCGCGCTACTCGGCGTTCGTTGGTGACGTCTTCGGCTCGTTGCTCGCGGTCGAGGCGACGGTGGCGTTCTTCCTCGAGTCGACGTTCGTCGCCGTGTGGTTCTTCGGTTGGAAGAAGCTCTCGCCGAAAGCTCATGCCGCCACCATATGGCTCGTTGCCATCGCATCCAACGTCTCTGCGTTCTGGATTCTGGTCGCCAACGCCTGGATGCAGCACCCGGTAGGCTTCGCCGTACGCAACGGCCGTGCCGAGCTGACCGACTTCTTCGCCGTCATCACTCAGAAGTTCGCCCTGCTCGAGTTCATCCACACTGTCGGCAGCGCGTATATCCTCTCCGGGTTCTTCATGGTGGGGATCTCGGCCTGGCATCTGTTGCGCGGGCACGAGGTCTCGTTCTTCAAGAAGTCGTTCCGGGTCGCGATCGCGTTCGCGCTGATCTTCTCGCTGTTCGAGATTCTCCAGGGGCACATGAACGCCGAGATCCTCGGCTCCGCTCAGCCCACCAAGTTCGCCGCGATGGAGTCACACTGGGAGACGGCGCGCGCGGTACCCCTCAACCTGGTCCAGTGGCCGGACTCCGCGCACGAGCGAAACTCGGTGCAGGCGCTTCCAATACCCAGGCTTCTGTCGCTGCTCGCGACCTACGATCCGAACGGCGAGGTGAAGGGCCTGAGGGATTATGCCGCGGAGGACCGACCGCCGGTGCTGCCAGTGTTCCTGTCGTTCAGGATCATGGTCGGGCTCGGCTTCCTCTTTCTCGCGCTGACGGCGTGGGCGTGGTTCAAACGCGACTCGATCGAACGCTCGCCGCTGCTCCTGAAGGCACTCATCTGGTCGATCCCGCTCCCATACATCGCGGTTCAGACCGGGTGGACCCTCGCCGAGCTTGGGCGCCAGCCGTGGATCGTCTATGGGTTGATGCGGACCTCCGATGCCGTCTCGCCGCTCGCTGTCTCGCAGGTCGCGGTCAGCGCCGCGGCGTTTATCCTCGTCTACAGTCTCTTGGGAGCCGCCGACTTCTACCTCTTGTTCAAGTACGCCCGCAAGGGCCCGGCGCCGGCGACGGCGTGAGGGGGTGAGGCAATGCTCGAGACCATTTGGTTCGCGTTGTGGGGTCTGCTGTGGGCCGTGTACTTCATGCTTGACGGGTTCGACCTCGGGCTCGGAACCTTGCGCCCGTTCCTAGCGAAGAACGAACAGGACCGCCGCGTGGTGATGAACGCGATGGGCCCCTTCTGGGACGGCAACGAGGTGTGGCTGCTGACGGCCGGTGGGGTGACTTTTGCGGCGTTCCCGGGGACGTACGCGGTGATGTTCTCGGCGCTCTACACGCCACTGATGCTGTTGCTCTTCGCGCTCATCCTGCGCGGGATCTCGTTCGAGTTCCGCGGCAAGGAGGACGCCGGGTGGTGGCGGAAGACATGGGATGCGTGCCTGTGGGTAGGGAGCTTTGTCCCCGCCCTACTCCTCGGAGTCGCGTTTGCGAACATCTTTGCCGGCATCCCGATCGACGAAGAAGGTGTCTTCCACGGCAACCTGTTCACCCTCCTCAACCCGTATGGGTTGCTCGGCGGCGTGCTCTTCGTTCTGTTATTCACCGTGCACGGCGCGCTCTGGCTGGCGATCAAGAGCGAGGGCGACCTGCATCAGCGTGCGGGCCGGGCGGCAAGACTCCTGTGGGGACCGTTGCTCGTGGTCGCCGTGGCCTTTCTTGCCATGACCTGGCACTCGACGACGCTCTGGCAGAACCTCCTCACCAGGCCGGCGCTGCTGGTGTTCCCGCTCCTGGCTGTCGCAGGCATTGTCCTGACGCGCGTCTTCATAGGCAAGAGCGCTTGGTGGAAGGCGTGGGCGGCGTCGGCGGCGACGATCGTCGGCGCCACCCTGTTCGGAGTGGCTGGGCTGTTCCCGGCCCTGCTCCCATCGAGCCTCGACGCGACCTTTTCGCGCACAGCGTTCAATACGGCGTCGACCCCTCTCACCCTCAAGATCATGCTGGGTGTGGCACTGGTCATGGTGCCGATCGTGATCGGCTACCAAGCATGGGTGTATAGGCGCTTCTCCGGGCCGGTCACGGCGGAGGAGCTGGCGAGCGATCAGGCGTACTGAGTCGGGACGATGACCAGATTTGACCGCGCAAGCTCAGGGGCCACGGGGCACCAACCGAGCAGGAGTTCGCCGGGCGTCGGCCCCACCACCCATCATCCGGCCGATCGACCCGGACCCTAGAGCCCGGCACCCACGATAGGCGAGAAGGAGTCTCACGATGAGGCCAAGGTACGACCTGACAGGTGAGCTCCATCATGAAATGTGACTGAAATGGTCCCATTTGAGGCATCACGAAAGGAGGAGGAGATGAAAGCTCGAACCGGTTTCATTGCGTTGGTTGTCGCCCTACTGCTTTCACCAGTACTGGTCCAGGCGCAGGAGGGTCATTGGATCGTCCGCGGACGGCTTCTGTCGGTTTCCCCCAACGACAGCAGCACGGCCATCGCCGGCACCGAGGGCACGAAGGTGACGGTCGGCAACGACGTCATCCCCGAGGTCGACGTCACCTACATGTTCAACAACAAATGGGGGCTCGAGGTCATCGCAGGCACTTCGAAGCACGAGCTCGCCACGGCGGGAGGGGCGCTCGGGGGAGCCGACGCAGGGAGCGTCAGAGTACTGCCCCCCACATTGACGCTGCAGTTCCACTCCGACAGCAGCGGCCCGCTCGATGTCTATGGCGGCCTCGGTGTCAACTACACCCTCTTCTACAACTATCACCTCTCCGACGATCTGGCCGGTCTCGGAGTCCGCAAGCTCGACTTCAGTCACTCCTTCGGCCTGTCGGGGCAGCTCGGAATGGACATCGCCCTGAAAGGTGCCTGGGTGTTTAACCTGGACGTCAAGTACATCAAGATGTCCACGGACGTCGACCTCGTCCTCGGTAACGGGCAGGTACTCGACACCGTAACCGTGGATGTCAACCCGTGGGTGTTCGGGGTCGGCGTAGGCTACCGCTTCTGAGGTCACGAGGCACAGGCACCGGTTCGGGGTCCCACCGGACAGTTCTTCGAGGGTCCGGAAGGCCCGCGCCGCCAACTGCCTGCCTGTCTCTCAGGTTGCCCCAAGGGCCCGTGCCCTTGGGGCTTCTCGCGACGCGACAGATCGTCGTTTGACAGGTGAGCCATTCTCAAGACTCGTCCGGTGATGGTCTGTCGAGTGGTCTCCTGAGTGAGCCGACGGCGATTCGACAAAGTGACGGGGCGCCAGGGACAGGCTCAGCGTGCAGGTGTCGTCAGCGATTCGCTACGCGAACCGGCGGCGGGGGCGGGCGGGGGCATGGCTCGCGTCTGGCGTCGTGCGAGCCTCCCGGTTGGGCGGGGGATCTCCTCACCCCTCACTCCTGGCTCCTCACCTCCTCACCTCCTCACCTCCCGGCTGTGCAGCCGGCCTTCTCTGCCGTATATTGGTGAGGCACAGACACGAAAGGACGGTGTCCCATGAAGCGGATCTGCGTCGCCGTCGTCGTCCTCCTCGCGGGGGCTCTCACCGGCTGTCTGGCCTACAGCCCGGGTCCGTACGAGTCGGCCTCGGCGCCGCCTCCCGGCTACGACAACAGCTACCTCCAGGGCTCGCCGCGGGACGAGGTCGGCTTCTTCTACGACGACCTGTCGCCGTACGGCAACTGGGTTCTGACCGCGGAGTACGGCTGGGTCTGGTACCCGCGCAACCCGGGCGCCGGCTGGCGCCCGTACACCAACGGCCGCTGGGTGGACACCGACTACGGCTGGACCTGGGTGTCGTTCGAGCCGTACGGGTGGGCAACCTTCCACTACGGCCGCTGGGCGTACGATTCGCGCCACGGCTGGATCTGGGTGCCGGGCACGATCTGGGGCCCCGCCTGGGTCTCCTGGCAGTACGGAGGAGGCTACGTCGGGTGGGCGCCGCTGCCGCCGTCGGTCGGCTTCGAGGTCGGCGTCGGCTTGCGGCTCGGCGGCCTCAGCCTGGCCACCCGCATCCAGCCCGACTCCTACTGCTTCGTGCCGGAGCATTCGTTCCTCCAGCCCCGCATCTCCGGGTACCTGGTGCCGCGGGCCCGCAACGTCACGATCATCCACAACACCACCAACATCACCCACTACGGTTGGACCCAGAACCGGGTGGTGAACCGCGGCGTCGACGTGCGACACATCGAGCGGGCGACCAAGCGGCGCGTGGAGCGGTTCCGGGTCCAGGAGGGGACGCGGGAGTCGCGGACGTCGGTCCATGGGTCCGATGTCCGCTTCTACCGGCCCGCCAAGGACAGGCTCGACACGGTCCGCATCCGGCCGCGCGGCGAGACGCCGCCGCCACCGCAGCACGCCCAGCCCCCGGCGCAGCATCGGAGGCAGCAGCCGCCCCCGGTCGCACCAGGGGTGCAGCGGACACAGCCTGCTCCCAGGCAGATCGAGAAGCGCGACCGGCGCGAGCAGGAGCAGCTCCGCAAGTCCCAGGACGAGGAGAGGCAGCGTCTCGAGCGGCAGCGCCAGCAGGAGCAGGAGAGGGCGCGCGCTCAGGCCGAACGCGACCGGGCCGAGCAGCGCCAACGGGAAGAGCGCGTCAGGCAACAGCAGGAGCAGCAGCGTCAGCAGCAGGACCGCGCCAGGCAAGAGCAGGAGCATCGCCAGCAGCAGGAGCGCGCCAGGCAACAGCAGGAGCATCGCCAGCAGCAGGAGCGCGCGAGACAGCAGGAAGAGCAGCGTCGGCAACAGGAGCGGGCGAGGCAGCAAGAGGAGCAACGCAAGCAGCAGCAGGAGAGGGCGCGGCCGGGCACCACGCGCCGGGCCGTTCCGGTGAGACCGGCAGCCCGGACGACACCGGGCGCCCGCGGAAAGCCGGCCCCGCGAACCACGCCGACGCCGACGCCCAACGCCAAGCAGAAGAAGAAGGGCAAGGAGAGGCCCCGGGGCCGGGCGCAGGAGCAGTAGGGCAAGCCGGGATCAGGGAGCTCTCGCAAGCGCCGAGCAGGTGAGATCGGACTCGCACCCAGGCGAAAGCTGTAGGCTTGGAGTGTGAAGCTGGGCGTGCGTCGGCACGGCGGACGGCACCGCAGGGTGTGGGTGGCGATCATGATTCTGCTGGCCGCCACAGTGTGCTCGATAGGTTTCCTGATGAGCTTCGAGAACCACATGATCTTCTACCCCACGCGCTACCCGGTCGGGCGCTGGGACTTCGCACACCTCCCCCAGCCGCCCGTGGGACAGACGATCTCGATCGAGGACGTCTACTTCGCGGCCGAGGACGGCGTGTGTCTCAACGGCTGGCTGGCTGCGCCCTCTGCCGCGAAAGCGGACGCCGATGCCTTGCCCACCCTGCTCTGGTTCCACGGCAACGCCGGCAACCTGAGCGACCGCTACGAGATGCTCATCGGCCTGGTCAACCTGTCCGCGCGGGTGCTGCTGATCGACTACCGCGGCTACGGCCGCAGCGAGGGACGTCCGTCGGAGAAGGGACTGTACCTGGATGCGCGCGCGGCCTGGCGCTGCCTGACCGAGGAGCACGGAATCGCGCCGGAGCGGATCGTGATCTTCGGCAAGTCGCTGGGGGGCGCGCCGGCCATCGATCTGGCGACGCACGTCCGGCCGGCGGGTCTGATCGTCCAGTCGAGCTTCACTTCGATCCCCGACATGGCGGCCCGGGTCTTCCCGATCGTGCCCAGGTTCCTGGTCATGACCAAGATGGACTCGTTGAGCAAGATCCGCGGCATCCACGTCCCCAAGCTGTTCATCCACAGCCCCGCCGACGAGGTCGTCCCCTACGACATGGGCCGCCGGCTCTACGACGCCGCCCCGGAGCCCAAGACGTTCTACACCGTTGCCGGCGCGCCCCACAACGAGACCTGGATCGTCGGCGGAAAGGCGTACTGGGATGCGATCCGGGAGTTCGTGAGTAGTGCGGTGCACCAATCGCTCTAGGCTGGAGGAGCAGGTCCAGGGTGCAGCTGGCCACCCCCCACCCAGATCCTTCGCCGCTCGCGGACTCCCTCCTCAGGATGACACCTGGGTTACCGGATCATTTGTCAGTCTTGGGGTGGCCACCGGGAAGCTGGCGTAGGCGCGTCCTTCAGGGCGCGCCCCCGGGCTTCTTCAACGGGACCAGGTGTCACCGGGCTCGCCCGACGACCTTGGGGGCGGGCGCTGAAGCACCCGCCTACGGGACCTTCAGAAGCCCCGCCTTCGCACGCGGCACGCCCGATGGAGCGCATCATTCTCTGCAGCGCGCTGCACCCGTGTCTCTTGGGTGGATGGGAGTGACCTCCTCACCTTCTCACTTTCTCACCTGCTCACCTCCTGGATGGGCGGGGGAGCGTCTCCCGTTTCCCGTCTTCCCGGGTGGGCGGGGGTCCGTCTCGCGTCTTGCGTCTTACGTCTTGCTTCTTGAACGACCGTCCGCGAAGCCGGACAACAGGCGTCGCACGCAGCCGCCGAGAATGTCAAGGTTGTAGCCGCCCTCCTGGCAGAGCAGCACCGGGCAGTCGATGGCGGCGAGGCGGCGGCCGATCTCCGCGTACACGCCGTCGCTGAGCTTGAAGCCGCCGATCGGGTCCTCGCCGTGGGTGTCGAAGCCGGCGCCGACGAGGAGGAACGCGGGCCGGAAGCGGCGGACCGCGCGCATCGCGCGGTCCAAGGCCTTCAGGTAGGCATCGTCGCCGCTGCCGAGGGGCAGCGGCAGGTTGAGGTTGGTGCCCTCGCCCTGGCCGATCCCCCTCTCGCCGCGGTAGCCCCAGAAGTACGGGTACTCCCGGCTCGGATCGCCATGGATCGAGCAGGTGAAGATGTCCTTGCGCTCCTCGAAGAACTCCTGCGTGCCGTTGCCGTGGTGGTAGTCGATGTCGAGGATCGCCACCGGCCCGTGCGGGACCAACATTTCGGCCGCGGTGGCGGTGTTGTTGAAGTAGCAGTAGCCGCCGAACACGCGCGGACCGGCGTGGTGCCCCGACGGGCGGCACAGTGCGTACACCTCGCGCTCGCGCCCGTCGAGCAGCAGCTTGGCGCCGGTCATGGCCGCCTCCGCCGAGCCCTTTGCGACCTCGTAGGTGCGCCCCATGATCGGCGTCACCGCATCGGTGCACCAGACGCCGCCCCACAGCGGGTGGATCTTGCGCTGGATCCGCGCGCCCTCGCCCGGGAACAGGTCCGGGTAGATCTCCTCGCCGTTCGTGCGGGCCGACCGCGAGGTCTTCTTGATGAAGTCGTGGTACGGATGCAGCCGCGCCAGCAGCCCCTCGGGGAAGCGCTTCGCCTGGGTGAAGCGGAAACGACCGTCGGCGGCGAGGGCGGCACGGATCGCCTCGACCCGCCGCGGGGTGTCCTTGGTCTCGTAGGTCTCCGGCCCGAGCGTGAACTTCCAGCTCGGGTTGTGGAGGCTGAAGTTGTGCTTCTCAACGACCAGCATGGTTCTCTCCGTTGTTGCGCAGCAGCTCGAGGACCGCGTCCTGGGGGATCGCCGGGGCCTCGCGCCCTTCGCGGCCGGCGACCCCGGCCGAGCAGAAGATAGCGTTGAGCACCGCCTCCTCGGTGGCCTCGATGACCGCCTCGTACAGGCTGTTGATGTGGGTGTCGGCGACGAACTTGAGGGTCCTGAACTTGCTCGGCTGCGACGACGACCGCGGCACCCGGTTGGAGGTGCTGAACGCGACCACGATCTCGCCGCTGGTGGAGGCGGCGTGGGAGCCGACCCGGCCGAGACCGAGCGCGGCCCGTTTGGCCACCCGGCTGAGCTGGCTGGACAGCAGCGGCACGTCGGTGGCGACGACCGTGATCACCGAGCCGTAGCTCCTGGCGCGCCGCCCGGCGGTCGCCATCTGGGCGTCCAGCTCCCGCCCCACGACGCGCCCGTCGATGGTGAGGTTTCGCATGTTGCCGCAGTTGGACATGACCAGGACGCCAACGATGAAGGCGCGGCCCTCGACCTCGATGCTGCGCGACGAGGTGCCGATGCCTCCCGCGAAGTCGAAGGTCATCATTCCCGTGCCGGCACCGACCGAGCCCTGGGCCACCGGCCCGCCCTTCGCCGCCTCGAGGGCCCGCTGCGCATCCTGGGCGGTGCACAGTCCAACCCGGGTGTCGTTGAGGAACGAGTCGTCGGCCTCGCCCACCACCGGCAGCACCGGGTCCTCGAGGGTCCCGATCTCGGGGTGCTTCTTGACCATGTGCGAGATCACGCCCTGCAGCGCCCGCCCGACCGACAACGAGTTGGTGAGCAGGATCGGGGTCTCGATGTAGCCCCACTCCAGCGCCTGCGTCAGACCCGCCATCTCGCCGACGCCGTTGAGCACGAAGCCGCCGGCCACGACCCGCCGCCGGAAGACGTCGCCCTCGCCGGGAACGATCGCGGTCACGCCGGTGCGGACGCGCGCGGTCTCGCTCGATCCGGGGACCGGAGCGGCGTCCTCGGTACGGGTGAGGTGGCCGACCCGGACTCCCTTGACGTCGGTGATGGCGTTGTTGACGCCGGTCGGGAACCGGCCGACCCGGATTCCGAGATCGCGAGCGGTGGGCCGCGCGGCCTCCTCGCCGGGGACCTTGCGCGGCGGGCGCGCCGCCAGCTTGTAGCGGCGGGCCGCCGACCGCACCACCAGGCGCAGTACGTCACGATACTCCAGCCCCCGCTCGCGGCCGGCGATCATGAGTGACGCCACCGGGTGAAGGCTCGGCAGTGGGTTGAGCTCGATGAAGTACGGGAGGCCGTCCTCGTCGAGCCGGATGTCGACGCGACCGAGGTCCGGGCAGTGCATGATCTCGAACACTCGCCGCGCCATCTCCACCACCGTCTCGCGCTCCGCCGGCTCGAGCTCCGCGGGGCACACCACGCCGACGCCCTTCGCTCGCTCCCCTCCCTGCTTCATGTCGTAGTCGTAGACGTTGTAGCGACCACCGATACTCTCGAGATCGAAGGTGTGCTCGACGATCTCCAGGATCTTGCCGGGAAACGCGTCCAGGATCGGCACGCTCAGCTCGCGCCCGGCAATGAACTCCTCGACCACCAGCCCGGCCGGATAGCGTCCCAGCAGCTGCTCGACACGGGTCTCGCAATGCTCCCGGGTCTCTACGACAGAGTCCTGGGTGATGCCCTTGGACGAGCCTTCCGCATTGGGTTTGATGATCACAGGGTAGCGCAGGTCGGCCGGCGGCTCCCGGTTCTCGGGGGTCACCAGCCCGCCCTTGGGCACCCGCACGCCGCGCGCGGCGACGACCGTTTTTGCGAGGTGCTTGTCGAGGTTCATGTGCAGGAGCGACGGGTTGCCGCCGGTGAACGGGATTCTGAGCTGCTCATACAGTCCCGGGTAGAACGCCTCGCGAGAGCTGCCGATGGTGCCTTCCGCGCAGTTGAAGATCAGCTCGGGTGCGCTGTCCAGGAGACGGGTCACCACCTCGCCGGGCTGGCCGGAGACCTCGACCGGGCTGACGTGGTGCCGCAGCTCGCGCAGCGCGCCACAGATCCGGTCGACGTCCTCCTGCGTCAGCAGCTCCGCGCTCTCCTCGGACGCATCGGTCCGCAGGTTGAACGCCACCGTGATTCGCATCGGATCTCCCTTCCCGGCTGCGACGGAGCCCCTGTCACATGGCCGGGCTACCCATCAAGGGTAACAAGAGCAGGACGCAGGATCACCCGACGAGCACAAGGAGAGGCTCTACTCATGACCCCGGTTGTAGACCATGTGCCCGATTTCCGATCCAAGACATGTACCTGATCCGGACATATCTCGCGCCTCGTTGCTTGCGCCCCGGGGCGGGTGGAAGTCTCTGGCACACCGTCACTTCTCTACCAAACGGGCGGGAGAAACCGCGAATGCGCCGAGCCTGATTCGTGTTGGATGGGAATGAGATCGAGGATTGTGGAACGTCACGACCCGGGGGGGCCCGTGCAGGGCTCCCCACGAGCCGGACAGCCGGTCGGCGAAAGGTCATCTGATGCCGTTGGCGAATGGAACCGTCCTGGGACCCTACGAGGTTCTGTCGCCCCTGGGAACAGGCGGCATGGGCGAGGTGTACCGGGCGCGGGACACGCGGCTGGAGCGAGAGGTCGCGGTCAAGGTCTTGCCGGAAGCCCTCGCAACGGACCCCGAGCTGCTGGCCCGCTTCGAGTCGGAGGTCAAGGCCGTCGCCGCCCTGTCCCATCCCAACATCATGGCAATCCACGACTACGGGAACCAAGACGGGGTCGTGTACGCGGTGATGGAGCTTCTATCAGGCCAGACGGTGCGCGACCTGCTCGAGTCGGGACCCATCCCGCTGAAGCAGACAGTCGACTACGCCATCCAGGTGACCAAAGGGCTTTCGTCGGCGCACGAGAAGGGCATCGTCCACCGGGACATCAAGCCGGAAAACCTGTTCCTCACCGAGGACGGGCACGTCAAGATCCTCGACTTCGGCCTTGCCAAGAGGAACGAGATAGTGGAGGCCGAAGCCGAGACGATCGCGACGCCCGGCTGGAGCCGGACAACCGTCGGCACCCTGTTGGGGACAGTCAACTACATGTCGCCGGAGCAGGCCCGGGGCGAGGAGGTGGACGCACGGACGGACCTCTTCTCCCTGGGTGTGGTGCTGTACGAGATGGCGACCGGGCAGCTTCCGTTCAAGGGGAAGAGCGCGGCGGAGCTGTTCGCAGAAATCCTGAAAACCGAGCCTGCTCCGCCGAGCCACTGGAACTCGAAGATTCCGGAGAGTCTCGACGGGATCATCCTCGAGGCGCTGGAGAAAGACCCTTCTCTGCGCTACCAGTCGGCCGCGCAGATGCGCGCCGACCTCCGGCGTCTCGAGCGGGACTCGAGCGGGCCTTCGGCCCACAGCTACCGGACTCTCGGTGGACGCCGTCGAACGAGCTCTCCTGGAAGCACAATCCCGTCAGGCACGGGCCGACGACTCTGGATCGGCGCGGCCGCGCTCGCCCTGGCGGCCCTTGGCGTGGCCGGATACCTGGCGACGCGAGGGGGACAGAGAGCGACCTCGATGCCGACGAGGGAGGCCAAGACCGCGCCCGCACCCCTCGCCGCGCCCAAGAACTCGATCGCCGTTCTCCCGTTCGTCAACATGTCGTCGGACAAGGGCCAGGACTACTTTGCCGACGGCATCGCGGAGGACCTGCTGAACCTCCTGGCCAGAGTGCAACCTCTTCAGGTCGCGGCGCGCACGTCTTCGTTTGCATTCAGGGGCAAGGATGTTGGTATCCCACAGATCGCCAGGACGCTCCACGTCGCGAACATCCTCGAGGGCTCGGTGCGCAAGGTAGGCCGGGAGGTCCGGATCACGGCCCAGCTGGTTCGCGCCTCTGACGGCTACGAGATCTGGTCGCAGAGCTACGACCGCAGGCTGACCGACGTCTTCAAGATCCAGGACGAGATCGCCGCGGATGTGGTCAAGCAGCTCAAGGTCAAGCTGCTCGGGACGGTACCGACGGTGCCAGAAACCGACCCGGGAGCCTACTCTCTGTACCTGCAGGCACGCGAGCTTGGCCGCCGCTACAAGGCGGACGCCTTCGAGCAGTCCGACGCGCTGTACCGCCGGGCGCTGGCGATCGATCCCGGCTACGCCCCGGCGTGGAATGGGCTGGCCACCAACTTCGCGAATGAAACGAACGTCGGCATGCTGCCGAACGGCGAGGGCCTGCGTCAAGCACGGAAGTTCGCCGAGAAGGCACTGGCCATCGATCCGGACTACGCGCACGCCCTTGCCGAGCTCGGTTTCATCTCGCTGATCCAGGGCGACCCGGCCGGCGCCGCCAATTCTCTCCAGCGCGCGCTGGAGCTGGACCCGACCGACCTGGGCGTTCTCGGCAGCAGCGCCTCGCTGCTCATCTCGCTCGGGCGCATGAAGCAGGCGACCGCGATCGAGGAGTACATCCTGGTGCGCGATCCGGTCCATGTCGTGACTCTCTACAACCTGGGTTTGGCCTACCTGTGGGACGGCAGGTACGACGATGCCATCTCCAAGCTGCGCACCGTTCTGACGCTCAGCCCGGGCTATGGGATCGTGCACTACGAGCTCGGTGTGGCTCTGATGCTCGAGGGCCGGCCCCGAGAAGCGCTCGCCCAAGTCAAGCAGGAGCGTGTCGAAGACTGGCGGCTCATGGGACTGGCGATGGTCTACCACGACCTCGGGCAGAAGGCCGAATCTGATACGGCGCTCAGGAAGCTGATCGACATCGACCAGAAGGAGGGGCCGTACAACATCGCCTACGTGTACGCCTACTGCGGAGACACCGAAAGAGCTTTCGAGTGGCTTAACAAGGCGGCGAAGTACTCCGATCCAGGCCTGACCGAGGTCACGGTGGAGAGGCTTTTCGACAACATCAAGTCCGACCCGCGCTGGCTGCCCTATCTGCGCAAGATCGGCAAGGCTCCCGAGCAGTTGGCCAGGATCAAGTTCAAGGTCACGGTGCCGCGGGAGAAGCGCTCGTCCTGATCACCTTACGAGGACAGGGCAGCGCGATGACGGCGATCCTGGAGCAGGGCCCGGTACCGATGAGCGGGGGCAGTTGTGCTGATGCCGGCGGTGGTAGGACCCCTCTCTCAGCCGGTGCGGCGGTGCCGCTGGCGGTAGCGGCGGACCTTCATGACGTTGCCGCACTCGGCGGCGTCGCACCAGCGGCGGGAGCGGTTGCGGCTCGAGTCCACCATCACCCAGCCGCAGTCGGGGTTCTCGCAGACCTTGACGCGGTCGCCCTCGCCGCGCGCGAGCATGGCGGCGAACGACCCCGCGACCTCGCCGAGGACGTCGTCGATGGTGCCGCGGGCCATGGTCAGCTCGACGGTCCACGCCTCGCCCTCGCGGGCCAGGCGGCGCTTCACCGGGGCCTTCGCCATGGTGCGGTTGAGCGCGGCGGTGTCGCTCTCGGCTATCGGAGTCACGGCCAGAAGGGCATCGATCATGCGCCGGAGCAGGCGGCGCAGCGTGCGCAGGCGCTCGCGCTCGGCGGCCGAGGGCAGCGCCCGTCCCCACCAGCTGGTGCGGCCGAGAAACGTCGCCAGCCAGCCGTCGTTGCCGATGCGGTCCTCACGCCGGCCGCTGCCCAGGTGGTCGCTCCAGTCTGAGTTGATCAGCTCGGCCCACAGCGGGTCCAATCGGTAACCCCCTTTCCCGCACCCTTGACTATTACACACTCTTGTCCCATATTGAAGTGGTAACGTCCATAACTGACTTTTAGTCGTTACAGACGACCGCGGAGGCTGCAATGAGGGAAAGGCTGCTGGAGTGGGCTGAGAAGCGAGGCTACAGGCTGGCGTGGGGACCAGCCGAGGCGGCCGCGGCCGCGTCGGCAGAGGTGGTAAGGCGCGGTCGGAACGGCGAGCTGGACGCGGGCTTCTACGCGGCGGAGCTTGCCGGAATGGCAGCGGCTGGGAAGCAGCCGATGGCCGGAACGGTCGTGATGGTCGCCGTCCCGCGGCCCGCCCACCGGGTGCGCTTCGAGCTCGGGGAGGAGCTCTTCCCCGCCCTGCTCCCTCCGACCTACGTGGGCTACCGGGCGCTGTTCGAGGAGGTCCGCCAGGACCTGGCGAGCGAGGGCCTTCCCGGCGCCCGCGTCGAGATCCTGATGGCGCCGCTCAAGGCGACGGCGGCCCGCCTGGGCCTCGTTCGCTACGGCCTCAACAACATCACCTACGCGCCGGGCCTCGGCAGCTACATCCAGCTCTGCGGCTACCTGACCGATGCGCCGCTGCCGGCCGCCGGGGATGCCGGGCGGGTCGAGCCGGCGCTGCTCGACGAGTGTGCCGCGTGCGGCGCGTGCACCGGAGCCTGTCCGACCGGCGCAATCGGCGACGAGCGAGTGCTGATCTCGGCCGACCGCTGCCTCACTTTCGCCAACGAGACGCCCGGCGAGTGGCCACCGTTCGTGCCTCAGTGGGCCCACACCTGCCTGCTCGGCTGCCTGGAATGCCAGACGGTGTGCCCCGTCAACCCGAGGCTGAGGGTCGAGGAGACGGGAGTCATCTTCTCTGCCTCGGAGACGCGCACGCTACTCGCGGGCAGCGGTGAGAACGACCGGACTGCGACCGGGATCGCGACCAAGATGGCGTGGCTCGGCCAGCCGTACGCCGAGCCCGTGATCGGCCGTAATCTGCGCGCGCTGGTCGATGCGGAACGTCCCGGTGAGAACGCCGGTCGCCGAGACCCGCAGGCCGTCCACTGACCCTCAGGCGGCCACAGCCTCCGAGGAATCTGCCTCGGCCGGCTTGCCGCGCAGGATGACGCCGGCGGCCATGACGGCGGTGCTCAGGATGAGGGCGCAGGCGGCCGGGACGGCCGGGTTGTTGTGGTAATGGGTAATGCCGCCGTAGTACATGCCGAAGTGGACCGCGAGCGCGGTCAGGGCCGCCGCCAGCGCCAGGCCGCCGGTGGCGCGGCGCGAGAAGATGCCGAACAGGACCGGGGCGAAGACGGCGGCGAACAGTCCGTAGACGCCGTTCTGGGCAAAGATGGCGACGCTCAGGTTGGGATCGACGACCTCGTCCCAGGCGAGCAGGAAGGTGACCGGGGCGAGGGCGACCAGCGCCCAGCGGCCGACCCGCAGCAGGCGCTGCTTGACCCGTTCTTCATCCGCGCCCGCGAGGCGCGCGAGGCTGCCGTAGAGGTCGTTGGCGGCGATCGAGGACAGCGCCAGCACCACGCCTTCGAGGGTCGAGAACCCGGCCGCCAGCACGCCGAGCATGATCAGCGAGCGGAGCCCGGGAGCAAAGTGGGTGGCGATGTAGGTCGCAACCACGCGGTCGGGCGTTAGCCCGCCGCCGAGCTCGAGCCGGGCGTACAGGCCGACAACCAGCACGGCGGTGAAGATGGTGCCGGTGATGACGGCCGTCGCCAGGTAGGTGTTGACGTCGCGCTCGGAGCGCAGGTAGAGCGTCTTCGAGATGATGTGCGGCTGCATGATGATGGCGACGCCGATGATGAAGTTGGCGACGACCACCTCGAACAGGTCGCGGAACAGCAGGCTGTTGGGGTTGGTCACGCTCCCGTAGTGGGGAGCGACGGCGGCCAGGCGGTCGAAGAAGCCGCCGAGCCCGCCCGAGAAGAACCCCGCCCCGGCCGCGACTAGCAGCACGGCGACCACGATCATGGTGACCGCCTGGACGCTGTTCGACCACACGTGGACGCTGGCGCCGCCGACGAAGATGACGGCAAAGGTGAACACGACGACGATGGTCAGCGCCGCCAAGAGCGGCAGGTGGAGAACGCTCATCAGCACGTGGACCAGGGCGGCCACGATCAGCACCAGGAAGGTGATCTGCAGCAGGCTGACGAGGGCGAAGAAGGCGGTTAGCCGCCGGTCGCCGTAGCGGTCGCCGATCCACTGCGGGACGGTGAGCGCGATGACCCGGTCGCCGACCTGACGGAAGCGGCGCGAGGTCACCACCAGGCCGGTGAAGATCCCGAGCGGGGCGGCGATCCCGTAGCCGACGACGCCGGCCCAGCCGTAGGCGTAGATCAGGCCGGGGTTGATGACGAAGGTGGCGACGCTGGTCATGTTGGCGGCGAGGGAGAGACCGACCAGCACCGGCGACACCTGGCGGTTGCCGACCGCGAACGAGGCCATGCTCTGCGCGCGCCGGCGGTTCCACAACGCGAGCCCGCCGATCACCGCCAGGTAGGCCAGGAACATCATCCACGGCAGGAACGTCTCGTTCATTGTCGGTACCTCTGAGGAAGAGTGTAGCCCGGCACGGCCAGTGTGGCGGAGTGCCGTGCACGAGCAGCGCCCGCCGTGGAGTACGATGTTGGCATGGGTAACGAGCCCAGCTTGTTGCCGCCAACCTACGACCTCCGCACCCTGGGCGAGGGGACGGCGATCTACGAGCGTCTCGAGCAGATGGCCGACGAGATGCTGGCCGCTGCGGGCGAGCAGGTGGGGTGCGCGTTCGAACGGGTGCCGGCCTTCGTTGAGCGCGCCTGCCGGGAGAGCGGCCGTGACAAGGAGTACTACCGGCGCACCACCCGCGAGCGCTACCTGGCCGACCTGCTTGCGTGCGTGGTCATGAACAGGCAGTTCTGGCCGGAGTTCGTGGCCCGCCGCGACACGGTGCTCATCCTGCCCGACTGCCTGCGGCGCCGCGGCGAGGAGTGCGAGCGCAAGGGCTCGCGCTACGGGGCGCGCTGCGCGGTATGCGACGAGAGCTGTGCGATCGGGCGGATGACGGTGGAGGCGGCGAAGCGCGACGCCGGGGCGTACTTCTCGGACCTCGAGCACGAGAAGCAGTTTCGCCTCCTCAAGCGCGGTCGCTACCGGGACCTGTCGGTGATCGGGGTCGCGTGCATCTGGATGCTCGCCAACGGAATGCGCGCGGCGGAAGCGGCCCGCGTGCCGAGCCAGGGAGTGCTGCTCAACTACTGCGGCTGCGAGCACTGGCTGGACGAGCCGTGCGTGACCGACGCGGTGGTCGAGCGCGTGGTCGAGATCCTCGACGCCAAGGCACGCGCCCGGGCCACGCTGTAGCCCGGAATCGCCTATCATCTAGGGAACAAACATCTGGTCGCACGAGGTGACGACGTCCGGAGAGCGGAGAGGTCTGTCGTCACCCTCGCGGCCCAAGCCTGCCGGAGGTACCGACCCGTGCCGCTGAGCGGACAGCTCGAGACGATGGGACCCGCGGACCTGCTCCAGTGGGCGGCCGGGGGACACAAGACAGGTCTCCTGGTCATAGAGGGACCCCGGTTCACGAAGCGGATCCTGTTCCAGGAGGGCCTGGTTTCGGCGGTGATGTCCGACGACCCAGCCGAGCAGCTCGGGACCTACCTGGTTGGCTGGGGCTTCCTCGGCGAAGACACCCTCCAACAGCTGCTCGAGGAGCAGCGCAAGCTCGGGACCATGCTGGGAGAGGAGATGGTGCGTCGCGGCGTGCTCAGCCGCGTGGAGCTCACTCGCGTCCTCAGCCTCAAGACCGAGGAGTCCATGTTCGACCTCCTGACATGGGAAGAGGGAGAGTTTTCGTTCCTGGAGGAGTCGCGGCCGCGGCGCGAGTTCGAGGGTCTCGGCCTCCCGGTCGACCACTTCCTGCTCGAGGGCATGCTGCAGGAAGACGAGCGCAGGGCCATCGCGGAGGTCATCCCGGACTCGAGCTACGTGCCTTCGCTTGCCCCGGAACCCGAGATCGAGAGCGACAATCCCGAGACGTTGCGGATCCTCGAGGCCGTGGACGGCGTCCGCAGTGTCCGCCGGATCGCGATGTCCTGTCGGCTCCCCGAGTTCGACGTTCTGCTGGTCCTGGCCGGCGCAGTCCGGGATGGCCTTGTCACCGTTGCACGCGGCGTCGCGGCGCAGCCGGCGGTACGGAGCGGCCCCCCCTGGCAAGCGGCGTTGCAGGACGCGGCGAACAGCCTTGCCACCGGCGAGCTCCACAACGCCCACCGACACCTGCAGCGAGTGACCACGGACTCCGACGCCGAGCCGTCGGCGCTCGTCGAGGCCCGGGTCCTGGAGGAGGAGATCCGGAAAGAGGTGGAGCAGGTATTCCTGTACGGCGCCCCGGTAGCGGTGCTGGCCGTCACCCTCGAGGAGCTGGACGACATGAACACCTCGCCCGAGGAGGCGTTCGCACTGTCCCGCGTCAACAGCCGCTACACCGTCCACCAGGTGCTCGCACAGCTGCCGGGTAGCCGCCTGGACGGCCTGCTGGTGCTGCACGACCTGCTGCTGCGCGGGCTCATCCGGCTGGAACGCTAAGGAGGCGCGGGCGGAGCGCCCGTTCTACTCCACTCCGCGATACGGGGTCATCTGCGCGTTTTTCGCTTGTCGTCCGCCTCCGAAGTACCTGCAGGTACGACTGCGGCGTGCTCCGGCACGAGAAAACGCATATCTGACACCCGTCTCACGAAGCTCGCTACGAACGGACTCCCCGTCCGCGCCTCTCAAGACTCTGAGCGGACAAGGTTCCCTTTTGTTCCAGGCCAACACAAGAGGCAGATCCGAGCGCAGCGGCCCCTCGGGGCGGGAAGACCGGATCGAGGTCCTCCTCGAGACCGGGCTGACCGCCCCCGAGGGGTGCGGCCGCAGGCCGCGGATCTGCCGTACAGGCAGGCGTCACGACGGAACCGGAGAGGGCTCAGGCAGGGATCATGATTCCGATGTGCACTGGTAGAGTTGGACAGCACCGGCCGGCGTGCGAGGCCACGCCTCCGCCCGGCCAGCAAGTTCGAGGGGGATACCGATGCTCTTACGCCGCCTTGTCACCCTGCTCCTGCTCATGGCCGCTCCGGCGGCCGCGGGCCGGGTCGATCCCGCCCTGCTCCAGGACCTGCACTGGCGCCTCATCGGGCCGTTCCGCGGCGGCCGCGTCCTGGCGGTCACCGGAGTGCCCAGCGAGCCGGACCACTTCTACTTCGGCTCCGTCAACGGCGGCGTCTGGGAGACGGTCGACGCCGGGCGAACCTGGCGGCCGATCTTCGACCGCGTACCGGTGGGATCGATCGGTGCATTGGCGGTCGCGCCCTCCAATCCGAAGGTGATCTACGCCGGCACCGGCGAGGCCGACATGCGATCCGACATCGCCCAGGGCAAGGGCGTCTACGCCTCGAGCGACGGCGGCAAGACCTGGCGCTTCGCGGGCCTCGGCGACAGCCAGCAGATCGGGCGTATCGAGGTCGACCCGCGCGATCCAAGCGTGGTCTGGGTGGCGGCGCTCGGCCACCCGTACGGGCCGAACGAGCAGCGCGGCATCTTCAAGTCGACCGACGGTGGCAAGAGCTGGCGCAAGGTGCTCGGGCCGGATGAGGACACCGGCGGGATCGAGCTGGTGCTGGCGCCGGACGACCCCGACACGGTCTACGCCGCCCTGTGGCAGACGCGGCGCCCGCCGTGGAGCGTCTACCCGCCCTCGAACGGCCCGGGATCCGGCCTCTACAAGTCGACCGACGGCGGCAAGCACTGGCAGAAGATCGAGGGCCACGGCTTCCCGAAGGCGCCGGGAAGGATCGGTCTCGCCGTCGCCCCGAGTGAGCCGAGCCGCGTGTACGCCCTCGTCGACGCCGATGACGGCGGCGGTCTCTACCGCTCCGACGACCGCGGCGCACACTGGACGACGACCAGCACCGACACCCGAGTCTGGTACCGGGGCTGGTACTTCGGACAGATCACGGTCGAGCCGCGCGACGCCGACGTCGTCTATGTCTGCAACACGGTCCTTCTCCGCTCCGCGGACGGTGGCAAGACCTTCGTGCCGATCGAGGGCGACGCCACCGGCGACGACTTCCACCAGATGTGGATCAACCCGAAGCACCCCGAACGCAGGATCCTGGGCACCGACCAGGGCACGATCGTGAGCGTCGACGACGGTGCCAGCTGGAGCTCCTGGTACAACCAGCCGACCGCTCAGCTGTACCACATCGCGGCCGACAACCGTTTCCCGTTCCGGGTCTACGCGGCGCAGCAGGACTCGGGTTCGATCTCGTTGCCGAGCCGCACCATGACCTGGGACGGCATCAGCCCCGACAAGGTGATGCGGATTCCGGTCGGTGGCGAGAGTCAGAACCTCGCGCCCGATCCACTCGACCCCGACATCATCTACGGCGGCACAGTAGACAGGCTCGACCTGCGCACCTGGCAGGCACGGTCGATCGATCCGACGGTTGCCCACCCCGATCGCTGGCGCCGCACCTGGACGTTGCCGCTCGCGTTCTCGTTCCGCGATCCACGCGTGCTGTACTTCGCGCGTCAAAAGATCTTCAGGACCGACGACGGCGGCAACCACTGGGAGATCATCAGCCCCGACCTGACCCGCCACGAGCCGGGCGCCCTCCCCAACCTCGACCCGATCACCGCCAAGGACGCCTTCGGCCTCGGACCGCGCCGCGGCGTCGTCTACGCGCTGGCGCCGTCGCACCTGGCCGACCACGAGCTGTGGGCGGGCACCGACGACGGCCTCGTCTGGCGCACCCGCGACGGCGGCCAGCACTGGCAGAACGTGACCCCGCCCGAGCTCACGCCGTGGTCCAAGGTCGGCATCATCGAGACCTCGCACTTCGATCCACAGACCGCCTATGTCGCGGTCGACCGCCACCGTCTGGACGACCGCAAGCCGTACATCTACCGGACGCATGACGGGGGCCAGAGCTGGCAGCTGACGGTCGACGGCATCGCCTCCGACCACTTCGTCAACGCGGTGCGCGAGGACCCGGCGCGCGAGGGCCTGCTCTACGCGGCAACCGAGGAGGGCGTCTACTTCTCTCTCGACGACGGCGATCACTGGCAGTCGCTGCAGCTCAACCTGCCGGTGACCTCGGTGCGCGACCTGGTCGTCCACGGCGACGACCTGGCAATCGCCACCCACGGGCGCGGCATCTGGATCCTCGACGACGTGGCGCCGCTGCGCCAGCTCACGGCCGAGGTCGAGGCGGCGCCGGTCTGGCTCTTCAAGCCGGCGACCGCCTACCGGCTGCGCTTCGCGGGCTTCACCGGAACGCCAATGCCGAAGGACGAACCGACGGCGCCCAACCCTCCCGCCGGCGCCTGGATCGACTACCTGCTCAAGACCGCGCCGGCCGGGCCGGTGACCCTCGAGATCCGCGATGCCGCCGGCGCAGTGGTCGACAGCTGGTCAAGCGCCGACAAGGTGCGAAGCCCCGACCCGCGCCGCATGCGGATGGCGCCGCAGTGGTTCGAGCCGCCGGCGCACATCGAGGCGACCCCGGGGATGCACCGCTTCGTCTGGAATCTACGCTATTCCTCGAGTCCCGGGGTCGGCGGTTTCCGGTACCGAGGCGGCGTCTGGGCGCCTCCAGGGGAGTACACGGTGGTGCTGACCGTCGACGGCTCGACCCTCACCCGAACCCTGACCGTGGCGCCCGACCCGCGCGTCAAGCTCGAGCCCGCAGCGTACCGGGAGGAGTTCGAGCTGGCGCGGCGCGTGGAGACGCTTGCGTCACGGGTGGCCAAGACGGAGCGTGCCGTCGCCGGCGTCCAGCGCCAGCTCAGGGCGCGCCAACGGGAGGCCCGGGGCGAGGTCGCCGCGGCACTCGACGGCTTGAGTGAGAAGCTGACGGCACTGACCGGCGTCGAGCCGAGGATCAGCCCTGCCAACATCTGGTTCTCCCCGCCGAAGAGCGTCGACAGCCTGCGCTGGCTCTCCGGCACCTTGCGCGAGCTGCTGCAGGTCGTGGACGGCGCAGACGCCGCGCCGTCGGCCGACGCGCGCGCCGCCTACGCCAAGCTGGAGCCGATGGTCAACTCGGCCGTCGGGGTCTGGCGCCGCATCTCGGCCACCGACCTGGCGGCCCTCAACGAGAAGCTCGCCGCCGCGGGGATGAAAGCGATCACGACGCGCCGCTGATGCGGACTGCCTTTGGGTGGTGTCCGCAGCCCCGGCGGCCGGACGTCTGCCCCACAGATGCCCGTCGTCACCTGCCCAAAACGGGAAGCACGGGGAGGACTCTCTGGGGCTCCGGCGGCCGCGCGGTCATAGGGTGACCGCACGCCTCGTGTCTCCGGCGGGAGCAACGTCTCGAGAGCGGATGAACGACTCCCCGGCTCCCGCCGGAGAACCCTCGGGCCGCCTCCTTCAATCGTGGAGCCGATACTCCCGTCCCCAAGGGCCGAGATTGCCCCCCTTGACGTTTCTCTCCAGCGCTTACCTCTCGTCATGGCCCTTCAGAGAAACATCAAGGACCGCACGTCCGTTTGAACGCACCCTTCTCCGAGGCGCACTGCGGGCACCTTCTCTGGGTGGGCAGGGGGCGTCTGGCGTCTGGCGTCTTCCGTTTCCCGTCTCCCGTTTCCCGTCTTCCCTCCCGGGCGGACGGTGGTCTCCGTCACTCCATCACTCCATCATTCCGTCACTCCGTCACTTGCCCGGGTGGGCGGGGGCTCGTCTCGCGTCTTGCGTCTCGCGTCTCGCTTCCTCGGCGGGTGGGCGGGGGTTCGTCTCGCGTCTTGCGTCTCGCGTCTCGCTTCCCGGGTAGGTGGGGGCACGTTTCGCGCCTCCCGTCTCCCGTCTTCCCTCCCGGGCGGGCGGTGGTCTCCGTCACTCCGTCACTTGCCCGGGTGGGCGGGGGTTCGTCTCGCGTCTTGCGTCTCGCGTCTCGCTTCCCGGGTGGGTGGGGGCACGTTTCGCGCCTCCCGCCTCCCGTCTTCCCTCCCGGGCGGGCGGTGGTCTCCGTCACTCCATCACTCCATCATTCCGTCACTCCGTCACTTGATCAGCACGGGACGGTCGTCTCGCCCTCCTCCCCTTGCATCCGCCGGGCCGCGCCGCAATAATCAGCTGGAAATCGAGACCCGGAGATCAGCCCCATGCTCGATGCACTGTTTCGCCCAAGATCCGTTGCCGTCATTGGCGCGAGCACCCGGCGGCTGACGATCGGCTACCAGATCATCCAGAACCTGCTGGAGTTCGGGTTCACCGGCACCATTTACCCCGTCAACCCGAAGGCGCCGGCCATCCGCTCGATCCACGCCCACCCCTCGATCCTCGACGTCCCCGACGAGGTCGACCTCGCCCACATCATCGTCAAGAACACGATGGTTCCGGACATCATCGCCGAGTGCGGGACCAAGGGAGTCAAGGTCGCCATCGTGAACACCTCGGGCTTCTCCGAGGTGGGCGGCGAGGGGATCGCCCTGGAGCAGGAGATCGTGCGCGTGGCGCGCGCCAACCGGGTGCGCCTTTTCGGGCCGAACTGTCAGGGAATTATCAACACCGACCCCGAGATCCGGGCCTACTGCAACTTCACCTTCACCCGTCCGACCGAGGGCTCGATCTCGGTGATCGCCCAGTCGGGCGGGGTTGCCGAGGTGATCAACAACCGCCTGTACGAGCTCGGAGCCGGCCTCCGCATGTACGCCTCGAACGGCAACGCCTGCGACGTCTCGATCCCGGAGATCATCGCCTACTGGGGTGACGACCCGGGAACGCGGGTCATCGTCTGCCACGTCGAGAGCCTGTCCGACCCGGCCGAGTTCCTGCGCGTTGCGAGCATGGTCGCGCGCCGTAAGCCGGTTCTCGGCCTCAAGACCGGACGGACCCGGGCCGGCGCACGAGCCGTCAGCTCCCACACCGGCGGGCTGATGAAGGAAGATACGACGACCGAGATCATCTTCCGCGAGGCGGGGGTGGTGTCGTTTTCTGATCAGGCGTCCATGTGCGAGGCCGCCTACGCGCTCGCTTCGCAGCCGGCGCCGGCCGGCCGCCGCGTCGGCGTGATGACCAACGCCGGCGGCCCGGGCATCATCAGCACCGACGAGATCATCGGGGCCGGCTGCGAGATCCCCGAGCTCGGAGAAGCGACCCAGGCTGCACTTCGCGCGGTGTTGTTCGACGAGGCGATCGTCACCAACCCGGTCGATGTGCTGGCAACAGGGACGCCCGAGCAGTTCGGGGCCACGGTTCGGATGCTGCTCGAGGACGACGGGCTCGACGCCGTGCTGGTGAACTTCATCACCCCGTTCTTCGTCGACTGCAAGGGCGTCGCGAGGGAGATCGTGGCGGCGGCACCGGGCGCCGCCAAGCCGGTGGTGGTCGTCGTGATGACCCGCAAGGAGTCATGGACCCGCACCCTGCGCATCCTGCGCGAGGGCGGCGTGCCGGTCTTCGATCTACCTGAGCAGGGCGCGCGGGCGCTCGGCGCCATGGTCCGCGATCGAACCCTGCGCGACCGCCCCCACGACCGGCCGGCTGAGCCTTCGATCTCCGGAGGCACGGCAGCAGCCGCCATCATCGACCGCACCCTCGCGCGCGGCCGCACTTACCTGCCGCAGGTACGGGCGTACGAGCTGCTCGAGGCGTACGGCCTGCGGACGCCGAAGGCGGCGGAAGCCGGGGACCTCGAGGAGTGCCTGGAGGCGGCAACCGCGATCGGCTACCCGGTGGTGCTGAAGGTCGAGCGCGACGACGTGGTCCACAAGTCGGACTCCGGCGGGATCGTGCTCGGGCTTGGCGACGAGGATGCCCTGAGCCGCGCCTGGACCGAAATGAGGACGCGCTTCCAACAGCCCGACACCCGCTTCCTCGTCGCCGCGTCCATCGACCACGACGGTCCCGAGGTGATGATGGGCGCCAAGCGCGAGGCCGGCCTCGGCCACGTCGTCGCCTTCGGCCTCGGCGGAGTGTTCGTCGAGGTGCTGGGCGACGTGGCATTCGGCATCGCCCCGCTGTCAGAAAGCCAAGCCCGCGATCTCATCACCGGAGTCAAGGGCTTCCCGCTGCTGTCCGGCGCGCGCGGCCGGGCCGCAGTCGACATCAGCCGCCTCGCCGACGCCCTGTGCCGCCTCGGCCGGCTGGTCACCGACAACCCGCGCATCACTGAGCTCGATCTCAACCCCGTCTTCGCCTTCCCGGCGGGCCGCGACCCGATCGTCGTCGACGCCCGCATCCGGGTCTCCGGCGACTAAGGAGAACCGCCGTGGCCGACTGGCTCAACCTCGGACAGACCTTCGCGGTCAACGCCTCCAAGCTTCCCGACAACGTCGCCTTCATGGACGCGACACGACGGTTCACGTTCCCCGAGGCCAACCGGAGGGTCAATCGGCTCGCCAACGCGCTGCTCGGGCTTGGCATCGGCAAGGGTGACACCTTCTCCTGCCTGCTCGAAAACTGCATCGAGATCTGCGAGCTCTACGTGGCGGCGGCCAAGATCGGCGCCGTCATCAGCCCGATCAACTTCCGCCTGACGCCCGGCGAGGTCGCGTTCATTGCCGACAACGCCGACGCCAAGGCGTTGTTCGTGCACGACCAGTTTCGCGAGGTGGCCGACCGAGTCCGCGCCGACCTGCCCGCGGTCTCCTCCTGGGTCACGATCGGCGAACCCGCAGCCGGCTACACGCCGTACGAACAGCTGCTGGCCTCCGGCAGTGAGGAGGAGCCCGACGTCGACGTCGCGCCCGCCGATCCCTGGATCCTGCTTTACACCTCGGGCACCACAGGCCGCCCGAAGGGCGTGATCCGGTCCCACGAGAGCTACGCCGCCTTCTTCCTCATCAACGGCTGCGACTTCCAGTTCTCGTCGCACGACGTGGTGCTGACCGTCATGCCCCTGTGCCACGTCAACACCACGTTCTTCAGCTTCACGGCGACCTACCTGGGAGGAGCGAACTACATTCACCGGGTCACCGGCTTTGACGCGCGTGAGGTCCTGGGGCTCGTCGAGCGCCACAAGATCACGTTCATCTCGCTGATCCCGACCCACTACAACCTGATCCTCTCGCTGCCGCCCGACGCTCTGGCTGCCTATGACCTGAGCTCGATCGAGAAGCTGCTGTGCTCCAGCGCGCCGGCACGGGTGGAGGATAAGCTGAAGATCATCGACCTGATCAAGGGCGTCCGGCTCTACGAGGGGTACGGCTCCACCGAGGCCGGCATCGTGACCACGCTGTTTCCACAGGAGCAGCTGTCGCACCCCGGATCGATCGGCAAGGAGTCGTCGGCGACCCACCTCGTGAAGATCCTCGACGACGATGGCAACGAGGTCCCCGACGGCACCATCGGCGAGCTGTTCTCGGCCTCGCCGATGATGTTCGACCGCTACCACAAGCTGCCCGAGAAGACTGCCGAGAGCTTCCGCGGCCGCTACTTCTCGGCCGGCGACATGGCGCGGCGCGACCCCGACGGCTACTTCTACCTCATCGACCGCAAGCACAACATGATCATCACCGGCGGCGAGCACGTCTACCCGAGCCAGGTGGAATCGGTGATCGCGACCCACCCCGCAGTCTTCGACGTCGCGGTGATCGGGGTGCCGGACCCGAAGTGGTCGGAGAGGGTGACCGCGATCGTGATCCTACGCGAGGGCGCTGGAGCGTCCGAAGATGAGATCATCGACTACTGCAGGGAGCGGCTGGCCCGCTTCAAGTGCCCGAAGCAGGTCCGCTTCATTGCCGCCGAGGCGATGCCACGCACCCCGACCGGCAAGATTCTCCACCGCGTCCTTCGCGAGCGCTGGCCGGACGTCTAGCCCGGGTCATCCGCTCGCGACCCACTGCTACCAACGGTGGCGCTTGGAGAGACTCTGGAAAGGTGGCACAATTGAAGGTAGGAGGGCGGACGGTGATCGCATCTTCAACACGCGTGCTGCTCAGCACCGGCGGCACGTCGATCTCATCGGGTGAGGGAAGTCTCACGGACGCCTTTCGGCGCGAGCTATCGGCCGAGGAGCTGAACAAGCGAGTCGAGGTCATCGTCTCCGGAAACACAAGCATCGGCGGAGTCCGGCCGATTGCGCTCATCTACCCGGACGGTGTCTTCTATCAGCGGATCAGGCCGGCCGACGTGCCCGAGATCGTCCATGAGCACCTGTTTCACGGACGAATCGTCAAGAGGCTGTTTCTCAGGAAGGTCGACGAGGACGAGATGGAATCCGTCCTCGGCGAGTTCGACCACTACGGCCTGCAGAGGAAGGTGGCCCTGCGGAACTACGGCTCGATCGATCCTGAGAAGATCGACGAATATCTGGCCGTCGGGGGGTATGAGGCGCTTCGCAAGGTCCTGACCACGATGAGTCCCGACGGGGTGATCCAGGTCATCAAGGACTCGGGCCTCCGCGGGCGGGGTGGCGCCGGCTTCCCGACGGGCCTCAAATGGGAGCTCGCCTCCCAGGAGGAGTCCGATCGCAAGTACGTCGTCTGCAACGCCGACGAAGGCGATCCCGGCGCCTTCATGGACCGGTCGATTCTGGAAGGGGATCCGCACAGCGTCATCGAGGCCATGGCCATCTGCGGCTACTCCATCGGCGCCAACCAAGGGTACGTCTACGTCAGGGCGGAGTACCCGATCGCGATCCAGAGGTTGGGGACCGCGCTCGACCAGGCACGGGATCGCGGCCTGCTCGGGAAGAACCTGTTCGACTCCGGGTTCGACTTCGATGTGGAGATCCGAATCGGTGCGGGCGCTTTCGTCTGCGGCGAGGAGACGGCCCTCATGCGCTCCATCGAGGGGCTGCGCGGGATACCCAAGCCTCGCCCACCGTTCCCGGTGCAGAGCGGGCTGTTTGGAAAGCCCACGGTCCTTAACAACGTGGAGACCTTCGCCAACGTCTCGTACATTCTCGCGCACGGGGCGCAGACGTTCGCCAGCGTCGGTGAGGGCAGAAGCAAGGGGACCAAGGTCTTCGCCCTGGCAGGGCACGTCAACAATACGGGCCTGATCGAGGTGCCGATGGGAACCACGCTCGGCTCGATCATCTACGAGATCGGCGGTGGCATCTCGGGAGGGAACAGGTTCAAGGCGGCTCAGATCGGCGGCCCGTCCGGCGGGTGCATTCCCAAGGCCTACCTGAATACCCCGGTGACCTATGAATCCCTCCCGGAGTTGGGTGCGATCATGGGCTCGGGCGGGCTGATCATCATGAGCGAGGACCAGTGCATGGTCGATCTGGCCCGCTACTTCCTCGATTTCATGAGAGAAGAGTCCTGCGGCAAGTGCCCGCCGTGCCGGATCGGGGTCAAAGTCCTGCTCAATCTTGTCACCGGCATCTGTGAGGGACGGGGAACCCTGGAAGACCTGGACCGTCTGGAGGATCTCTCCTCGCACATCAACAAGACGGCTCTCTGCGGGCTGGGCCAGACCGCACCGAACCCCGTGCTGTCCACATTGCGGCACTTCCGCGAGGAGTACGTTGAGCACATTCGGGACAAGCGCTGCCGCGCCGGAGCGTGTCCCGGGCTAGTCCACGCCCCCTGCAGCAACTCCTGCCCCGCCTCGGTCAATGTCCCCGCCTACCTCGCGTACGTCGCGGAGGGACGGTTCGACGAGGCTCTACGGATCCACCTGCGCAACAACCCGTTCCCCTCGGTGTGCGGCCGCGTCTGTCCGCAGTGGTGCATCAAGAAGTGCCGGCGGAGAGCCCAGGAGGGTCCGCTGGCGGTGCGGGCGGTCAAGCGTTTCATGGGCGACACCCGGCTCGACTACAGCGACCTGTTCCCGCCGAAATCCGACCCGAACGGCAAGAAGGTGGCAGTTGTCGGGGCCGGCCCGGCAGGTCTGACATGCGGCTACTACCTGGTCCTCCTCGGATATGAGGTCACCGTCTTCGAGAAGCAGCCGGAGCCGGGCGGCATGCTGCGCTACGCTATCCCGGAGTACCGTCTGCCGCGCGAGGTGACGGCGGCCGAGATCCGGAACCTCGAGCAGCTTGGCGTGAAGATCCGGACCAGCACCAAGATCGGTGAGGACCTCACCCTGGCTGACTTGAAAGCCGAGGGTTACGAAGCGTTCTTCCTCGCGACCGGCGCCGGCAAGGAGATCGTTCCCGGCGGCGTCCCCGGCTTCGACCTCCCGGGAGTGATCCCCGGGATCGCCTACCTGGAGCGAGTCGCCAGCGGAGAGTCTGTGCAGATAGGGAAAAGGGTGCTGATCATCGGTGGGGGCGACGTCGCCATCGACTGCTCCCGAGTCGTGAAGCGGGGCGGGGCGGAAGAGGTGACGGTGGTCTACCGCCGCACCCGAGAGGAAATGCCCACCAGCCCAATCGAAATCGCAGAGGCGGAGGTAGAAGGCGTCCAGGTGCAGTTGTTGGCCTCGCCTGTCGCCGTGGAGCACACCGCCGACGGCCGACTCCTCGTCACGATCCAGCGGATGAGACTGGGTTCTTTCGACGACTCGGGCAGGCGCCGGCCGGAGCCGATCGAGGACTCCGAGTACACGACGGAGGTCGATACCGTCATCCTGGCCGTCGGGCAGAAGGCCGACGTCGAAGGCGTCATTCTCGGAACGGAGCTGGAGCCGCTTGGAAACCGCATCGGTGCGGACTCGAGGACGGGAGCCACCGCTGCTCGGGACATCTTCGCCGGGGGCGACCTCGTCACGGGATCCGCCACCGTCATCGAGGCGATCGCGGCCGGTCAGCGCGCCGCCAAGAGCATCGATCAGATGTTCTTCCCGGGCGAGCGCTTCTACTTCTGGGAGGAGCTGCCCCTGCCGGACGTGGCTGTCGATCTGGAGAGGGGAATCAACGAAGAGCCGCCCGTCCAGCCGCCGATGCTGTCGCCCGAGGAACGTTGGGTCAGCGTTGAGGTCGAGAAGACGATCTCCCGGGAAGATGCCATGCACGAGGCGTCCAGGTGCCTCCGCTGTGACTACAAGGGAGAGCCCTCGGACTCCCCGCCTCACTGAGCCAGTCACTCGGCAAGATCCCCCGCAGCGCGCTGCGCCCACATTCTCCGGCTGGGCGGGGAACTCCGTTACCCCGTCACTCCGTTACTGCGTCACTCCGTCACCGGGTGGGCGGGGGAACCTCATCACCTAATCACTCAATTACTTAATCACTTCCCTCTCACACCGTGAGTGTCTTCTTCGCCAGGCCGCCGATGACTCCCGATCGGCACTCGCGCCCGGTCATGAAGCCGCCCGAGTGGCGGGCCTGAACCTCCAGCGCCTCGGCCAGGGTCGCCTCACAGGCGGCACGAATCGTCTCGACGATGGCCTGGCGCGCCGCCGGGCTCGCGGTGCCGGTCAGCTTGGGCAGCTCGCGTGTGACGCCCTCCAGCCGTCCTTCGGCCACGGCACGCTCTGCGGGCAACTGGCCGGTCCCCGTGGCGATGCGCCACGCTGCCCGGAAAGCCCCCTTGCCCGGCTCGGCGACGTCCACCAGCCAGCCGACGGCGTCCTCCGCCGCCACCTGCCCACCCTCGAGCAGGAGCCGGAGGAGGTGTGGCCACTGCCCGGGTCTGGTCTTACGGAACGGCCAGTGGCAGCCCTCCATCCCGGGGATCACGGGCAACGTGACCTCGGGCATGCCGAGCTCTGCGCTGTCGGCTGCCACCAGGTAGCGGCAGTGCATCATCAGCTCGAGCATGCCGCCGAGGCAGCGCTTGCCGCCGATGAAACCGACCGAGACCGCGAACTCGTCGTGCAGCCGGCGGACGGTGGCCGACCAGCTGCGCGAGATCGCATACCCGGCCTGTTCGTCCTCGAGCGCGGGGAAGAACTCGGTGGTGTCGGCGCCGACCATCTGGGTCGACAGGTGGAAGTCACCGCTGACGATGACGCGCTCGATCCCCTCATCCTTCAGCCAGTCGATCGCACGGTTGAGCTCGACGTCAACGTCACTCGAGTAGCTCTCGCGGCTGATGCTGATGACGCCTACCGTGCCGTCGTGCTCGGCGTTGACGTAGAGCTGCTGCCACTCGGGCGACTGGAGGCGCTCCAGCGCCTCCGGGTGCCACGGGCTTGCCGCGGCCGCCGGGTCGAGGACGTGGTACGCCTCCACGGTACGGATTCCCGCGGCGGCCCCGGCCCCACGCAACACCGCCGGCATGCCGCGGCCGAACTGCGCACACAGCTCACCGATGGCGTTCATCAGCGCGAGGTGGGAGCGCTGCTCCTGGACCATGAGCGCGGTCATCTGGTACAGCGGCCCCAGGATCCGAGTCGCCAGCTCGTCCTCGCCGGCGGCATCCAGGCTCCAGTTCACGAGCGGCCGGAAGTGGTTCGGCGGGTACCAGTCCCGGCCGCTGTCCTTGCGCTCGACCAGGGACGGCGCGGGCTCGAAGAGGCCGCCGTACTGCTTACCGAGGTGGTGCAGGCACGACCAGGTCAGGAAGTTGGCGCCCTTCGCGCCGATCGCATCGTGGGCCCGGAACGGGTTCGGGCCGAGCAGCCGCCGCACGTATTTGTCCACCTTCCAAAACGGCATGTTGGTGGCCTCGTGGTAGCGCACCGCCGCCAGCGTCAGACCGCAAAACAGCACGTCGAGCACGAACGACCAGTGGTCGCTCACAGGTACCGGCAGCAGGCCGAGGGCCCACAGCAGCTGGGTCACGGCGGACGGCTCGGGCTCGACGGTCTCGAAGACTTTGTTGATCTGGTGCGGGAACGCCGGGTGTGCGATGCCTACCCCGAGCGCCGAGCGCGGAAAGCCGGAGGTCACGGAGCGGATCTCGATCCCGGGAAAAGCCTCCCGGAAAACGTCGTAGTGGGCCTTCTTGATCTCCAGGACCTCGGGCACCGCCTCGAGCAGGAAACGGGGGCGCAGACCGGCCAGGGCCTCCGGCAGGTGTTTGCCGTCGTAGCGCAGTTGGACGACGTTGGCCATCACCTCGGCCGCCCGTCCGCGCCCGAACGCCTGTGCCAGGCCCGGGTACTGGCGCCCGATCCCGTCCGGCGCGCCCGGAAAGTCGAGTGCCACGATCGGCACGCCGTACGGCTCGAGACGGGCGCCGAGCTGCATCGTCTTACCGGCGCCGACGATGCCGTTGGCGCCGGAGATGACCAGCGCCCCGCGTTCGTCGGCGGGCCCGAAGACGCGGTCCACGAGCTCGCCAGCGGTGGCGGGCAGGGCGCCGCGCGAGAAGATCCCGTGCACGGTGCCGAGGCCGAGGGTTTCCAGGGTCGACGATCGCATCGCGGTGGTCATCGTTGCCGCCCTCCCTCCGAAACCTCCAGGATCGCCGCGATCCCGACGTCGCCGGCGGCGCAGCCGAACAGCAGCACGTAGCCGCCGCCGAGATCGACCGACTCCTCGAGCGCCTCGATCAGCAGCCGCGTCAGGGTCGGGCCCTGCGGGTGCCCCCAGACCAGCGAGCAGCCGCTCCTGTTCATCGTCTCCCAGTCACAGTCGAGCAGCTTGGCGAAGATCGCGTCGTTGACCGCGAACGGGTTGTGGTTCTTGATCACCGCCATGTCGCGGATGCCGAGGCCGGTCTGGTCGAAGAGCTTCTGCACCGCCAGCGCCGGCGCCTCCGGCATCAGGCTCGGCGAGGTCCGCAGAGCGGTCTTGGCGACCAGGCGGATGTCGATCTCCGGCCGCGGACTCAGCTCAGCGACCTTGTCGCGGTCGCACACCAGCAGGCAGGCCATGCCGTCGGAGGCATGCGTCTGGGTGCCAGCGGTGACGCAGGTGTCGAGCTCCCGCATCCCGCGCAGGGCGCCGGCGGTCAGCCGCCGCACGCCGGTGTCGTCATCGACGACCCCCATCACCCTGCCCTGCATGTTGAGGACCTCGAGCGGCACCAGCACTCGGTCCAGAAAGCCCGACTCCCGGGCCTCGAAGTACTGCTGGTAGCGACACAGGGTGATGTCGTCAACCTCGGCGCGCTGGATACCGTACTTGCGCGCCGCCAGCCCCGCGGTGGCGATCATCGCGTTGCCGGTCGCGGGATCGAACCCGAAGTTGTCCCAGACGTCGGCCAGCGCCTCGGTGCGACGGTACCCGCGCCGCTCCGGGAACACCCCCACCGGCGAGTCGCTGGTACGGTCGAAGGTCAGCACCCCGACCGTCTCGTTGCCGCCGCCGTCGACCTCGGCGGCGGCCAGGAAGACCGCCTGCAGGCCGGTTGCGCAGGCCTGCTCGAGGTGGAAGCCGGGAACTCGGCGTCCGAGGCAGCTCGCCACCAGCGGCGCGTTCCAGAACTTCCAGTGCCAGGGAACGGTCGAGCCGATCACCAGGTAGTCGAGGTGCTCGGCGCGCACCCTCCTCAGGCCGAGAATGCGGTTCATGGCCTCGCCCGCGAACTGGCCGATGTTGACCTCGGCCAGGGCCGAGGTCTGCCAGGCGGGGAAGTAGCTGCTGCCCCAAGCTCCGTACGGGATCCTGGCCCGGGAGAAGGCCTCGAGGTGTTCGCCCATTCCTACCCCCTGTTCAGCTGCGATGAGCTTTCGGTCCTGTTGACGACCGGAAGCATCAGAGGTCGGCTCCGGCCCGTCACACCTCCAGCAGGGTGTCCGAGCACTTGATCGTCAGCGCCGAGAAGTCCCGCCCCCCTGTCGCCTTGAAGCCGTCCCATTCATAGAACCCCTTACCGGCCTTGACGCCGAACTCGCCGTTCTTGAACATCCGCGCGAGGATCGCCGGCGGGTAGTAACGGGGGTCCTGAGTCGCCAGGTACATCGCCATCGCGACGCGGTACATGGTGTCGTTGCCGATGAAGTCGGAGAGCTTGAAGACGCCCTGGGGGTGCCCCAGGCTCCCCTTCAGCCCGCGGTCGCCGTCCTCGACGGTGATCTCGCCCCGCTCGAGCGCCCGGTATGCCTCGAGCATGAACGGCACCAGGTGCTTGTTGACCCAGAAGCCGGTGACGTCACTGGCAACGAACGGGTCCTTGCCGAGGCCGCGCAGGATCTCCAGGGTCATGCCGAGGGTTGAGTCGGCGATGTCGCTGTGCCGAACGACCTCGACTGCCGGCATCTGGTAGACGGGGTTCATGCCGTGGGTGCCGACAAAGCGGTCCGGTCGGCCGGCCGCTACGCCCATGGTGTGCACGCTCAGCGACGAGGTGTTGGTCCAGATCATCGCGGCGTCGGGAAGGTGGGGCGCCAGCCGGGACAGGACCTCGCACTTCAGACCCAGATCCTCGAGGATGACCTCGAGCAGGACCTGGCACGAGCCGAGCTGGGAGATCAGCTCCTCTTCGGACCCGACGACCGTGAGCCGGCCGGCAGCCTGCTCAGCGAAACCCTCTTCCTCGGGATGACGCTTCTTGGCGACCCAGCCGAGAGCCTTGGCGAGGGACTTCGGCGCCCTGTCGCGGGCTTCGGGCACGGTGTCGAAGCCCACCACCTCATAGCCGCCTTCGACCAGGTTGGCGATCCAATCGACTCCCATCTTCCCGAGACCGATGACGGCAAAACGCTTGACATCCGACACTTGCATGAGGCTCTTCCTTTCCCGTCCTGGGCCTTCCGCAGGCCCTTCCGTCTTGAGACAACCAACTGTTGCAGACCCTCGGAGAGTACACCGAACGCCCGACGCGAGGCAACCGGGAAGGAGCGCAAGACGCAAGACCGAAGACGCAAGACGAAGCGAAGAACGGCCTTTGCGACTCAACCGCCCGGACGTCTGCTCAGGGTGGGCGGGGATCTCCGTCACTCCGTCACCGGGTGGGTGGGAGGCAAGGCTTCCCCTTGACAGCCCCCCGGGGCCCGCCGCATACTGATATTCGAACGAACGTTCGATCGAGAGGAGCGATCCCCGATGGCCGTCGAACGCAGCGCAAGGAACACCGGCTACGACGAAAAGCTGGAGCACGTGCTGCGCGCCGGGGCACGGGTGATCGCGCGCGAAGGGTACGGCCAGGCAACGATCCGCCAGGTGGCGCGCGAGGCCAACATGAGCCTGGCCGGGCTCTACCACTACTTCGCCTCGAAGGAGGAGCTGCTGTTCCAGATCCAGTTCCACACCTTCGACGCCATTGTGGAGGAGCTCGAGCGCAAGCTGGAGGGCGTGGAGGAGCCGGACGAGCGGCTCCGGGTGATGATCGAGAACCACCTCGAGCACTTCCTGGCCCGCATGAACGAGCTCAAGGTGTGCGCACACGAGCTGGGCTCGCTGCACGGCGACTACTACGAGCGGGTCGGGACGGTGCGGCGGAGGTACTTCGGGATCACGCTCGAGACGGTGAAGTCGATCGCCGCCGCGGCCGGCGGGTCGAAGATCGATGCCCGGCTGGCGACCCTGTACCTGTTCGGGATGCTGAACTGGATCTACATGTGGTACCCGGAAGAGGACGGCGTCGGCGGCGGCAGGCTCGCCGACCAGATGCTGGCACTGTTCCTGGACGGCTACCTGCCGCGGGCCGGCGGCCCGAAGAGAAACGGAGGTTGAGGTCATGTTCGAGCAGTTCGTGGAGTGGGAGCGGAACCGGCACGACTATGCCCGCCGGTGGAAGGAGCGTACCGGGGGCAAGGTCCTCGGCTACTTCTGCACCTACGTTCCGGAGGAGATCCCGTACGCGGCCGGTGTGCTGCCGGTGAGGATCCTCGGCAGCCATGAGCCGCAGGACGTCACCGAGCCACACATCTTCGGCATGTTCTGCCCGTTCTGCCGGGACTGCCTGGCGCAGGGGCTCAAGGGCCGCTACGACTACCTCGACGGGATCATGATCGCACAGAGCTGCCTGCACATCCGGCAGGCTTTCACCAGCTGGCAGAAGCACGTCCCCACCTCGTACTCCTACTACCTCCCGTTCCCTCACGGGGTACAGAGCAAGCGAGCCTACCCCTACCTGGCCGGCGAGCTGGAGGCGTTCCAGCGTTCGATCGAGGAGTGGACCGGGCGCACGATCAGCGACCAGGAGCTGACACAGTCGATCGACACCTACAACACCAGCCGCCGCCTGCTGCGCGAGGTGTACGAGCTGCGCAGGGGCCCCAAACCGGCTCTCACCGGTGAGGAGGCGATGGAGATGGTGATCTCCAACCAGATGGTGGACAAGGCCGACCACAACCGCGCGCTGACCGAGCTGCTCGAGAAGCTGCCGGGACGCTCGCCCGACTCTGGAGACGGCATCCGCCTGATGATCATCGGCAGCGAGGACGACGACATCCCGTTCATCCGCATGGTCGAGTCGCTCGGCGCAACGATCGTGATTGACGAGCACTGCACCGGCACCCGCTACTTCTGGAACCAGGTGGAGGCCAACGGCAACCTGCACCAGGCGCTCGCCGCCCGCTACATCGACCGGCCCGCCTGCCCGTCCAAGGACTGGCCGGTAAGGACCCGCATCCCGCACGCGCTGTCGCTCGCCAAGGAGTACGACGTGAAGGGAGCGATCCTGATCCAGCAGAAGTTCTGCGACCCCCACGAGCTGGACATTCCGGCCCTCAAGAAAGCCTTCGAAGAGGCCGGGATCCCGACTCTGTTCCTGGAGTTCGACGTCACCGTCCCACTCGGCCAGTTCCGGATCCGGGTCGAAGCGTTCCTGGAGATGCTGAGCCAGGCGGACATGTTCGACGACGACCTCTTCTGATCGGGATGGAGGACACGATGGCAGCCAAGACAATCTACCCGACGCGGCCCCTCGCCACCTGGAAGAAGGCCAAGGAGCTGCGAAACACCTACTACAAGGAGTACGCCACCGCCCACGATCGCGGCGCCATCCGCTGGGCCGGCGGCGCGTGGAGCCTGGGCGCGGTCCCGGCCGGCCTCGGCCGCGACGTGTGCTGCCTGACCAGCGAGCCGTATGGAGCCTCGATCGCCTGGGACCGCGACTTCTCGCTGCAGTGCCTGGAGGCGGTCGAGAAGCGCGGCTACGCCCGCGACCTGTGCTCGTACATGCGCAACTACTGGGGCTCGCTGCTCCTCGACAAGTACGCGTTCGGCGGCCCGTTCCCGAAGCCGGACTTCATCTGGCAGGACCACATCTGCTGCTCGCACGCCAAGTGGTACCAGGTGGTGACCGACTTCGAGCCCGAGATCCCCCACTTTTCCATCGACGTCTCGGTCGGCCCGTACCACGAGCTGACCGAGAACCGCCTCGAGTACCTGGTGGCGCAGATGCACGACGGCATCGAGTGGATGGAGAAGGTCACGGGACGCACCTATGACGACGAGCTGCTCATCGAGGCGGTAGAGAACGAGTGCCGTTCGACCTCGGTGTGGGCGGAAGTCTGCGCCCTCAACAAGGCGGTCCCGGCACCGCTCGACGAGAAGAGCATGTACTCGCTGTACGCCCTGGGAACGCTGATGAAGCACGACCGCCGGGTCGCCGACTACTACGAGGAGCTGCGCGACGAGGTCGCCGACCGGGTGGCGAACGGCATCGCTGCGGTCGGCAACGAGCGCTGCCGGGTGATGTCCGACACGCAGCCGCCCTGGGCCTTTCTCGAGGTATTCCGTTACCTCGAGGAGTTCGGATGCGTCTCGGTCGGCTCGCTCTACACGTTCGGGCTGATCGGCATGTGGGAGGTCGGTGAGGATGGCACCTGGGGGCCTCGCAAGACCCCGATGCAGAAGGGCATCGAGATCAAGGACCGCGATCAGGCGCTGAGGATTTTGGCCGAGTGGAACCTCTCCAAGCCGGAGTGGCAGCACTTTTACTCGCCCCACCTCAAGAGCGAGATGATGATCCGCATCGGCCGTGAGTGGCAGCTCAACGGGGTGATGTTGCACTACAACCGCGGCTGCGAAGGGCTGACGGTAGGGATCGCCGAGAACCGCCTCGCGCTGCTCGAGGCCGGCTTCCCGGTCATGACCTTCGAGGGCAACATGGGCGACGAGCGCGAGTTCGACCGGGCCCGCACCCTGGCCCGAATCGACGCCTTCATGGAAACCTTGAACCTGCGCCGCCTGGCCAGCTGACGGCTCGACGAAAAGGGGGTACACCCGTGATTACGGCAGGAATCGACATCGGAGCCAAGACCATCAAGGTGGTCGTGGTCAAGGACGGAGAGCTCGTCGGCAAGGGCATCGTGCTCGCGGGTCTCGACACCAAGACCGCGCTCGACGGCGTCGTCAAGGAAGCCCTCGAGGCCGCCGGCGGGCTCTCGCTCGACGACATCGACTTCATCTTGGGAACCGGCGCCGGCCGCCAGGAGGTGTCATTTGCCAACGACCAGGTGACGGAAGTCAGTGCGGACGCCAAGGGCGCCTGCACGCTGATCCCGAGCGCCCGCACGGTCATTGACGTCGGCGCCGAGGAAGGACGGGCCGTACGTTGTAGAGACGACGGCAAGGTCGAGGACTTCGCGGTCAACGAGAAGTGTGCCGCCGGTGCCGGCACCTTCACCGAGGCGATGGCGCGGGCTCTCGAGGTCGACCTCGAGGAGCTCGGGGCAATGGCGCTGCGCTCGACCCAGGCCGTACCGATGAACGCACAGTGCACTGTGTTCGCGGAGAGCGAGGTCGTGTCCCTGCTCCATGCCAAGACGCCGAAGGAGGACATCTCCCGGGCGGTCCACGACGCGATGGCGTCGCGCATCACCTCGATGGTGCGCAAGGTCGGCTTCCAGAAGGACGTGGTACTGGTCGGCGGGCTGGCCCGCAACCCCGGCTTCGTCCAGTCGTTGAAGCGGGGTCTGGAGAGTGACGTGCTAGTGCCATCCGACCCCGAGTACGTCGGCGCCTACGGAGCGGCTCTGATCGCCGCCGAGCGGGTCCAGGAAGGGAGGTAGCCATGGCGGTCGAGTTCTGGCGCTGGAAGGAGTACAACTGGCATGATCCGGAGGCGGACCCGCGAGCCGCCGAGGTGCTGTCGGTAGGCATCGACGTCGGCTCGGTGAGCTCGCAGGCGGTGATCATGGCCGACGGCAAGCTGTTCGCCTTCTCGAACATGCGAACCGGGTCCGATAGCCCCGAGAGCGCCAGCAAGGCGCTCGCCTGGGCGCTCGAGGACACCGGCCTCACGCTCGAGGATCTGCACTACGCCGTCGGCACCGGGTACGGCCGCGTCAACGTGCCGTTCGCACAGAAGGCGATCACCGAGATCGCCTGCCACGCCCGTGGTGCCAACTTCATGTATGGCCCGGCGGTACGCACGGTCCTCGACATGGGCGGCCAGGACTGCAAGGCCATCCACTGCGACGAAAAGGGCAAGGTGCGCGCGTTCCTGATGAACGACAAGTGCGCCGCCGGCACCGGCCGCGGTATGGAGGTCATGGCCGACCTGCTGTCGGTGCCGATCGAGGAGGTCGGCGAGATGTCGCTCGACGTCGACGAGGAGCCGCCGCCGGTCTCGAGCACATGCGTGGTCTTCGCCAAGAGCGAGGCCTCCGGGTTGCTGCGACAGGGGTGGCCGAAGAACCGCGTCCTCGCCTCTTACTGCTCGGCGATGGCCCACCGCGTGTGCGCCCTGCTCGAGCGCATCGGTATCGAGGAGAGCTTCGCGATCACCGGCGGCATCGCCAAGAACTCCGGGGTGGTCAGCCGCATCGAGAAGGAGCTCGGGGTCGAGGCGCTGAAGACCGAGACCGACAGCCAGATCGCGGGCGCCGCCGGCGCAGCCCTGTTCGCGCGGGCGCTGTACCTGAAGTCGAAGAGCGGCAACTGAGATGCTGGCGAACTACGGCTACACCGACGGCTCAGGGGAGTATTTCATCACCGTTGACACTGACAAATGCGTCGAGTGCGAGGGTCGTCCCTGCGCCGGCGCCTGTCCCGCCGGCGTGATCGAGATCATCACCGACGATTACGACGACCAGGTGTGCGCGGTGCGCGACGAGCACCGCAAGCAGATCAAGTACTCGTGCGCGCCGTGCAAGCCGGCCTCCGGCTGGAAGACGCTGCCCTGTACGGACGCCTGTCCGCACGATGCGCTGACGCACTCGTGGTAGCGGGCCTGGCAGAACCTCGTGACGCATGGGAATGGCTGAGCGGAGGCGCTGATGGCCACGATCGAGATTGACGGCAAGCGAATCGAGGCCGACGAAGGCGACACCGTGCTCGCCGCGGCGCTGGCAAGCAACATCTACATCCCCCACCTGTGCTCCCACCCCGACCTCCCGCCGGGGCGCTCCGCCACCCCGTCAGAGGCGGTGTACCGCGCCGGCGAGCGCATCGAGCACGACGGCGGCAGCGAGCCTTTCGACGGTTGCGGCCTATGCTTCGTCGAGGTGGAGGGGTACAACGAGCCACAGCACGCATGTGACCTGCCGGCTCACGAGGGGACCGTCGTGCGCACCGATTCGCCGGAGCTCACGGCGCTGCGCCGCCAACGCCTGGCAGTAATCCTGGCCCACCACCCACACGCCTGCATCACCTGCGCCCAGAAGGAGGGTTGCAGCCGCGAGCCCTGCTCGACCGGCGTTCCGGTCACCGAACGGTGCTGCCCGCTGCTCGGTCGGTGCGAACTGGAGAAGGTCGCTTCGTACATCGGCGTACCGCCCGAGGTGCCCCGCTACGTACCGCGCGGTCTGCCGGTCGAGACCGACATCCTGTTCCGCTGGGAGCCGGAGCTGTGTGTGGGCTGCCTGCGTTGCGTGCGGGCCTGCTCCGACCTCAAGGGCGTCAACGCACTTGGCTGGGTGCGCCACGCCGGCGAGGTCGTGGTCGGCCGCCTCGGCCCCGACACCGAACGCGCCGACTGTAGGCTGTGCGGCGCCTGCGTCGAGGTCTGCCCGACCGGCGCCTTGACCGATCGCGACGTGCCGGCGGCCGGCCGCGAGGCGCGGCTGGTGCCTTGCCGCAGCGGATGCCCCGCCGGCATGGACGTGCCGCGCTTCCTGCGCGCCGTCGGCCGCGGCGACCTCGAGGACGCCGCCCGCGTTGCCATGGACCGTTTGCCGCTGCCGAACAGTCTCGGACGGGTGTGCTTTCACCCGTGCGAGGGCGAGTGCCGGCGCAGCGATTTCGGTGGCCCTCTGTCGGTGTGCCGGCTGCGCCGCCACGTCTTCGACAGCATCAGCCCCGACTCCCTCGAGTGGCAACCGTCGACGGACACGCCCCACCGGGTGGCGGTCATCGGCGCCGGCCCGGCCGGTCTCGCGGCCGCTCATTTCCTCCGCCGCAGCGGCCACCATGTGACCATCTTCGAGGCCGAGGCCGAGGCCGGTGGCATGCTGCGCTACGGCATCCCCGAGTACCGGCTGCCGCGCGAGGTCCTGGATCGGGATCTCGAGCTGATCACCGCCCAGGGCGTCGAGCTGCGGCTGAGCCAGGCGCTCGGAAACGATGTGACCCTGGAGGGCCTGCGCGCCGGCGGCTACGAGGCTGTGATCATCACCGCTGGCGCCGGAGCGCCCCGGCCGCTGCCGATCGACGGCACGGACCTCGACGGGGTGATGAGCGGGATCGACCTGCTCAAGGAGGTCGCCTCCGGAACCTTCGATCGCACCTCCCTACAGGGACGCCGGACCGTGGTCATCGGTGGCGGAAACGTCGCCATCGACGCCGCGCGTACCGCTGTGCGGCTCGGCGCGGCCGAGATCATCCTCGCCTGCCTCGAGCGCGAGGAGGAGATGCCGGCCTACCGCAGCGAGGTCGAGGAGGCCCGCGCCGAGGGGGTGACGATCCTCCCCTCCTGGGGCCCGAGCGAGATCCTGAACGGCGACGGCAGGGTGAGTGGCATCCGTCTGGTCCGCTGCACCGCAGTGTTCGACGCTGCGGGCCGTTTTGCCCCAACCTACGACCGTGAGACCGTGCACGAGATCGGTGCAGACGCCGTGATCCTGGCCATCGGCCAACAGGTCAGCCCGAGCCTGGGCGGGATCGAGGGCCTCGAGCTGAGCGACGGCGGCCTGCTGCGGGTCAACCTCGACGACGGCGCCTGTGGCGGTGGGCTGTTCGGCGCCGGCGACATCGCTACCGGACCGGCTTCGGTGGTCCTGGCCGTCGCGGGTGCGCGTCGTGCGGCCGAGTCGGTGGACCGATTCCTGGGCGGCGACGGCGCCATCGCCTCGATCCTCGAGCCCGAGCAGCCAAGCCAGTGGCTGGGGTCCGATCCCGGGTTCGCCGCCAGGGAGAGAGCCGAGGCCGCCCTGGCCGCCCTGGATCCCCGCATCGCCGGCTTCGGCGAGGTCGAGGGGCCGCTCGACGACACCGTGGCGCGAGCAGAGGCGGCTCGTTGCCTGCAGTGCGACCTGCGGTTTCTGCTCTCGCCGCCCCATCTGCCGCCGCAGCTGTGGCTGGCACTGGATGCCGAAGCGGTGGCGGGCGTGCCCGAGCGTGACGGCGTCTACCAGCTGCTCAGCCCTGATCACGTCGCGATCAAGATCGCCGGCACCCCGAACCTGCGCCGCGCGCTCGAGGAGGAGTTGGCAACGGGGTCTTCCGCCGCGTTCTTCGTCTTCGACGAGGACCCGATGTACACCAAGCGCGAGAGCGAACTCATCCAGCAGTTCCTGGCCCAGCACGGACACCTGCCCCAAGGTGGCGACGATGAGCTGGATGATCTGTTCTAGCCTCATCGGAGCCTGGAGCTACAATCGTGGTCGGAGGTGAGTTGATGGCCGAGAAGAGTGGGCCGCAGGGGGACGCCGTCGACGAGGAGGGCTGGACGAAGCAAACGACCACCGACGAGCCCCGGCTATCGGAGCTGGTCGAGCTGTACCAGGAGCTCGGCTTCGAAGTTCAGCTCCGTCCGGTCTCGCGGGAGGACCTCGGTGCCGACTGCGCGGAGTGCTACCTGGTGTTTCCCGAACGGTTCCGAACGATCTACACCCGCCCAAAGGGCGAGTGAGAGAATGTCTGGGCCCGGTTCCGGGCGGCGGAAAACGGGCAGGGAGGTAAGCGTCTCGTGAGTCGCAACGAATCACCGATCAAGAAGCTGCGCTCGACCGCCGCGCTGCGAGACCTGATGGCCGACTACTACCATGAGCTCGACGAGGCCGCCGGCTCCGGCCCCGCCAAGGTAGCCTGGTGCAACAGCGTTGGCCCCGCAGAGCTGCTGCGGGCACTCGGTTTCAAGGTGTACTTCCCCGAAAACCACGGCGCCATGCTGGGCGCGACACGAATGGCAACGGATCTCATCCCGGCCGCCAACGCCCTCGGCTACTCTCCCGAGATCTGCTCCTACCTCACCAGCGACATCGGCTCGTACGTCAGCCGCACGACGCCGCTGACCAGAGCGTACGGACTGGCGTCGGTCCCGACCCCGGATGTTCTCGTCTACAACACCAACCAGTGCCGCGACGTCCAGGACTGGTTCGCGTTCTACAAGCGGGAGCTCGGGATACCCATGATCGGCATCGAGACCCCGCGCAGCTTGAGCCGTATCACTCCCGACATTGTGGAAGACCTGGCCGCCCAGCACCGGGCGCTGGTGCCCGAGTTGGAGAGGATCGCCGGTGCGAGCCTCGACCCCGATCGGCTCCGCGCCGTAACCGCCTCCTCGTTCCGCTGCACCGAGCTGTGGCGCGAGGTCCTCCGTACAGCCTGCTGCCGCCCGGCGCCACTCACCTACTTCGACGCCACCATCCAGATGGGCCCGGCGGTCGTTCTCCGTGGCGACGAGCGCGCCGAGCGCTACTACGAGGCCCTCCTCGAGGAGCTCAGGGAACGCATGCAGGAAGGCGTCGGTGCGGTCGATGACGAGAGGCACAGGTTCTACTGGGAAGGGATGCCGGTGTGGGGCAAGCTCCGGGAGCACGCCGAGCAGTTCGCGTCCCTCAACGCCTGCGTCGTCGCATCCACTTACTGCAACAGCTGGATCTTCGAGGCCCTCGCCGATTACGACCCCTTTACCGGCATGGCGCGCGCCTACTCGGAGCTGTTCATCGTCAGGTCCGAGGCGTACAAGCAGCACTACCTGGAGACAATGGCTCGCGACTACGCCATCGACGGCTTCATCTTCCACAACGCCAAGACTTGCCCCAACAACTCCAACTGCAACTACGGCATGCACGTGCGCCTGAGCAAGAAGCTCGACATCCCACACATCGTGATCGACGGCGACCTCAACGACCTGCGGCTCTACTCGGAGGAGCAGACGCGAACCCAGATCGAGGCCCTGGTCGAGCAGCTGGAAGGGATCATGTAGATGCCGTCCCCGGGCTCCAAGTCCGCGGGTCCTGGCCGCGAGAGCTCCAGCGCGAAGCTCTTCTGCGGCGTTGATCTCGGCGCCTCGGCGGCCAAGCTGGTGCTGCTCGACGAGGAGCACACGGTCCGTGCCACCGTCGTCAAGCCATCCGGTGTGGACTACGCGGCCACCGCGCGCGCCTGCCTCGCCGAGGCGCTGGAGTCTCTCGGCGCAGACGACCTGCGGCCTGCCCGCACCGTGTCGACCGGATACGGCCGCCGCAACGTCGAGTACGCCGACGCCAGCGCAACGGAGATCCACTGTCACGGAATCGGCTGCTACCACCATCTCGGGCACGCCATGACGATCGTCGACATCGGCGGCCAGGACAACAAGATCATCCGCCTCGGCGCCGACGGAAAGCGGGTCGGCTTCAGAATGAACCGCAAGTGCGCCGCCGGCACCGGCGCCTTCATCGAGGAGATTGCTCTGCGTCTCGGGCTGCCGCTGGACCAGATGGAGGGGCTCGCCCGCGAGGCCCCGACGGCGGTCAAGCTCTCGAGCTTCTGCACCGTGTTCGCCAAGACCGAGATCCTGTCGCACCTGCGCGACGGGGTTCCCGTTTCAGCCATTGTCCGCGGGGCGTTCCGCTCGGTCGTGGTCCGGGTCATGGAGATGGACCCGCTCGATGGCAACGTCGTGCTGAGCGGCGGCGTCGTGGCCCACAACCCGACGATCGCCGACATCCTGGAAGCGGAGCTCGGCCGCCCGGTCGAGATCGCTCCCGATCCGCAGCTCACCGGGGCGCTCGGCGCCGCGCTGGTGGCGGCGGGAAACCAGGCCACCACCCACCTTCCCAGTGACCGAGTGACGAGGTGACGGAGACCCCCCACCCACCCGCAAGACGCTAGACGCTAGAAGCGAGATGGGCGGTCGCACCGCGACTACAGGCCGCCGTGGCACGTCGTATTCTTCAAGCCCGGGTTATCCGGGCGCGATCGTAGCGAGAGCGGCGAGACGTCCGTCAGCGCTGGGTTCTGAACGTCGAGCTGCCGGAGGCATACTGCCTGTATGTTGAGGACAGCGAGACGTGAAGAGCACAGCGATGGCTGGCGTATCGCCGGTCGCAGTAGATTGCACACGGATGACCCGGGCTACTTCCAGTCGAGGGTCAGCGCCCGGTCGAGATCGGAAAGCCCGAAGATCCCGAGTGCGGTCGGCGCGCCCGGCGTCGAGCTGCCGTAGATGTAGTCGATGTTGATGCCGGCCACCGCCAGGATCTGTGCGGCCCGTGCGAAGCTCCGGGGGCGGTTCGGCATCTCGAGGGCCAGACAGTCCTTGGTTGCGACCTCCAGGCCCGCTTCAGCGAAGATCCGGACCGCCACCTCCGGGTCGTCGACGACCAACCTGACGTGCCCTCGCTCGGTGTTCTCCCGGGTGGTGATGGCACGAATGTCGATGCCCCGATCTCCGAGATGGGCGCAGAGGTCGGCCAGAATCCCCGGCCGGTTCTCCAACAGCAGCGTGATCTGGCGAACCCGTTCGCACTTGAAGCTCATGACGCCTCCCCCGGCAAGTGATTCCGCGCGGTCGAGTCTAGCCACCCACAGTGTCGATCGCAAGACGGCTCTTGCGACGCCCACCGGTCGGTGCTAGCTTCGGTGAGAGAACGCACGGGGAGCGCCGGGACGATGAGCCGATACTTCATGCTGCGCGACGGAAAGGTTGTTGAAGCTCCCGACCATGCAACATGGGCGGGCTGGTACGAGAGCTCGTACGAGAAGGTCCGAGAGGTCATCCGTACCGAGACGGTGCACGCCACCGTCACCACCCAGTTCCTGCCCATCAGCATGACGCTATCCACCCAGGAGCAGCCGCTGCTGTTCGAGACCAGGGTCTCCGGCGGGTGGCTCAACGGTCAAGGCGACCGGTTCCCGGACATGGAGCGGGCGCGTGACGGCCACAAAGCCTGGGTGGAGCGGGTCCGGGCCTTCGAGGAGGAGAACGAGCTCCCGCCGCCCGGCGCCGGCTGGTAGAGGCGCGCACCATTCTCTGGAGCGCGCTGCGCCCGCATTTTCCGTGTCTCCTGTTTCCCGCTTTCCGTCTCCCCGGGCGGGTGGGGCGTCTCGCGTCTAGCTTCTCGCGTCTCGCGATCTTCCCGGGTGGGTGGGGGGAACCTCATGACCTAGTAACTTAATCACTTAATCACCGGGCGGGTGGGGGAGCGTCTCCCGTTTTCCGTCTCCCGTCTCCCTGGGCGGGTTGGTGGAGGTCTACCTTCTACGCTCGGTTACCGGTGCTTCCAGCTCGGGCGGCGGCGCTCCTGGAAGCTGCTGATGCCTTCGGCGACGTCCTCGAGACCGTACAGATCGGTCAGAAAAAGGTCCTCGAGCGCCTTCAGCCTGGCGGCATCGTGGGCGCCTGCTCCCACCCGCAGAGCCTTCTTCGTCATCCGCAACGCGGCCGCGCTGAGACCGTTGAAGATCTCGTCGATCTCGGTCCAACGGTCCTTGTCCAAAACCCTCTGTACCAGCCCCATGGCAGCCGCCTGCTCGGCGCTCAGCCCTTCCCCGGTGAGAACGACGTAGGCCGCGTTCTGCAGCCCGGTCAGTCGCGGCAGCTGGTGGCAGGCGAGCGGTGGGAAGAAGGCCAGCTTGATCTCCGGCTGGCCGAGGGTCGCGTCCGGATCGGCAACCACGAAGTCACAGAACGACACCAGCTCCATCGCACCACCCAGGCACGAGCCGTGGACCATGGCCACGGCGGGAACCGGCAGCTCGGCGAGCGCGACGCAGGCCCGGGTGAGCGCCGCTACCATCTCCGGTGCTTGCTCCGGCTGGTGCTCGGCCACGGATGCGCCGGCCGAGAAGCAGCGGC
>JAJDNH010000105.1 GCA_022340775.1 Acidobacteriota bacterium
CACCGGCAAGGAGCTGGTCGCGCGTGCGGTCCACCGGCTCAGCCCGAGAAAGAGTGGGCCGTTCGTTTCTGTGCACACCAGCGCTATCCCGTCAGAGCTGGTCGAATCGATGCTCTTCGGGCACGTCAAGGGCGCGTTTCCCGGAGCGGTGGCGAGCCGCAAGGGGTTGATCGAGTCTGCGGACGGCGGCACCCTGTTTCTGGACGAGATCGGGACGATCGCTCCCGATACTCAGGCCAGGTTGCTGCGGGTCATCCAGGAGCGCGAGGTCAGGCGGGTGGGAGCAGCCGAGCCGAGAGCGGTCGACGTGCGGCTGATCGCGGCAAGCAACATCGACCTCTGGCAGCTGGTGCAGGAGAGACGTTTCCGCGAGGACCTGTACTACCGCCTCGGCGTCATCTCGATCGACCTGCCGCCACTCCGCGAGCGGCGCGAGGACATCCCACCGTTGGCCCACCATTTTCTCCGCATCTACGCAGCCGAGAACGCCCGCCGGGTGGAGGGTTTCACTCCGCAGGCGATGGATGCGCTCACGGCCTACGAGTGGCCGGGCAATGTGCGTGAGCTGCAGAACGCCATCGAGCGGGCGGTCGTGCTGTGCCGCAGCGTGGTCATCAGCCACGAGCTCCTGCCGGCGGGCATGCGGGGAGCGGCCGGCGATAGTGGCGGCAGGCCCGACCTCCCGGCCGAGGGCTTGAGCTTTCGCGATGCCGTTTCCGAGTTCAAACGGAGCCTCATCCAGGAGGCGCTGGCACGTTGCGACGGCGTCCAGCGTCAGGCCGCCAAGCTACTGCAGCTGAGCCCAACGACCCTCAACGAGATGATCCGCCGCCTCGACAGGCAGTAGCACTGCGCGCCCGCGCGGTCGTGGCGAGGCCGCCGCTACCGAGCCGACCGTGCCCAGGTGATGCGCCTACTGGCCGGCGCGGTCCGGATATGCCGGCCGCGGTGGCCGCTTCGGCGGGTTCTCCTGCAAGCTCTTCATGACCTCGGAGATGGCCCGCTCGAGCTGGGGGTCGCGTCCGGCGGCCATCTCGGACGGGTCGTCGACGACCTTGATGTCGGGATCGACGCCGTGCCCTTCGACAATCCACTTGCCGGAGGTGCTGTAGATTCCGAACGTCGGTACCGTGACGACCCCGCCGTCGATGAGCTGGGGCACCCCGGAAATTCCGATCAGACCGCCCCAGGTGCGGGTGCCGATCAGGGGTCCCAGGTGCGCCTCGCGGAAGAAGAGCGGGAAGGCGTCACCCCCGGAGCCTGACCAGCCGTTGATCAGCATTGCCATCGGCCCAACGTGCGCGATCGGCGGCCACTGCCAGTCGACGCCGTTGCGCACCCGCCAGTAGCAGTACAACGGACGGTTCAGGAGCTCGATGAAGCGATCCGGGATCTGTCCGCCGCTGTTGAACCTCTCGTCGATGATGAGCCCTTCCTTGTCGAACTGCGCCCGGAACTGGCGCACGAGCTCGGTCTGGCCTCCGCGCCCCGTGTCGGGCACGTACACATAGCCCACTTTGCCGCCGGTGGCCTCGTCGACGCGCTTCCGCTTCGCCTCGATCCACTCGAGGTTGCGCAGGCGGGTCTCGGACTTCAGGGTCTTGACCAGCACTTCCCTCGCGCCCTCGAGCGTCGGCTGGGAGTTGACGGTCAGCAGAACGGGCCGGTCGGCGAGCCCCTGGAACGCCGCCCACGGGTCTTTCGTGGTGTCGATCGGAACGTGGTTGACGGCCAGCAGGTAGTCGCCGTCGGACACGTCGACGCCGGGCTCGGCGAGGGGCGAGCGAACCTCGACGTCCCACGACGCACCGCGGACGATGTGCGAGAACCGATAGGCCCCGTTCTCGAGGCTGTAGTCAGCGCCGAGCAGTCCCACCCCGGCCTTCGGACCCCGCTCGAGATCTCCGCCGCCGCGGTAGGTGTGTGACGAGTTGATCTCCCCGATCAGCTCACCGATGACCCAGTTGAGGTCCCACCGCGTGACGACGTTGTCGAGCAGCTTGCCGTAGCGCTCGCGCATCCCCTGCCAGTTCTCGCCGTGCATGTTGGGGTCGTAGTAGTAGTCGCGCTCGAGACGCCAGGCGTCGGTGAAGATCTGCTTCCACTCGGCGCGCGGGTCGAGTGTCATCTCCATTCTCGAGGTGGCAAGCCGCTGCTTCATCGACTGTTCCGGGGCGAGCTCGATGATCGACCACGCGTCCTTCTTCCACACCAGCAGCTTCTTGCCGCCGGCCGCGAGCACGAAGCCGTCCGCGTCGTTGAGAACCGTCTTCTCCTCGCGCTTGGTGAGGTCGTAAAGAACGATCGGGCTTTCCTTTGTTGCAGCGCCGGTCCTCGGCTCCCGCTGGTAGACGATCTTGCCCGCGACGGCGGCCAGCCTGCCGTAGTTGCCCGGTTCCGGCGGCAGGACCACCATCCGCTCGGCGAGGCCGTCGAGGTCGATCCTCACCGGCTTGGGACCGGCAGCCTCGGTCGTCTCCTTCTCGGCGGCCTTCTCTGTTCCTTCCTTTCCTGTGGGGGTCGTGGCCTCTTTCTTCTGTTCCTTGTCCTTCTCAGCCTGATCCTTGTCCTCGCCCTCGACGTCGTTGCGGGGAGCGAGCAGCGACGGCACGTCCTTGCGAAGAGAGATCGCCGCGATCTGGGTCGTGTTGGCGTAGATCCAGGTGTTGTCGAGGTCCGAGTACGAGGGCTTGAAGCTGCGATCGGTCAGGAGATACAGGTACTTGCCCTCTGGGTCGAAGACCGGCTCGCTGGCGTCGTAGAACCCCGGCGTGACCTGGACGAGCGAGCCGTTGCTGGTGTCATACAGAAAGACCGCCGAGTAACGGTTGTCGAGCCCTCTCGCATACGCCAGCCAACGAGAGTCGGCGGACCAGCTGACCGTGAAGCCCTCCAGGCCACCCTGGTAAAGGTAGAGCCCGTGATCGATCACCGTGACCTTGCCGGTCCTGACGTCGCACAGGTTGATCGCCATCGAGCTGTCGGCGAACGCGACCTTGGTGCCGTCGGGAGACCAGAACGGGTGGTAGCGGAAGCCGGGGCCGAGCTTGGTGACCGTCCGCTCGGCACCGCTGCCGTCGGCCGGACGCAGCGTCAGCTGGTACTCGCCGGAGCGGTCGGAGAAGTAGGCAAGGCTCTTGCCGTCGGGCGACCACGCGGGATAGCGTTCCGCCACGCCGGAGCTGTTGGTGAGGTCGAGCACCGGGCCGTGCTCGGCAGGCAGCGAGAACAGCTCGCCGCGCGCCTCGAGCACCGCCCGCTTGCCGGACGGCGACACGTCGGCGTGGCGGATCAGCTTCTCGACCTCGACCACCCGCGGCTTGATGGTGGCGAGGTCGGTGACGACCGTGATCGGAACCTCGACCAGCTTCTCGGTGTCGAGCTCGAGCCGGTAGATGCGGCCCGCGGCCTCGAAAACGATGTCAGAAGGGCCGATCGCTGGGAAGTGGACGTCGAACTTCTTGAAGTGTGTGACCTGCCGAGGCTTGCTGCCAAGTGTGTCCAGCGCCCAGATGTTGGCGCGCATCGCAGGGCCGCGGTCGGAGAGGAAGTACAGCTTCGAGCCGTGCCACATCGGTTGGGCGTCGTTGGCGTTCGACGAGGTCAGGTTCCTGGCCGCGTGCGAGGCGAGGTCGAAAAGCCAGATGTCGGGGGCCATGCCACCGCGGTAGCGCTTCCAGGTGCGAAAGTCGCGGGTCAGCGGCATGTAGGCGAGCTTGGTTCCGTCGGGCGAGATCGCCCCGAACTCGCCATAGGGCACGGGAAGGCGCTTGGGTAGCCCACCGTGGCGGTCCACCCGGTACAGCTGATCGAAGCGGGTACGACCACTTGCCATCGGGGTCGCATAGAGGATCGAGCTGCCGTCCGGGTACCAGTCGACCATGCGGTCGCGCGCGGGGTTGTGGGTGACGCGGAGCGGGACGCCGCCGCTCGAAGGAACGACGTAGATGTCGAGGTTGCCGTCGTAGTCGGCGCTGTAGGCGAGCGCCGTTCCGTCGGGCGAGAAGCGAGGGAACATCTCCTCACCCTTGGGCGTGCTCAGGCGGTGAGCGGTGCCGCCCTGCTTGGGAACCAGCCATACGTCTCCGGCGTAGACGAAGGCAATCTCGGTCGCCGACACATCGGGGTAGCGCAGCATGCGAGCGTTGATCTGCGCCATGGCGCCAATCGAGGTCAAGAGGAATAGTGGTGTGAGTACACGGCACAGTGCTTTCATCGTCAGATTCCTCCTCCGACAGACAATCCGTTGTACGGGCCGCACGGCGGCCGGGTTTCGGCCCACAGCTTACGACATCCCAGGCAGGTTCGGCGAAAGGCCGTTCGTCCGGCCTGCCTTCGCCTCGATGCAGCCGGAGTGGTACGCTCGGGCCGACGGTCGAAGAGGGAGGTGTACCGTGTCCCTGGAGAAGCTCAACGCCGCGCTGGTCGACGAGATCAAGCTCCTCGAGCAGGAGGGACGGGCCAAGGCGCCCGAGCGGGTCATCGTGGGATATGAGCCGCCGACCGGAGATCGCGGCCCACGCTACCGACTGCGGGGCAGCGAAAGGCTCTTCATCCGCATGAACTCGAACAGCTACCTGTCGCTTTCGCACCACCCGGCGGTGATGGAGGCGGCGGACCGGGCCGGACACGAGCTCGGGATCGGGCCTGGCGCAGTACGTTTCATCGATGGCTCCTTCAGGCACCACGTCGAGCTCGAGGAGCGTGTGGCGCAGTTCCTGGGGCGGCCGGCGGCCAGGATCTTCAACTCGGCCTACACCGCCAACCTGGGTCTGGCCATGACCCTCGGCACCGAAGACACCTACTGGATCGGCGACACCCTCAACCACAACAGCATCATCCGGGCGATGCGTATCGCCGGCGTAGCGCGTGCCAACAAGGCGATCTACGCCCACAACGACATGCACGAGTTGGAGCGCTGTCTCGACCAGGTCCCGGCGGGGATCAACCGGGTGATCGTGATCTTCGATGGGGTGTTCTCGATGCGCGGCGACAACGCCCCGATCGACGAGGTCGTGCGCCGTTGTGAGCCGCATCGCGACCGCTTCGAGCAGGGCCTGGTGACGGTGGTCGACGACAGCCACGGGATCGGCGCCTACGGCGCCACCGGGAGGGGCACCGAGGAGCACTGCGGCGCCCGTGCCGACATCGTGGTCGGGACGTTCGGCAAGGCGTTCGGGGTCAACGGTGGGTTCATCGCGTCCAGCCCCGAGGTCATCGAGGCGGTGCGGCAGAAGGCCGACACCTACATCTACACCAACCCGCTGGGTGTAGCCGACTGCGCGGCGGCGACCGCCGCGCTCGGCATTGCCGACGGTAGCGAGGGCCGGGAGCGTCTGTCCCACCTGCACGCGCGCATTCGGCAGTTCCGCGAGGGAATCGCCCGCCTGGGCTGGGAGTCGATCGCCGGTCCGCACCCCGTGGTGCCGCTGCTGGTGCGTGACACGGCCCGCACGAAGGCGCTGGTGCGGCACTTCTACGATGCTGGCGTGCTCGTGGTCGGCCTCGCGTTCCCGGTGGTCCCGCGTGGCGACGAGACGATCCGCTTCCAGATCAACGCCGCGCACACCGATGCCGACGTCGAGGAGGCGCTGGAGGCGTTGGGGTCGTTCGGGGGGTGATCGGCAAGGAACTTTGAGAGAGGTTCTCTGAGGCTCCGGCGGCCGTCTGGGCGCTGCCGCGCCCAGCCGTCTCGCGATCTCCGGCGGTCGCAATACCGCGAGTAGGGATCAGCGCCTTTGAGGCGACCGCCGGAGCCTGCTCGAGCCGCCTCATCCAATCGTGGGGCCGTTCTCCGCACGCCAAGGGCCGAGGTTACTCGTCGCCTTCGGCGCCGGTGACCCTTTGGAAAGCGAGATGGCCGTATGGCCAGCCTTCCCCCTCTTCGACCCCCCTGGCCACGGCCATGAGCTCGCTTTCCTTCAGGGTTGTCCCCCCTTGACGTTTCTCGCGAACGCGTATGACTCCTGAACGGCCTTCAGAGAAACATCAAGGACGGTACGCCCGTTTGAGCGCACCATTCTCTGGGGCACCTGGGGGCGCTCGTACTTGCGGTACACTGGTGCAAAGCTGGCTGGTAGGGAGAGTATGACGCACGGTGTACCGCCCTGGGTTCCCCTGGTCGGGGTCGCCGCCGTAGGGGCGGCGGTACTGATCTGGGTGGCGCTGCGGCCGGCGCCCGACGGTTCACGACGTCTCGAGGGACGCCTCCCGGGTGAGGTCGGCGGTTGGTCGCTCGAGGCGAGCGACCGCTACGATCGCACCTCCATCTTCGGCTACATCGACGGCCACGCCGAGGTCTACCTCGCCTACGACCTGCACTGGTGCCTGGCGCGGCGCTACCGGGGCCCGGACGGCGAGCCTGACCTCGTGCTCGACGTGTTCCGGCTCGCGACCCCGGCCGACGCCTTCGGCGTTCTCACCCACCAGGGGGAGGGTGGACAGGTGAACATCGGTCAGGGAGGCCGGCTCAGCCCGGGGTGGCTGAGCTTCTGGCAGGGGCCGTTCTTCGTCTCGGTCTACGCCGAGGGCGAGAGCCCGGCGGCCCTCGCGGCGGTCAGCGAGATGGGTCGCCTGGCCGCCGCCGCCATCGAGGAGAGAGGCGAGCCACCGGCGATATGGGAGGCGCTCCCCGACGCGGGTCTCGACCGAGAGCGAACGGCCTACCTCCACCATCCCCTGATCCTGGAGGCGAACCTGGCCGCGGTACGTGGCGATCCGTTCGGCCTCAGCTCGCGAACCCCGGCCGTCGTGGCTCACTACGAACGGGAGGGTGTGGACGCGGCGCTGGTCGTGGTCGACTACCCGGAGCCCGGCGCCGCCCACGCTGCTTTCCAGCGGGTGCTGGCTGAGCTCCTGCCGGAGGATGGCGGGAACGGCCTGCGACGGTCCGGCGACGGCAGCTGGGGCGGCGCCCGGGTGGCCGGCCGGAGGCTGGCGGTCGTCCTCGGCGCGGCGCAGCCGGGAGTCACGACGGCGCTCCTCGACGAGACCGTGGGAGGTGATCCATGAGCGACTGCGGCTCCGGCCTGACTCGCCGCGGGTTTCTCGGCGGAAGCTTGGCGGCCACGGTGGCGGTGTTGCTGGGGCGCCGCGGCGGCGCGGGTCCTCCGGCGAAGCGAGGCCGCAGCCGCGTCGTGCTGATCCGCGACCCCGAGGTCATCGGTGAGGACGGTGCGCTGAGCACGGAGCGTCTGGTTCGGATGCTCGACCGCGGGGTGACCACGCTGGTCGAGGCCGAAGACGCCGCGTCCGCCTGGCGCCGCCTCTTCCGGCCCGATGACGTGGTCGGCGTCAAGAGCAACGTGTGGGCCTACCTGCGGACGCCACCGGCCCTCGAGGGCGCCATCCGTCGTCGCATTCTGGGCGCCGGCGTCGCACCCGAGAACGTGGCCGTGGACGACCGCGGGGTGCGCGGCAACCGCGTCTTCAAGCGCGCCACCGCGCTCGTCAACGTCAGGCCGATGCGCGCCCACCACTGGTCCGGCCTCGGCACCTGCCTGAAGAACTACATCATGTTCGTGCCCCGGCCGTCCGCCTACCACGAGAACGCTTGTGCCCGCCTTGGCTCGCTGTGGAAGGAGTACGGGCTGGCCGCCAAGACCCGCTTGAATATCCTCGTCATGCTGACGCCGCAGTTCCACGGCGTCGGGCCGCACGGCTACTCCAGCCGCTACGTCTGGGGCTACGGCGGCCTGATCCTGGGGACCGACCCGGTCGCCGTGGACGCCACCGGCGCCCGCATCATCCAGGCCAAGCGCGACCTGTTCTTCGGCGAGCACCGGCCGATCAGCCCACCGCCGCACCACATCCAGCTTGCCGACACCGTCCACGGCCTCGGCAACAGCAACCCCGCACGCATCGACCTGATCCGCATCGGGTCACAGGAGGGGGTTCTCATTTAGCCCGCATCATTCACTCGCAATCTACTGCGACCGACGATACGCCAGCCATC
>JAJDNH010000116.1 GCA_022340775.1 Acidobacteriota bacterium
GTCAATCACCGAGGTCGACATCTTGATGCGATCGTGACCACCCACCATACCGTTCGGCTCGAAGCGAGTAAACACGAAGGCGTCGACGAACTCCTCCAGCGGAACGCCGTACTGCAGCCCCAGGGAGATCGCGATCGCGAAGCAGTTCATGAGCGAGCGGAAAGCCGCCCCCTCCCGATGCATGTCGAGAAAGATCTCTCCCAGGGACCCATCCGGATACTCACCGGTCCTGAGATACACCTTGTGTCCCCCGACCGACGCCTTCTGGGTGTAGCCGCCGCGCCGCTGCGGCAGACGGTTGCGCCGTGCCTGATAGCGCAGCACGACGCGCTCGGCCATCGTGCGGGCGACCTCCCGGGTGTCCCCCGTTGCCACCGCATCGGAGAGTGCCATCTCCTCCTCGGCGTCCATACCTACGCTGAGCGGCTGGCTCAGCTTGGAGCCGTCGCGGTACAAGGCGACCGCCTTCAGCATCCTCTCCCAGGCCAGACGGTAGGCATGCTGGATGTCGGCGACGGTCGCATCCGATGGCATGTTGATGGTCTTGGAGATCGCACCGGAGAGGAACGGCTGCGCGGCCGCCATCATCAGGATGTGTCCCTCGTAGCGGATAAACCGATGGCCCCTGCGGCCACAACGGTTCGCGCAGTCGAAGACCGGCAGGTGCTCGTCGGCCAGGTGGGGCGCGCCCTCGACTGTCATCGTTCCGCAGGCCCAGGTGTTTGCGGTGTCTATTTCGTCCTCGCTGAAGCCGAGGCGGCGCAGCACGTCGAGGTCCCAGTCCGCCAGGTCGTGCTCGGCGAATCCCAGCGCGCGCAAGAGCTCGTCACCAAGGATGTGGGGCGCAAACGCATTTCGAATCTCGAACGCGGTAGGGATGGCCGCCTCGACTCGCTGGATGGCCTGCTCGTCGAAGCCCCGCAGCCGCAGCGCCTCGGCGTTGATCGTGGGGCAGTCGTCGAGGGTGCCGTGGCCGACGGTGTAGGCCACGATGTCCTCGCGCTGGTCCTGGCTGTAGCCGAGCCGCTCGAGAGCCTGAGGGATCGCCTGGTTGATGATCTTGAAAAACCCACCGCCGGCCAGCTTCTTGAACTTCACCAGGGCGAAGTCAGGCTCGATGCCAGTGGTGTCGCAGTCCATTACCAGACCGATGGTGCCGGTTGGAGCGAGAACCGTTGTCTGGGCGTTTCGGAAGCCGTGGTCCTGTCCCATCTCCAACGCGCGGTCCCAGGCCTGTTGCGCAGCCTCCAGGAGCTCGGGCGGCGTCGGGTCCGCCGGGATCCCGGTCGGCATGACGGTGAGCTCCTCGTAGTCCTCGGGAGCCGTGCTGTAGGCGGCGCGACGGTGGTTGCGGACGACCCGGAGCATGCTCTCCCGGTTCTCGGCGAAGCCGGGGAACGGCCCGAGCTGGGAGGCCATCTCGGCCGAGGTGGCATATGCCTCCCCGGTCATCAACGCGGTAATGGCGCCGCAGACGGCTCGGCCTTGGTCAGAGTCGTACGCCATCCCGCTGCGCATCAGGAGCGAGCCGATGTTGGCATAGCCGAGCCCGAGGGTGCGGTACCGGTAGCTGAGCTCCGCGATTCGGCGGCTCGGGAACGCCGCCATGAGAACGGAGATCTCGAGCACGACCGTCCACAGGCGGACCGCATGGCGGAACCCCTCGACGTCGAAGCGTCCGTCCGGCAGTAGGAACTTGACCAGGTTGAGTGAGGCCAGGTTGCACGCGGTGTCATCCAGGAACATGTACTCCGAGCACGGGTTCGAGGCGTTGATCCGCCCGCCGGCCGGGCAGGTGTGCCACTCGTTGATCGTGTCGTCGTACTGGATTCCCGGATCGGCGCACTCCCAGGCGCTGCGCGCGACCAAATCCCACAGGTGGCGTGCCGACACCTCCCTGGCTGTCTTGCCGTCGGTGCGCCTGGTGAGGTACCAGTCCCGCCCGGCATCAAGGGCCGCAAAGAAAGCGTTGGGAACGCGGATGCTGTTGTTCGAGTTCTGGCCGGAGACGGTGAAGTAGGCCTCGCCGTCCCAGTCAGGTGTGTACTGCTCCACGGGGTACTCGTGGTACCCCTGACGGGCGAGCTGGAGCGCCCTCTGAATCGCCCCGTCAGGTACTCCGGTTCGCCGTGCGGAGGCCACGGCGACTCGCAGCGCAGAGTTGGAGGAGAGGTCCGTGCTGGCCTCGTCGGAGCCGTCCGGGAAGCAAGCATCTACGACGTCCTGGAGTCGCTGCCGCATGACCCGTGAACCGGTCACCAGAGCCGCCACCTTGCGCTCCTCGACTGCCTTCCATTCGATGAAGCTCTCGATGTCGGGGTGGTCGATGTTGAGGCAAACCATCTTCGCCGCCCGGCGGGTGGTGCCTCCGGACTTGATCGCGCCCGCGGCGCGGTCGCCAATCTTGAGGAACGACATCAGTCCGGATGAGCGGCCGCCCCCGGACAGCGGCTCGGCTTCACCACGGAGGTTGGAAAAGTTGGATCCGGTTCCCGACCCATACTTGAACAGGCGTGCCTCGCGCACCCAGAGGTCCATGATCCCGCCGTCGTTGACGAGGTCGTCGGCGATCGACTGGATGAAGCAGGCGTGGGGCTGGGGATGCTCGTAGGCGCTGGCCGCCTGCTCCAACTCTCCGGTCTTCGCATTGGTACACCAGTGGCCCTGTGGCGGCCCACTGATTCCATAGGCCCAGTGCAGGCCGGTGTTGAACCACTGCGGAGAGTTGGGAGCGCCCATCTGTGTGGCCAGCATGTAGCGAAGCTCGTCGTGAAAGGCCTCAGCATCCTTGTCGGAGTCAAAGTAGCCGTGCTCGCGGCCCCAGTGTGTCCAGCAGCCGGCAAGGCGGTCGAAAACCTGACGCGCGTCCCGCTCGGGTCCGTTGACCGGGTTGCCGTCGTGGTCCAGCACCGGGCTGCCTTGGGCATCGACCTGTGGTACCCCCGCCTTGCGGAAGTACTTCTGCACCAGGACGTCCACTGCCACCTGTGACCAATCCTCCGGTGCTCTGACGCCTGTCATCGAGAATACGACCGAGCCGTCTGGATTGCGGATTTCCGAGCTCCGCTCGATGAACGAAACTCCCTCGTACGGATCCTGTCCCCCAACCGTGAACCGCCGAGCGATCTCCATCTGCCCCCTGCTCCCTTCTTCCTGCCGCGGGCACGACGAAACACAGCCTTTGAGATGGCCGAGTTGTCCTGCCAATCGTGGCAATAAATGCACTATATCTTGGGGTTCGGTGGGCTGTCAACACCAGATCTTGTGGTCCCGGCCGTGCCGACTAAACCATTGACTTCGGGTGGTTTCAGATCGTTTCCAGGGAGGCGATGGCCGAACGCCGAGACGATCTGCGATCACGCTGCGAGGTCCGCCTCCCGCCGATACCACGGACGGACCCCGGGCGCAAGCGTGGGTGTCACCGGACCCGCAGCGGGCCCTTTCGCTCAGGTCGTTTCGTAACGAGCCCTGATGTTGGGGATGAGGTACTCGGAGAACGCGTGCTCCAGATCGAAGCGCGGTGAAAACCCCCACTGGGTCTTGGCCGCCGAGTCATCGACGTCTGCCGGCCACGAGTCGACGATTGCCTGCCGTTTCACGTCGGTCTCGAAGGTAATCGAGGCAGCCCCGAAACCAGCTAGCACCAGGTCACGGATCTCGGCCGCCGAGGGGTTGAAGGCGGTGATGTTGTAGACGTTCGTGCGCAGCTGCCCCCGGTCGGCAGCGGCGAGTGTGAGGAGGGCCTCGACCGCGTCCGGCATCGCCATGAACGGGATCCGCGAGTCCGGCCGAACGAAGCAGGCATACGGCTGGCCTTGCGCAGCGGCGTGGATCATCTCCGGTGCAAAGTCCGAAGTGCCGCCAGAGGGTAGCGTTACGGCGCTGATCAGACCCGGAAAGCGAATAGCGCGGAAGTCCACCTTGCCGGCAAGGTGCTCGGCGGCGAGCTGCTTGTAGTGCAGGTTGTAGTAGCTCCCGAGGTGCTCGCAGTAGAGCTTGTTGCAGCCATACATCGTCATCGGCTGGTTCCACTCGTGCTCCTTGACTTTGCCCACTCGCGCTTTGGTGTCGAGATCCGGCAGCCCGTAGGCCGCGATCGAGCTCGGGTAGAGGAAGGTCACCGGCCGACCGTGGGACTCACCCTGGGCTTGGGCGAAGTCGAGCACGTTGAGGGTTCCCTCGACGTTCACCTGGTGGGCGGTCACCGGCGTGAACTCGCCTCGCGTAGAGAGAATCGCGGCCAGGTGGTAGATGGTGTCGATTTCGTACTCCGACAGCACGCGCTCGAGGAGGTTGGTGTCGAGGATAGAGCCCACGAACTCCCGTTCAACCTCGTGAGCGAGGGTCGGATCCAATGGCAACAGATCGATCGTGATGATGGCCGAGCGTCCCTCGGCAGCCAGCCGCTCGATGAGGCCGTGACCGATCTCGCCGCCGGCGCCGGTAATGAGAGTGACGGGTTTTCGCATGGTCACCTCCGCGGGAGCGCCGCCAGGGTGGCGGAGAAGGGCTGGAGTGTCAAGAACCTTTCGGACGGACATCACGTATTGAGAGGCGACCGAACCGGTTAGCGGAGGCAGCTCATGGCCAAGCTCGTTCGTGTATTTATCATTCTGGTAGCGGTCGCTGGGGCGGCGCTCCTCGTCTATGCCAAGGTCATCAAGCACGATGGCGAGGATCGAGGCTTTACCACGGTCAAGGTGGAGCGCGGAGACATTACAGAGAAGGCGCTTGCGGTCGGCCAGATCGAGCCGCGCGTGCGGATCCAGGTCAAGTCGAAGATCTCGGGCATTGTCAAGGAGTGCTTCGTGGAGGTGGGCGACAAGGTCGGCGCCGGTGACCGGCTGTTTGAGATCGCTCCCGACCCAACGCCGCAGGAGCTGTTGAGCGTCGACAACCGGCAGCGCTCGGCTGTGGCATCGTTCGAGAAGGCCAAGGCCGACTACGACCGTGGCAAGGTGCTCAACGGGCAGGGCCTGCTCTCGGCAGGAGATCTCGACGGGCTCCGCGAGGCGTACGAGCTGGCCAGGGTGGGGCTCGAGGAGGCACGGGCCAATCAAGAGCTGACGCGCCGCGGCCGGGTTTCGGAGGGCGCTACCCGGGTCGAGACGGTGATTCGAGCACCGATCTCGGGTACGGTCCTCAGCCGTTCCGTCGACAACGGGGACCCGGTTGTTCCCCTCACGTCGTACCAGCCGGGTACGGAGCTGGCGTCACTGGCCGACATGAGCGACCTCATCTTCAAGGGGACCGTGGATGAGATCGACGTCGGCAAGATCTCGGTCGGCATGCCGTGTCGGATCAAGGTTGGCGCGCTGCCGGATTCGGTTGTGAACGGTCACCTTTCGCGCATCGCTCCCCAGGCACAGAAGAGCGAGGGAGCGACGCTGTTTGACGTCGAGATTGAGCTCGATCCAGGCTCAGACCTGACCCTTAGAGCGGGATACTCGGCGAACTCGGATGTCGTCATTCGGGAGAAGAAGGGTGTTCTTCTGGTGCCCGAGCGCCTGGTTCACTTCGAGGAAGGTGGCAAGAAGTCCTGGGTCGAGGTGCCGGAGCAGGGACCGGAGGCCGAGCCGCGCAAGGTGACGGTGAAGCTGGGTCTTTCCGATGGGCTCAACATCGAGGTGGTCGCCGGTCTCAAGGAGGGCGAGGAGGTCGTCCAGCGTCCGCCAAAGGAGATTTCGTGACCGGTTTGGGGATGACCCTGCGCCAGCTCCTGCGCGACCTCGCCACCCAGAAGCTGCGCACATTCCTCACCGCCTTCGGAATCGTGTGGGGCACGGTGGCGGTGAGCCTGTTGCTGGCATTCGGCGAGGGGCTGCACCGCCAGCAGACGAAGTCGATGGCCGGCCTGGGCGACCGGATTGTCATTGCCTGGCCGTCGCGGACCTCGAAGGCGTTCGAGGGGATCGGTCGTGGGCGCCGGATTCGCTTGTCCGAGGCCGACATCGAGTTCCTGCAGGCCAGGGTGCCGGGAATCACGGGCATCTCGTCGGAGTACAGTGACAACTTCAAGGTCAAGTATGGAGACAAGGTAAGGGCGGTTGACGTGTCGGGTGTGTCGCCGGTGTTCGGGGTGATGCGGAACATGATCCCCCAGGCGGGCGGCAGGTTCATCGACCCGATCGACATGGAGCAGCGTCGACGCGTTGTGTTCGTTGGGAACGAAATCGCCACCGATCTGTTCGGGAAAGAGAATCCTGTCGGCAAAGAGATCATGATGCACGGCTCGCCGTTCCTGGTTATCGGTGTCCTCAAGGCCAAGGATCAGGACTCGAACTACTCGGGTCGGGACAGCGGCAAGATGACGATTCCGGCGACGACGTTCCGGGCACTTACCGGCCAGAAGTATATGGACAACTTCATCTACAAGGCTGCCCACCCGGAGCTCAATAAGGGCCTGACAAAGCTGATCATCGCCGCCCTCGGCCGCCGTCACCACTTCGATCCGACCGACGACCAGGCGGTCCAGGTGTGGGATACCACCGACATGTTCGCTTTCTTCGATGCCTTCATGCTCGGCTTCAAGGTGTTCCTGGGCCTGATGGGTGTGCTGACCCTGATCGTCGGCGGCATCGGGGTATCAAACATCATGAACGTGGTCGTCGACGAGCGCACGAAGGAGATCGGGATCAAGATGGCGCTCGGAGCACGTCAGCGCCTCATCCTGACCCAGTTCCTGCTGGAGACGATGGCTTTGACTGGAATCGGGGGTGCCATCGGGCTGGGGATCTCGCTCGCAATCTGTGTTGGTGCCAGCCACCTCGGACTACAGGAGTTTGTCGGGAACCCGGTCCTGTCGCCGCACGTGGCAGCGTTCACGGCCGGGGTTCTCGGGGTCATCGGCTTCCTGGCGGGGTACTTTCCGGCCCGCGATGCCGCGCGTCTCGATCCCGTGGTGGCCATGAAGCTGTGAGGGAGGGCAGATGGCGCGTCCACTCGTGACCTGGCAGCTGTTCTTGAAGGCGTCTTCGTTGCAGCGCAAGCGGGCGGTGCTGACGGTGGCGGCGATTGCCTGGGGAACGGTTGCCATCCTGATGCTGCTGGCGTTCGGGCAGGGCTTGAGAGAGCAGCTCATGCGCGGCCGCCGGGGCATGGGCGAGAATATCGCCGTCGTCTGGCCGGGGGAGACCTCGAAGATCTGGGAAGGCCTGCCCACTGGTCGCGCGATCAGGCCACGGATGGAGGACATCGAGTACCTCCGCCACCGGATTCCTGACGTTCGTTTCGTGGGTGAGATCACGTCATGGAGCACGACGCTGTCGTACGGACGCAAGACGATTACGGGCAGGGTGACCGGGACCAACTGGGAGTACGGCGACCTGCGAAACCACTACCCGCAGCCCGGCGGGAGGTTCCTGAACCCGCTGGATGAGATCGAGAAGCGCAGGGTGGCGTTTGTCGGCGACGCCATGGCCAAGGAGATCTTCGGCAGCGAGAATCCGGTGGGCAGGATCCTACAGATCAACCGTGCGCCGTATCTCGTGATCGGGGTCATGCAGCACAAGCTGCAGATGGGGGCCTACGGGGGACCGGACGAGGATCACGTGGTGGTTCCGATCACCACATTTTCCGCTCAGCTCGGTCGGCAGCGGCTCAACAACATCGTCTTCAAGGTCGACAGGCCCGGCCAGATGGTTGGCGCCATCCAGCGGTTCAGGCAGGTGCTCGGTAAGAAGTACCGCTTCGACCCGCAAGACAAGCAGGTCCTCGGGATCTGGGACACCGTTCGCGGAGCCCGGATCATGGACAACATCACCATCGGGATCCGGCTCTTTCTCGGCATCGTGGGCGCACTGACGCTGCTCGTCGGTAGTGTTGGCGTAGCCAACATCATGTACGCGGTTGTCAAGGAAAAGACGCGGGAGATCGGAGTGCAGATGGCGCTCGGCGCGAGGCGCGGCTGGGTCACAGGCCCGATCGTCATGCAGGGGCTCGTGTACACGCTGCTTGGCGGGGCGACCGGACTGCTGATCGCGGTGGTGCTGGTGATGCTCATCGGGCTCGTGCCGACGGCGGGGAACCAGGCGCTCGAGTTCCTTGGCAAGCCAACGCTGTCCTGGCCTATTGCAGCCGCGACCGCGGCCATCCTGGGCACGCTGGGGATCCTCTCCGGGTACTTTCCGGCCCGGCGGGCGGCCGGGATCAACCCGGCAGAGACCCTACGCTATGAATGAGGTGATGGAATGAACTGGCCCTCGCTGCGCAAGTCGAACGGAGGTCCCCCCTCGAGCAACGGGCGGATCATCGAGATGAACAATGTCCGCAAGGTCTACGACACCGGCAAAGTCAGGGTGGAGGCGTTGCGGGGCATCGACCTGTCCGTGGCGGAGGGGGAGTTCGTGGCGGTCGTCGGGCCCTCGGGGTCCGGCAAGTCGACCCTCCTCAATCTCCTCGGCTGCCTGGACACGCCGACGGACGGTCGCTACCTGCTCGCCGGCGACCCGGTGGCCGACCTCGATCGCGACGGGCTCGCCGAGATCAGGAACCGCCGGGTTGGTTTCGTGTTCCAGAACTTCAACCTGCTGCCGCAGCTGACCGCGCTCGAGAACGTTGAGATGCCGCTGCTGTTCGGTGGTGTCGGCGGGCGCAAGCGCCGTGAGCGCGCCCGTGATCTGCTCGAGAGGGTCGGCCTCGGTGATCGGCTCGAGCACAAACCGACCGAGCTCTCCGGTGGTCAGATGCAAAGAGTGGCGGTGGCCCGTGCGCTGGCCATGGACCCGGCCGTCATCCTCGCCGACGAACCAACTGGCAACCTCGACACGACCTCCGGAGTGGACGTGCTCACGCTGCTGTCGGAGCTCTGGCGCCAGGGCAGCACTCTGGTGGTCGTGACGCACGACCCGGCGCTGGCCGAGCGTGCGCAGCGCGTCGTCGAGATCCGCGACGGTCTGGTGGTAGCCGACAGCAGAAACGGGAGCACCTCCCACTAGCCTCGCCTACGGCCTGCAGGCTCCGCCTCAAGGACCTGGAGGCTGGCACTTCAGGCCCCGATGTGGGACACTCAACGTAAGACAAAGGTGAACATGGACCGTGACCGATTTTCGGGACGGCGAGGTGCGCATCCCGAGGGCACCTGGTGGGGCAGGAAGGTGCGAGATCCGGTGGATCCCCAACGGGACGAAGGCGACGTCGAGGCTGGCGACCGCCACGCGGACGGTACGCGCCAACTCCCGTGGCGCCTGCGTCTGACCAATGCCGCCTTCGATATTCGCCCAGGTGAAGGGCCCATAGCCTGGCTGTTCTTCCTCTACTTCCTCCTGTTGGCAACCTGTCATTACGTCGGCAAGAGCGTCCGGAACGCCACCTACATCGACACCGTGGGAGCCACCCGGCTGCCCTATGTCTACCTGTTGGTGGCCGTCGCCTCGGTTCCCGTCCTGCTTGCATACTCGCGGCTCACCGTGCGGGCGCGGCAGGACAAGCTCATCGTCGGCTGGAGCATGGTGCAGGCCGCCGGGCTGGCGGTGTTCTACCAGCTGTACGTGTCGTTCGCCGGCCAAGCCTGGGTCGCGGTGGCGTTTTATGTGTGGCTGACGATCGGCTTCGGGGTGGCGGTCAGTCAGCTGTGGCTCTTCGCGAGCCAGGTGTTCGACCCGCGGCAGGCGCGACGGCTGTTCGGGTTCGTGGGGGCCGGGGGCCTTGCTGGCGGCGTTGTCGGCGGCCAGTTGGCGCGAGTGTTCTCGCACTGGCTGGGGACCCACGCGACCTTGCTGGTGGCCGCCGCCCTGATGCTTGGCGTTGGGGTGATCATCTCGTTGACGGAGCGAGCCCGACGCCGGATGCCGGCTCTGGCCCGGGACCGGAGGCCGGAGAGGTTACGTGCAGGCAAGGGAGGGTGGGCCGCGGTGAGGTCGTCGCGGCTACTCGAGATGATCGCGCTCGTCATGCTACTGAGCGTGGTTGTCGGCCAGATGGTCGATCTGCAGTTCAACTGGGCGATTCAAAGGGCCACGACGACACTCGACCAGAGGACCGCCGTGTTCGGTTTTTTCTACAGCGTCATGGGCCTGCTGGCGTTCCTCTTCCAGCTGTTCTTCACGCAGCGGATCCATCGTCGACTGGGGGTTGGCTTCGCGATGCGCGTGATGCCGACAACGGTCGGGCTTGGCACGGTGGCGCTGATCGCAGCCGCCACAGCTCTTCCCGCTGTGCTGTTGCCGGCAGCCTGGTTTCTGAAGCTGAGCGAAAGCGGTCTGCGTCACTCGTTGGACCAGGCGACCAGGGAGCTCCTGTTCGTGCCCGTCTCACAGGCGTTGCGGACTCCGGGGAAGGCCTTCATCGACGTTTTTGTCCAACGCGCCGCCAAGGGTGCTGCTGCCGTGGTCCTGCTGACCGTGACCTTCGGCTTCCTCTCGCTTCGGGGCGTGAGCTGGTTGACCTTGGCACTGGTGATGTTGTGGATCGTGGTCGTTGCATCAACACACCGCGAGTATGTGGCGACGTTTCGTCGCGGGCTCAAGTCCGAGGTGCTGGGCCAGCCTGCTCCCATCCAGCTCCAAGATGTGGAAACGGTGACCAAGCTCGTCGAACATCTTGGTAGCTCGGACCCGCGTCTCGTCACGCACAGCCTGGAGCTGCTCGCGACTCATGGCCATCACCGGCTGGTTCCGCCCTTGCTGCTTCACCATCATGACGCCGGCGTCCGCAGGATGACACTGCGTCTGCTGGCCGAGGACAGGCGAAGCGAAGCTGTTCCGCTGGTGGAGATGGTGTTGGAAGATCCGGAGCCCGAGGTGCGGCGTGAGGCGGTGCATGCCCTGGCCGCGATCGAGCGCAGGGAGGCGGCCCGGGTCATGGTGCCGCGCCTCGACTCGCCTCACCCGAACATACGGGCCGCGGCGGCCGCGGACCTGGCGGTGGGCGAAAACAGCGAGCTCGCCGCGCGGGCCCTGGCGGTTCTCGGCGAGATGGCCGTCGATGCCGACCCAAGGGTGCGGGCCGAAGCGGCACGAGCGGTGGCTCGCCTGACTGGCGAGGACAGCCGGGAACTGGTGGTGCAGCTTCTCTACGATGGTGACCTGGGAGTCGTCCGGGAGGCCGTTCGGAGTGCAGGCCGGCGGGTTGCGGCGGGCGAAGATACGCCGATCTTTGTC
>JAJDNH010000133.1 GCA_022340775.1 Acidobacteriota bacterium
GGTCGGACCTCTTCGTTCTGAGGGTCGAGGTGCCGCAGGCAAACCCGCGGGGGCGGGTGGGGATAGTGGAGGGAGGGGGCCGCGGGTATGTGTCGGGTGGGGGGGGTGGTCAACTCGGAGGGTATGTCGAGGACGCCGAGACGCGAAGAGCACGGTGATGGCTGGCGTATCGCCGGTCGCAGTAGATCGCGAGAGAACGGTCCGGGCTCATAACTTCGTCGCTGGCGCTCCTCAGAATGACAGGGGGGAGCGGCGGCTCCTCAGGATGACTGGAGTGGCGGCACCTCAGAATGACACCTCGCTGTAGAATCCCGGGCGGGCGCAGCGCGCCCGAGGAGGTGAGCCGCTGGTTGAGCAAAGGCCTCCGCCTCCAGCTGGAGAACAAGGCTTTCGCCGATCGAATCGAGACCCTCCATCGCGCCCTGTCCGACGCGACGCGCGACAACGCCGAAATGCCGAGGGTGGCACCCTAGTATGTCTGCTGGAAGACCAGGTTCATCCATAACAAGAACGCGCACAAGAAGGACGCCCAGAAGGACAGCATTCTGTGGAGCAGGTTGTTGTAGGTCAAGTGTATGCAAGCATGAACACATCTGAGGCCAACAAAGGACCATGCAAGCACGAGTCCAGGAACGCTGACAACAGACAGGCTGATGTAGAGAGTGCACGCCACGTAGAAGAGCACGGGCACCTCGAACATGTTGTTGAAGTTGCGACTTGTTACCGTGACTCTGTCTGGTATGTCATGACCTTGCATGAGCTTGAAGTACTTGACCTTGACCTCACCACGTCGGAGGCTGGCCAGTCGCGTTCTCGCGGTGATAAGGCCGACAACGAACGTGAGCAGAACCATCATGGCCATTGGATATAACACGCTGCTTCTCCTCGATTCCTTGGGGCTACGGCTCAGAAAGAAAGGCGCTTAAAGTACCGTCACGCGCATCCTATTGAAGCGTTGACGAAACCCCACCTGTCACATGCGATTCGGCACTAGTCGCGGCCGGCGGTGAGATCGAGCATCACCTCGTCCTCGTCGAGGGAGAGGTCGGCCAGGTCGACTTCGAGGTCGAACCATGAGCAGACGGCTTTCCAGAGCTTCGTGAGCCAGAAATGGGTGGTGATGATGAGTTTCATGGGTTCTCCTCGATTCCAGAAGTCAGGCCGCCGATGCGGCGGCAGTGTCAGGGATGGGCGCCGCGCTGATCAGCGGGCTCCGCCGAATGATGAAGTCTGTCGCTGCAGCCACCACCACGGGATCGCGTAGGATCCGGAGGTGACCGTGGCCCGCGGTCAGGAGCCAGCCGGCTGCCGGTAATGTCGAGGCCAACGCCTGCCCTTCCGAAGCCGGCAGCTCGCAGTCGTCGCGGTCATGAACTACCAGCGACTCGGTGTAGAGGGTCGAGGCGAGCCTCAGCGGTTCGATCTCGTCCCAACAGAAACCGAGGCTGCGCTCGAGCCGGACCCGCATCTTCTCCAGCACCACAGGACTGAAGCCGGTCATCCGGCCGAAGTGCCTGGTCATGGTCGTGGTTCTCGCCACGGGTGAGATGGCGACAAAACGGCCCGGGTCGAAGTCGTGGCGAGAAGCGGCCAGGAGAACCGCCGTGGTGCCCAGAGAGTGAGCGATGACACCGCTGAGAGGGCCGACGGCATCCGCAACGGCCACCAGACCCTCGGTGAGCTTGAAGAGGTTGGTCCGGCGGCCCGGCGATGCGCCGTGCGCCGGGCCATCGTAGGCAACGACGCGATGGCCTGCAGCCACCAGCGGCGCCACCAGCGCGCCCAGCTGAAGGCCGCGACCGGCCCAGCCGTGCACCAGCAGCACGGTCTTCGGTCCGGTGCCCCAGACCCACGCTGCAATCTCGCCGTGAGGCGATGGAATCGAGATCGCGGCAGCGCCCTTGGCCCATGCCTCCTCGCGCTTCGGCCGCTTGTGCCGGAAGACGGTGACGAAGAGCTGCTCCGCCGCCATTGCGGCGAGCCCCGGGGCCACCCGGCACAGCCCGCGCAGCAGCCCCCGTACGAGATCGCCACGATCCATCGTGCTGCCGAGAGCGAGAGGCGGGGAGATCCTCATGAGAGGCTCCTTGCTCTCTCCTCGGTCGGGATGCTCCGAGCGAGCCGCTCGAAGGCCGGCCCCCCTTACCGACTTCGCCGTGTCGGTCACGCGCGCCTCCTCGGGAACGCCAACGCGGAATCGAATGCGCCGTGTCCTCTGGTCGTGGCGGAGTGCCCTGGAGGGGGCGACGAGGGTCTCGATGTCGATGGTCTTCTTCATGGGATCTGCCTCCTGGTCCTACCCCATAGGCGCCAGGTTCCGTCTGGCGGGTCGCCAGATCGGTTCTGGCAGCGCTCAGGTGCTCCAGAAGACCGGCATATCGGGCTGGTAGATGCACGTGGCTCCCAACGAGACTGCGCCTGCCAGATGGGATGCCAGCTCGGGATGATGGACCGCGACCCTGCCGATGGCATCGCGAATCCTCGCTGAGACGGCCTTACGTGCTCGCTCCTCCGCGGACGCCATGCCCCGCACCCGGCCTCCGAGACCCGTGATCTGGGCCACGTGCTCCAGGAGCACTTCGTGCTCCTCCTGTACCCGGTCGAGGCAGCCGAGGTCGCCACGTTGCCGGGCCTCATCCAACTCCACGGCCAACTCGGCCAGGCGCGAGCGGTAGGCGGCCAGGGCTTGCCGGTCGACGACCGGTTCGGCTGCTGACGCGCGTGGCGCGCCGGGCCCCGCGTAGAGCTCGAGGGCCTCGACCGATTGGCCCGGTCGGCTCAAGAGTGTGGCCAGATCGGCCAGGCCTTTTGCGTGCTTGAGATGGATGGTCCGCTGGTCGAAGCAGATGGTCCAGATATCGCCGCTGCGCTTCCAGGAGGGCCGGACCACAGAACCGTCTGCAGCCGGCACGTCGGTCAGGAACGAGAGAATCGCCGACAGGATGGGCTCGGCGTCGCCGAGCCACGGCAGGTGGGCGCTCCCGGGGAGGGGCAGGAACGTCGCATCGGGCAGGTCTGCGGCCAGGTCCCGTCCGGCATCGAAGCGGACTGTGTGGTCGCCTTTCCTGTGTATCACCAGTGCCGGGCAGGTGACCCGCGCTGCGGCCTCCCGGGCATCCAGAGCAAAGCTCAGCCCCAGAAGCCTGGCCGCCGTCTCGGCCGTGGTCGAAGCCAGCTGATCACGCCCGAAGGAGCGCGCGTCCTCGCTCGACAGGTCCGGGGAGAACAGCCGGCTGATGGCTGCGGCGCCCATACCCCAGCTGGCCTCGACCAACGCCACCAGGGCGTCACGGATGTTGTCGGCGCCCAGGTCCGAACCGCAGGCGTAGGCTCCAACGAGTACCAGCTTCTGGACCCGCCCTGGGTTGGCGGCGGCCCACGTGAGGGCCACGGGAGCGGCACAGGAGAAGGCCAGCAGATCGAGGATGGGCGTGGCAACGAGATCCGCGATGGCGTCGAGAACCCCGACTTCGGCCTCCTGGGTGAAGTCGTGCCGTTCGCGGCTGCTGAGGCCGACGCCGGGACGGTCGTAGCGGACAACCGTCCGGTGCTGTGCAAGCGTCGAGAAGAAAGCGCGGAAAGCCGGTTGCTTCCAGTCTCGTTCCAGGTGGGAGACCCACCACGCCGGACACACCAGCAACGGCCCCGACCCGTGGGTGGAGTATGCGATCCGGGTGCCATCCGTGAGGCGGCAGAAGCGGATGACGGGGTCAGCCATTTCTCATCACGATCCACTGAGCGCCCCACAAGTCTACCTCCGCGAGGGATCATCCTGTCGCGGCCTTCGGTGCCTCTTTGGTGCCTGGCTTGAAGTATCGAAGTAATGGATGGGTGCCACCCTCGGCGTTTGAGAAGGGAAACGGGAAACGGGAGACGCCGCTCACCCACCCAGCCACCCGGGAAGACGCAAGACACGAGAAGCTAGACGCGAAACGAATCCCTCGCCCGGCCGGGGATAGGACCCTCCCGCCCGCCCAGATTCTTCGTCGCTGGCGCTCCTCAGAATGACAGGGGGGAGCGGCGGCTCCTCAGGATGGGTGGCGATGAATGCCACGTACACACTTCCGCACTTGCTGGAACGGTGCCGCCCTCGGCGTTTGAGAAGGGAAACGGGAAACGCGCCAGGGCGCCAGACGCGAGACGCTCCCCCGCCCGGCCGGGTCAGTGACGGAGTGACAAAGGATACTGGTGGGCTGGATGTGTCCCAGCCGGTGGTAGGAGACTATAGAATGGTGCAAGAGGAGCGCACCGAGCATGGAGTTTCATGGGATCGAGATCCCCCGCAAGGCCATCGCCGACCTTTGCCGGCGGAATCGGATCCGGCGGCTGGCGCTGTTCGGTTCGATCCTCAGGGATGACTTCAGTGCGAAGAGCGACATCGATGTCCTGGTGGAGTTCGAGCCGGGCGCCACGCCGGGCTTCGGCTTCATCGGGATCCAGGACGAGCTGGCCGCCATCTTGGGGCGTGGAGTCGACCTCCACACGCCCGCCTCACTGAGCAGGTATTACCGAGAGAGGGTACTGCACGAAGCGGAACCGCTGTATGACGCTGCATGACCACAGCGTTGCCCTTCTCCACATGCGGGATCATGCCGAGGAGGCCATTGAGCTCTCCGATGGGCGCACCCGCGAGGATCTCGAGACCGACCGCGTGTTCGAGCTCGCGCTGACCAGGCTGGTCGAGGTCATTGGCGAGGCTGCAGGACGGGTACCAGCTCAGATTCAGGATGCGCACCCCGAGATCCCCTGGCGGCAGATCGTCGGTACCCGTCACCGCCTCGTGCACGGCTACGACGCCGTCGACCACGACATCTTGTGGAGGATAGTCTCGGACGAGCTCCCTGAACTCGTTGACAGGCTCCGGGCACTGCTGTCGGAGGCCTGAACGGCTCGAGGGGGAATAGACCCGCCCGGGGTAACGGAAGACGGGAAACGCTCCCCCACCCACCCGAGTGATTAAGTGATTGAGTGATTAGGTAATTAGGTTCCACAGCCCACCCCAGGGGACGCAAGACGCGAGAGGCTAGAAGCGAGACGTGCCCCCGCCCAGCCAGAAGAGGGGAAACGGGAGACGGAAAACGGGAGACGCTCCAACCGCCCACCCGGGACGCAAGACGCGAGACGCTAGACGCGAGACGTCCCCCCGCCCAACCTGGAGGGGGGCCCCACCGCCCGCCCAGCCCGGATTGTTCATGAGCGATCGTAGCGAGAGCGGCGAGACGCTTGTCAGCGGCAGAGGCCCGGCCGGTGACCCCGATGCCGTCCGTTGCGGGCGCCGAGACGCGAAGAGCACGGCGATGGCTGGCGTATCGCCGGTCGCAATAGATCGCGA